>JAJWXI010000197.1 GCA_021641225.1 Collinsella aerofaciens | reverse complement strand
CCGAGGTCAAGTCTTTTGAACATTTGATTTGCACGGAGCAACTTTCTCGTCGCCTAGGCTTTAAGGTGGGCGAGGAGCTGATTCGTGTAGTGCGTGTCCGAAGCCTCAACGGCAGCGCGCGCCAGGTGGACCATGGCTACTTTTTGGAGCCGATCGCCAAGGGCCTGACCCCCGAGATTGCGGCAAGCTCTATCTACGACTATCTGGAGCACAAGCGTGGCGTCAAAGTGATGGCGAGCCGCCGTACGGTGAGCGTCGAGCTTGCCAACGATGAGGACTGCAGCTACTTGGACCTTGGCAAGTACAACTGTGTCGCCGTCATGGAGAGCCAGTCGTACACTTCGGACGGCATCTTGTTCGAGGTCACGCATGCCCGCACGCATCCCGAGATCTTCCACTACCGCGTCAACTCCAAGCGATAGCCGGCTAGCTCGCAGCCTGACGAGACTCATGCCCTCAAAGAGAAAACGCCCGGTCAAACCGACGATGCATCGGCTTGACCGGGCGTTTTCTCTGCATTCGATAACAAATAATTGTTTATACAAAACTTGTCAAGTATCAAGTTGAAATTACCGTTCACCGAAGTTTTTCTACCGCTCTAGTAATACTTGTTCAAACAACTAGCCAAATAGCGTATTGTACAAATCAGCAAAAGGGGCAAAGTCCCCGAGCCAATCTCCGAAGGCGGCGGCAAAGGGTGCCGCCACGGTGTGAAAGGGTGGATTGTAATGAAGAACGAAATGAGCAGAAGGCAGTTCCTGGGCTTTGCTGGTTCCGCGGCTGCGGTTCTTGGTCTGGGTCTCGTGGGCTGCGGTGGTTCTGCCGGCTCCGGCTCCTCTGCTTCTGGTGACGCTGCCGAGGTCTACTTCCTCCAGTTCAAGCCCGAGGTCGACAAGGAGTGGAAGGAGATCGCCAAGGCGTACAAGAAGGAGAAGGGCGTCGAGGTCAAGATCGTGACCGCCGCCTCCAACACCTACGAGGAGAAGCTCAAGTCCGAGATGTCCAAGAGCTCCGCTCCGACGCTGTTCCAGGTCAACGGCCCCACCGGCCTTAAGAACTGGAAGGACTACTGCGCCGATCTTTCCGACACCAAGCTCCGCGGCGAGCTCATCGACGACTCCCTGGCTCTGCAGTCCGACGGCAAGGATCTGGGTATCGACTGGGTTCAGGAGAGCTACGGCATCATCTACAACAAGGAGCTCCTCGAGAAGGCTGGCTACAAGGCCGAGGACATCAACTCCTTCGACAAGCTGAAGGCTTGCGCCGATGACATCCAGGCCCGCAAGGACGAGCTCGGCGTTGACGGTGCCTTCACTTCCGCCGGCATGGATGACTCCTCCAGCTGGCGCTACACCACCCACCTCGCCAACCTCCCGCTCTACTACGAGTTCGAGAAGGAGCACAACCAGGAGGACGACGAGATCAAGGGCGAGTATCTCGACAACTTTAAGCAGATCTTCGACCTGTACATCACCGACTCCACCTGCGATCCTTCGCAGCTCGCCTCCAAGACCGGTGACGACGCCACCAACGAGTTCGCAACCGGCAAGGCCGTCTTCTACCAGAACGGCTCTTGGGCCTACGCCGACCTCACCAAGGCCGGTATGACCGACGATCAGCTCGGCATGCTGCCGATCTACATCGGCGTCGACGGCGAGGAGAACCAGGGCCTGTGCTCCGGCGGCGAGAACTACTGGTGCGTGAGCTCCCAGGCTTCCGAGGATGCCCAGAAGGCCACCGAGGACTTCATGTATTGGTGCGTCACTTCTGACACCGCCACCAGCATCATCGCTGACAAGATGGGTCTGACCGCCCCGTTCAAGAGCGCTAAGGAGACCACCAACGTCTTCTCTCAGCAGGCCGTTGCTATGGCCAAGGACGGCAAGAAGACCGTCGCTTGGGACTTCGTTTACATCCCCTCCGAGGAGTGGAAGAAGAACCTCAAGCAGGCTCTGATCGCCTATGCTGCCGACAACACCAAGTGGGACGGCGTCAAGAACGCCTTCGTCGATGGCTGGAAGACCGAGAAGGCTGCTTCCGAGTAAGCAGTTGCTGCCCAAGCTATCTGATTAGCGACAGGGGGCGGGCAGACGCAGGTTTGCCCGCCCCCTGCATATTGAAAGGACCCTTCTATGGGCAAAGCACTCAAGCGCTGGTGGCCGCTCTTTATGCTGCCCACGTGCCTGGCGTTTATGATCGGGTTCGTGATTCCCTTTATCCAGGGTTTCTATCTCTCGTTCTGCCAGTTTATTACCATCAATAACGCGCACTTTGTCGGTATCGAGAACTACGTGCGCGCACTGACCGACCCGCAGTTCTCCACGTCGTTCTTCTTTACCGTGGCGTTTGCCTTCCTGTCGACGGTGCTCATCAACGTGATCGCGCTGGCCATTGCGCAGGCGCTCACCCGCAAGGCGCTCAAGGGCACCAACATCTTCCGTACGATTTTCTTTATGCCTAACCTGATTGGCGGCATTGTACTGGGTTACATTTGGCAGATTCTGATCAACTGCCTGCTCTCCAACGTGGGTGCCCAGCTTATCGCCCTCAACTCCGCCGCTGGCTTCTGGGGCCTTATCATCCTGACCCTGTGGCAACAGGTCGGCTACATGATGATCATCTACATCGCCGGTCTGCAGTCCATTCCGTCTGATTACATCGAGGCCGCCAAGGTCGACGGCGCTACGGCATGGCAGACGTTTTGGAAGGTTAAGATCCCCAACCTGATGCCGACCATCACCATCTGCCTGTTCCTGTCCATCACCAACGGCTTTAAGCTGTTCGACCAGAACCTCGCCCTTACCGGTGGCGCCCCGGCGCACTCCACCGAGATGCTCGCCCTGAACATCTACAACACGTTCTATTCGCGTGCCGGTATCGCATGGCAGGGCATCGGTCAGGCCAAGGCAGTTATCTTCTGCATCCTGGTTGTCGCTATTTCTATGATCCAGCTTAAGGCCACGAGGTCCAAGGAGGTGCAGCAGTAATGAAACGCGATAAGGCTATCAACCGCGCGCTCTCGATCTTCTTTACGATTCTGTCGCTCGCATGGATCTACCCCGTGTTCATGATTGCGCTCAATTCCTTTAAGAAAGCGACCGCAATCAGCACCACCACGGCGTTCGATCTGCTCACGCCCGAGACGTTCAACGGCCTTGCAAACTACGTGCA
>JAJWXI010000029.1 GCA_021641225.1 Collinsella aerofaciens | reverse complement strand
GCGGTCGGCGGGGCCATTGTGGCTCTTGACAGCGGATTGGGTCATATGAGCGAAAACCCGCCAGAGCGAGCAAGGTGCCTTGAAACGAGGCGGCATTGATCTTTTGATCATGCCGCCGAAGTTGAAAGGCAGATTGCCGCTCTGGCGGGTTTGCAGCGTCAACTGGTTACGCGGGCTGGTAAGCCCGCGTAACCCTAATAATTGGCTTCGTAGCCGTTGCCGTCGCCGGTGGGCTCTTCGTAGTAGTCCGAATCGCTCGAATCGCTTGAGTCATCAGAATCGTCAGAGCTGACCGATGAGGTTGCGGTACCGTTTGCGTAATCGTCAGACGTGTTGTTGTTCAGGTCGCCGATCGTAGAGCTGGAACCGTCGGAAAGACCCATGGTGTTGGGACCCTTGGGATCCTTGCCAGCATCGACGCGCTCCATCATTTCCTTAAGCTCGTCTTCGTAGACAAAGACATAGCTCACGCCGTCGATCATGGTGCTGTCGTCGGCGTACGAGGGCAGGTTGGCCGAGTAGATACCGTCGACATCCATACCGCGCATGGCATTGACCGTAGCCACGATATCCTGAACGCTCATATCGGTTACGAGCATATCGGACAGCGAATTAACCAGGCCAAAAATCTTCGTGGCATCGAAGTTATTGAGAATCTGGTTGGCAAGGGCGCCAAGCACCTGACGCTGGTGGCGCATGCGCGTGTAATCGCCGTCGGCATAGGTGTAGCGGCAGCGGGCATAGGTAAGGGCGGTGGCACCGTCCATATGCTGCTGGCCAGCGGTAATCTTAATATCCAGGTGCTCGGGATCGTCAACATCATCGGTTGCGTTAATGTCGATACCGCCAACCGAATCAATCAGCGCCTGCATACCGTCGAAGCTGACCTCGGCATAGTGGGAAATCTGAACACCGCACAGCTCGTTGACCGCCTCGACCATGGCCTCGGCGCCGCCAACGGTATGGCAGGCGTTGATCTTCATGGTCTCGCCCTTGTACTCGACCTTGGTGTCGCGCGGAACGGAAATGAGCGTCGCCTGCTTTTGCGTGGGGTCGATGCGTGCCAGGATAATCGAGTCGGCACGATACGTATCCTCGCCCGGACGGCCGTCGGTGCCAAGAAGCAGCACGTAGAACGGATCCTTTGCCTCATCGGTGTCAACCAGAACCCGACGCAGATTGTCGGTAATGACATTAGAATCGCCGAGCTTGCCCATAATGGTGGCAAACCACAGGCCGGCAGCGGTAGTGGCACTCAGCAGCACGCCAAGCACGACAATGAGCGCGACGTGACGAATCGTATGGCTACGACGACGTTGGCGAGCTCGCTCGGAATAGCGAGCCACGTTATCGCGACTGTAGATCTTGGCCTGCGCACCAGTTGAGGGTCTTCGGGTGGTGGTATCCGCGAGGGGCTTTTTATTAAACATAGGCAACCTGTATTAGTAGATGACGGGATCGGGGACGGTAGCATGCTCGACATGCGCGCCGAGCGCCTGCAGCTTTTCGACAAACTGCTCGTAGCCGCGCTTGATGTGATGGATAGCCGAAACCTCGGTCGTCCCGTCGGCGATCAAGCCCGCTATGACGAGGGCCGCTCCGCCGCGCAGATCGGGCGAGGTAACCTGTGCACCCGAGAAGCCCTTGACGCCATGAATCATGGCATGATGGCTCTCGATGCGAATGTCGGCACCCATGCGCACCAGCTCAGAGGCAAACATAAAGCGATTCTCGAAGATGTTTTCGGTAATAACGGAACTACCGTCGGCAAGGGCGGAGAGCACCATAATCTGCGCCTGCATGTCGGTCGGGAAACCGGGGAACGGAAGCGTCTGGATGTCGACCGGCTTGATACGCTCGGCACGGTTCACATGGACGCCATCCTCGACGCGCTCGCAGTCGATACCCATGAGCTCCATCTTCTTGAGCACCATGCCCAAGTGAATGGGGCAAAAGCCCGTGACATCGACACCGCGATCGTCGGCCATCAACGCACCGGCAACGATAAAGGTACCGGCCTCGATGCGGTCGCCCACCACGCGATGGGTAACGGGATGGAGCTCTTCCACGCCTTCGATAGTCACGACGGGCGTACCGGCGCCAACAATCTTGGCGCCCATCTCGTTGAGCATGTTAGCGAGATCGACGATCTCGGGCTCGCGGGCGGCATTGTCGATAACCGTGGTGCCCTGTGCGCGCACAGAGGCCATGATGAGGTTCTCGGTCGCACCGACGCTGGCGAACTCGAGCGTGACGGTGGTACCGCGCAGACCTTGGGGCGCATTAGCGTTGATGTAACCGTGGGCGGTATCGAACTCAACGCCCAGGGCCTCGAGACCCAGAATGTGCATGTCGATCTTGCGAGCACCCAGGTTGCAGCCGCCCGGCATGGCAATCTTGGCGCGATGGAAGCGGCCCAGCAGGGGTCCCATGACGGCGGTGGAAGCACGCATCTTGGCAACGAGCTCGTAGGGGGCCTCCCAAGAATCGACCTGAGAGGTATCGATCTCGAGCGTGTGCTCGTCGAGAACATCGATCGTAGCGCCCATGCCCTTGAGCACCTTGCCCATCACGTGGACATCGGAAATATCGGGCACGTTCTGCAGCGTCGTCTTGCCCGGCGCCAGAAGCGTTGCCGCCATGAGTTTGAGCGCGGAGTTCTTAGCACCCGAGACGGGCACGGAGCCTCCGATGGCGTGGCCACCCTCAACGCGGATAATATCCAAGGTCTACCCTTTCAAAAAGCATGCCCGGGGTGGCTGGGCCATCCCGGGCATGATGTGTTCGCAAATGGTCGAACGCTAAATCGTTTGACTATTGGGCAAGCTTGAGCTTACACCATGCGATTTCATTATAGAGGTAGGCGCGGCGTGCATCATCCTCCGACAAATTACCCAGCTTCTCTTCAAAACCTTGAATATCAGCTTTAAGCTTGTCGGCATCGACGGTCGCCAAATCGCAAGCGCGCTCGGCGAGAACGGTCACGACATCGTCCGCAACCTGGGCATAGCCGCCGGCCACGGCAAACGTGTGGTCGACAGTGCCCATGGCCTTATCGGAAACGCGAACGTAACCGCGGTCGATCGTGCAGATCTCGCTGGAGTGAGCAGGCAGGACGCCAAACTCGCCATCCGTGGACGGAATCGACACAAACGCAGCGTCGCCCTCATAGGCGCAGCTCACGGGGCACACGATGCGGATACGCATAACCTACTTCTCCCCCATCTTGCGGGCGCGCTCGCGCACGTCCTCAATCGTGGAAGCATAGCGGAAAGCCTGCTCGGGCAGGTCATCGGCCTTGCCGTCGACAATCTCGGCAAAAGAGCGGACGGTATCCTCGACGCGGACGTAGACACCGGGGTTACCGGTGAACTTCTCGGCGACGTGGAAGGACTGTGAGAGGAACTGCTGAATCTTACGGGCACGGTTGACCGTAAGGCGCTGCTCCTCGGACAGCTCGTCCATACCCAGAATGGCGATGATGTCCTGAAGGTCGGAGTACTCCTGCAGGAGCTCCTGGACCTTGACGGCGACACGGTAGTGCTCCTCGCCGACGATCGAGGGATCGAGAGCGTCGGAGGAAGATGCGAGCGGGTCGATAGCCGGGAACAGGCCGAGCGACGAAATGCTACGCGAAAGAACCGTGGTGGCGTCGAGGTGCGTAAACGTCGTGGCAGGCGCCGGGTCGGTCAGGTCGTCTGCGGGGACGTAGACAGCCTGGACGGAGGTAATGGAACCCGTCTTGGTCGAAGTAATGCGCTCCTGGAGGTCGCCCATCTCGGTTGCCAGCGTGGGCTGGTAACCAACGGCGGACGGCATACGGCCCAGCAGTGCGGAAACCTCGGAACCGGCCTGGGAGAAGCGGAAGATGTTGTCGATGAACAGCAGAACGTCCTGGCCGCGATCGCGGAAGTACTCAGCGGTGGTAAGGCCGGCCAGACCGATGCGCAGACGCGCTCCGGGCGGCTCGTTCATCTGACCATAGACCAAGCAGGTCTTGTCGATAACGCCAGACTCGCTCATCTCGAGGAACAGGTCGGTGCCCTCGCGGGTACGCTCGCCGACGCCGGTGAACACCGAGGTGCCGCCGTGCTCCTGGGCGAGGTTGTTGATGAGCTCCTGAATCAGAACGGTCTTGCCGACGCCGGCGCCGCCGAACAGGCCTGTCTTGCCGCCACGGATGTAGGGCTCGAGCAGGTCGACGGCCTTGATGCCGGTCTCGAAGATCTCGGTCTTGGTGGTGAGCTCGTCGAAACGGGGCGCTGCATGGTGGATGGGGTAGAACTCCTCCACCTCGGGCATGGGCTTGCCGTCGACGGGCTTGCCCATAACGTTCCAAATTCGGCCAAGCGTCTTGGGGCCAACGGGCATCTTCATGGGCTCACCGGTATCGGTGGCGATGAGGCCGCGCTGCAGGCCGTCGGTCGAGGACATGGCGACCGTGCGGACGACGCCGCCCGGAAGCTGGCTCTCGACCTCGAGGATCGTGCTCAGGTGACCGATCGGGGTCTCGGCCTCGACCGTGAGCGCGTTGTAGATCGGGGGCACCGCGCCGTCAAACTTGACGTCGACGACAGGGCCGATGATTCGCACGATGCGACCATCACCGGCAGTCGTCTTCTTGGTGGCTTCCTCGACCGCAAGCTTTACGGTGTTATTAGCCATTACTGTTCCTCCAATGCTGAGGCTCCGCCGACGATCTCGTTAATCTCGGTCGTGATCGAAGCCTGGCGCACGCGACTATACGTGCGGGTAAGGGTCGAGATGATCGCGGTGGCGTTTTCCGTCGCGGAGTGCATAGCCTTGCGGCGTGCACCCTGCTCGGCAGCCGCCGAATCGATCAGGGCCTGGTAGATGACCGTCAGGATATAAGACGGCACAAGCTTGCCGAGAACATGCTCGGGAGAGGGCACGAACTCGAACGTGGACGAGATGCGCTTAGGGGCGTCGGTCTCGTTCTTACGCGGACCGTGGGCCATAGCGATCATCTCGGGGTCGAGCGGCAACAGATGCTCGACGCGAAGCTCCTGATCCACGCGGTTCTTGGCGTGGTGGTAGACAAGCTCGACACGGTCAAGCTCACCGGCACGATACGCATCGCAGATATGAGAGGAGATCATGCGGGCCTGATTGAAATCGGGCTCAGAGGAGTTGCCCTCAAAGTGCATGACAACGTTTGCGCGGTCACGGAAATACGTGGCCGGCTTACGCCCGCACGCGATGATCTCGCACTCGATGCCGTCGTTCGCCCAAGAAGCGGCGAGCTTTTCGGCCGTGCGCTCCACCGTCGTATTGAAACCGCCGGCAAGGCCGCGGTCCGAGGCAATAACGACAATCAGGCCATGCTTGACGCTCTCATGCTTCTGCAGCATGGGATCGGTGCCCGAACAGGAGGCGTCGCCGGCGACCGTCAACATGACGTCGGTCAGCGCCTCCTTATAGGGCTCGGCCTGCTTGGAGCGATCGAGGGCACGACGGATCTTGGCCGTAGAGACCATCTCCATCGTGCGCGTGATCTGCTTGGTCGTGGTAACCGAGGAGATTCGCTTCTTAATGTCGCGAAGGTTGGCCATGGGGCTTAGTTCTCCTCTGATCCAGAAACATCCGAATGGTGCTTGTCCATGAACTGCTGCTTGAAGTCGCCGATGACGCGCAAGAGCTCAGCCTTGGTGTCATCATCGATCTTCTTGGCGCGAACCTTGTCGAGCAGCGAGCCAAAGCCATTGTCCATGTACTCGATGAGCTCGGCACGGAAAGGCAGCACGTCGGCGATCTCCAGGTCATCCAGGAAGCCCTCGTTGCCAGCGAACAGCGTAACGATCTGCTCGCCAACCTCAAACGGCTTGTAACGCGGCTGCTTAAGGAGCTCAGTCATGCGAGCGCCGTGGGTAAGCTGCTTTTGCGTGGCCTCGTCGAGGTCGGAGCCGAACTGCGTAAAGCCGGCGAGCTCCTGGTACGAAGCGAGGTCTAGACGGAGGTTGCCGGCAACCTGCTTCATGGCCTTGGTCTGCGCATCGCCACCGACGCGGGACACGGAGATGCCCACGTCGACTGCCGGGCGCTGACCCTGGAAGAAGAGCTCGGACTGCAGGTAGATCTGACCATCGGTAATGGAAATGACGTTGGTCGGAATGTAGGCCGAGACGTCGCCGTCCTGGGTCTCGATGATCGGCAGAGCCGTCATGGAGCCGTAACCGTTCTTCTTGGACATCTTGACGGCACGCTCGAGCAGACGAGAGTGCAGGTAGAAGATGTCGCCAGGATAGGCCTCGCGTCCGGGCGGACGATGCAGCGTCAGCGACATCTGACGGTAGGCCACAGCCTGCTTGGACAGGTCGTCGTAGATGACGAGCACGTGGCCGCCGGGATTGGTCTCGCTGGCGGGCTTGCCGTCCTCGCCGTTGTACATGAAGAACTCGCCGATAGCGGCACCGGCCATAGGCGCGATGTACTGCATAGGGGCGGAATCGGCAGCGGTGGCCGAAACGATGATGGTGTAGTCGAGCGCACCGTGCTGAGCGAGGGTCTCGCGGATGTTGGCAACCGTAGAGGCCTTCTGGCCGATGGCGACATAGATGCAGACCATGCCCTTGCCGCGCTGGTTGAGGATAGCGTCGATGGCGATGGCGGTCTTACCGGTCTTACGGTCGCCGATGATGAGCTCACGCTGACCGCGGCCAATAGGCACCATGGAGTCGATAGCGAGCAGACCGGTCTGAACCGGCTCACACACCGGGGTACGGTCGATGACGCCGGGGGCCTTGAACTCGATGGGGCGACGGTGCGTGGCGACGATGTCGCCCAGGCCGTCGATGGGCTGGCCGAGCGGATTGACGACGCGGCCGAGCATGGCGCGGCTCACGGGGATATCCATAATGCGACCAGTGGTGCGGCACTCGTCGCCTTCCTTGATGGAGTCGACGGCACCAAACAGAACGGCGCCGACCTCGTCACGGTCAAGGTTCTGGGCAAGGCCGAAGACGGTCTCACCGGTATCGGAGCTCTTGAACTCCAGAAGCTCGCCTGCCATGGCGCTCTTGAGGCCGGAGACGCGCGCGATGCCGTCGCCTACCTCGTCGACCGTTGAAACCTCATGCGTATCGACCGTCGCGGAGAGGCTCGTGAGCTGCTCCTGCAGTTTCTTGGCGATATCCTGGGCATTGAGGGTTTCGGACATTAGGCTTCACCTCCGTACGAATTAGCAGAGTTTGCGAGGGTCTCCTGCGCGATGCGCAGCTGCGTCTTGACGGAAATGTCACGACGCTCGCCGCGGGCCTCGAGCACCAGGCCGCCCACGATAGACGGGTCGACCTGCTCGATAAGGAATACCTTGCGGCCGAAGTCCTGCTCGCATTTCTTAGTGATGGTTTGACGCAGCTCGTCGTCGAGCGGGATCGCCGTGGTGACGGTCACGCCCACTACATCCTCGTCTTCCTCGGCAACATACTTAAAGGCAGCTGCCACCTTGGGAAGAAGGTCGAGCTGGTCGCGCTTGGACATGGTGTCGAGCACGGCGATGATCTCGGGGCTGGCAGAAGCCAGGCGCTCGATCATCTCGAGGTCCTCGAACACATGGTTCTCGGCCTTAGCGGCTTCCAGAAGGGAGCGCGCGTAGGTCTCGAGCACCTTGTCCTGATAGCGGCTAGTCGGCATTCAGGCTACCTGCTTCCTGGATGTAGCGCTCGATGAGCTTCTTCTGCTCGGCCTCGTCCTCGAGTGCCTCGCCCACGATCTTGGTGGCGACGGCAACGGACAGGTCGGCGATGGAGCTCGCGGCACCGGCGTAGATGGACTTGCGCTCGTCCTCGACGGTCGTATGGGCCTTGGCGATGATCTCCTCGGCCTCCTTGTGAGCAGCCTCGATGATACGGGCGCGCTCGGACTCGGCGTCCTTACGGGCCTCGAGAACGATATCGGCAGCCTGACGACGGGCGTCGGTGACGATCGAGTCGGACTCAGCGCGCTTGGCGATAGCCTCCTGCTTGGTCTTCTCGGCCTCGTCGAGGCTCTCCTCGATCTTCTTGCCGCGCTCCTCCATGGTTTTCATGATGCCCGGCAGGGCGACCTTGGCCAGCACGATCCAGATAATCAGGAAGGCGATAAGCGCCGGGATGAACTCCGCCATCTTAGGGATGAGGATGTCCGCACCGGCAGCGCCGTCCTCAGCGAACGCGGAAACCGGCATGAGCAGCGCGGCCGCGGACGCGGAGAGTGCGATCGCGCTCTTCTGGGATGAAAGATTCATACTTGACGCTCCGTGCTATTTAACGATCAGCGCGACAACGAAGCCGATCAGAGCCAGAGCCTCGCCGAAGGCGGAGCCCATGATGAAGACGGTGAACACGCGGCCCTGGACCTCAGGCTGACGGGCCATAGCACCCGTAGCACCCAGAGCAGACAGGCCGATAGCAAGACCAGCGCCGATAACACCGAGACCGTAACCGATAACTCCCACGATTCCTCCTTTGTCGTGCGTGTCTTATTTCACGCAGGATAACCTTTTTATAACTGCCGGGCTCCATGGGTACGGGCACCGGCGGTTTAACGAATTGCCTTACCTTTAAGGCGCGAACGGAAGACTACTCCTCCTCCGCGACCTCCTCTGCCTCGGAGACATACACGGCGGTAAGGACCGTGAAGACGTAAGCCTGGATGGCGCCGACCACAAGCTCGATCGCATAGATCAGGATGAGGATGGCAAGCCAGGCCAGCGAAGGCAGGGCGCCGACGGCGTGGGCCGCGGAAACCTGCTGAAGCAGCGGCTGCATGAACATGCTCGCCATGATGGCGAACGAGCCCATGACCACGTGTCCTGCGAACATGTTGCAGAACAGACGGACGGCGAGCGTGATGAGGCGCAGGAAGGTCGAGAAAAGCTCAACGACCCACACGAGCACGTTCATCGGGAAGCTCACGCCCTGCGGGGCGAGGCTCTTGATGTAGCCGATCACGCCGTGAGCCTTGCATCCGTAGTAGATGAAGTACACGAAGGCGAAGATGGCGAGCGCGGCGGTGGAGCCGATTGCGCCGGTGCCGGGCTTCATTCCCGGGATCAGGCCGATCATGTTGTTGATCAGAATGAACAGGAAAAGCGAGCACAGGAACGGGAAGTGCTTCTTCCAGTTCTCACCCACGACGCCCTTGCCGATATCGTTCTCGACGTACTCGATGATGTACTCGAAACCGTTGACGAAGAAGCCCTTGGGGACCAGGGTCTGCTTCTTCTTGAACACGGCCAGGACGATCAGGAGCACGATCGTGGAGACGATCAGCCAAAACGAGTACTGCGTGATGCCGCAGCTCAGATCGCCCACGACAGGGGTGGAGCTGAACTCGCTGACCAGATGATTAATCTCATCAGGCAGCTTTTCAAAAATTTCCACGACTTACCTTTCGACCTCATGAGGATCTCGCAGCGCCTTGGCGACGCGAACCGTGCAGGCGGCCATAAAGGCCACGAAGCCGATCGCCTCGCCCAGGAGGAACATGCGAAATGCCTCTCCGAACAACACAAACACAACCAAGGTAAAGACGAGCAGGGCGATTGCCGAGACCGCCAGACTCACCATACCCTTGAGCATGTCCGCATTCTGTTTATCGTCAAGAACCGGCTTGAGCGTAAAGACAAAGGGAAGGAAGGCAATTGCGCCCGCGATGGCGCCTGCAACGATAGCGAGCAGATCGGCTATCTGAAACACTGGCGTCCTCACTTTCCTTTTTAACGCTTCACAGAACAGTTCCCGCCAAACATTGGTGACTATTGTACGAGCCAATCGCTAAAGTACAACCGAAAAAGCATCGGTTAATACGCACCTGTTCGTTTTCTTAAGACCTTCTTTATGCCGCAGGTACGGTAATACGTTTTTCTCGAACCCTGCAGGGCAAAACGTCCGTTAACAGGAGTGCGCGCGGTCGCCTTTTGTTCGTCCGCGCGCACCGTTTCTTCGTATTTGCAGCCGCGGCCGTCTTAGCCCAGCGACTAGAGCGTGCCGTAGATGCGGTCGCCGGCGTCGCCGAGGCCGGGAACGATGTAGGCAGCATCGTTGAGATGGTCGTCGATGGCGCAGGTATAGATATGCACATCAGGATCCTTCTCAGTCAGCGACTTGAGGCCCTCGGGGGCCGCGACGATGCACAGCATGCGGATGTCCTTGGCACCACGCTCGCGCAGGTAGCTGATGGCCATCTCGGCCGAACCGCCCGTGGCAAGCATGGGGTCGACGACCAGGCAGATGCGCTGGTCGATATCCTTGGGCATCTTGCAGTAATACTCGTGCGGCTCGTGGGTGACCTCGTCGCGCTCCATGCCGATGTGGCCCACGCGAGCGGAGGGCACCAGGTCGAGGATGCCGTCGACCATGCCAAGGCCCGCACGCAGGATGGGCACGATGGCGAGTTTCTTGCCGGCAAGCTGTTTGAACGTGGCGGTAGTGATGGGGGTCTCGACCTCGACGTCTTCCATAGGCAGGTCGCGCATGGCCTCGTAGCCGTCAAAAAGCGCGAGTTCGCGCACGAGCTGACGGAACTGGTTGGTGCCGGTGTTTTTGTCGCGCAGGATCGACAGCTTATGCTGGACGAGCGGGTGATCGACAAGCGTCACACGGGACGCATCGTAGGTGACGGTCATGGATTGATTGCCCCTTTCGTTGCGGCCGCAAAACGGCCTTGCTGACAAGGCGTGCAGCAATGTTGCCGCCGCACGCCATGCATTAGTTTAGCGGTTTGTTGTATCGAGCAGCCCATCGCAGCCCTACTGTGCGGTGCTGAGTGAGCGCCTGACTGCATCACGCCAGCCCGCAAGGTTTTGCTCGCGGCGCTCGGCGGACATGTGGGGAAGGAAGGTCCTAACGATCTGGGCATTTTGCTCCAGCTCTTCCAGGTCTTCCCAATAGCCGACGGCAAGACCCGCCAAGTACGCGGCACCGATTGCCGTGGTCTCCACCGTCTCGCATTGCAGCACGGGGATATCCAGCAGGTCGGCCTGGAATTGCATGATGAACTCGTTGCGCGAGGCACCGCCATCGACAGACAGGCGCTCAATCGAAAGCCCCACGTCCTGCTCCATGGCGCGCAGCACGTCGTAGCTCTGATATGCCATGGATTCGCAGGCGGCACGTACGATGGTCGCACGGCTCGAGGCGCCGGTCAGACCGCACACGATACCGCGAGCATGCGGGTCCCACCAGGGAGCACCCAAACCCGCAAAGGCGGGAACGAAGTAGCAGCCCTCGTTGTCGCTAATCGAAGCGGCGAGTTGTGCCGACTCGCTCACGCTCGAGATGATGCCCATGTTGTTGCGAAGCCAGTTCATCGTTGAGCCGGCGGCAAAAATAGAGCCCTCGAGCGCATAGCTGACTTTGCCGTCCGCAGCGATACCGATGGTGGAGACCAGGCCATTCTTGGATTCGACGATCTCGTCGCCGGTGTTCATGAGCATAAAGCAACCCGTGCCATAGGTGTTTTTGGTCTGGCCGGGACGGAAACAGCAGTGGCCGAACAGCGACGCCTGTTGGTCACCCGCCACGCCCATGATGGGCGGCATGTTGGTCATGATGTCGCTCGCGACGCGGCCGTAGTCGCCCGAGCTCCAGCGAACCTCGGGCATCATGGAACGTGGAACGTCAAAGAGTGCCAGCAGGTCGTCGTCCCAATCGAGCGTATGGATATTAAAGAGTGCCGTGCGGCTGGCATTGGTGTAGTCGGTGGCAAAGACCTGGCCGCCGGTGAGGTTGTAGATGAGCCAGGTGTCGATGGTGCCAAACATGAGGTCGCCCGCCGCCGCGCTTTCGCGTGCGCCGTCGACGTTGTCGAGAATCCACTGCACCTTGGAGGCCGAGAAATACGGGTCGAGCGTGAGTCCCGTGCGGGAGCGCACCAGCCCTTCTGCGCCCTGCTCGACCAGCTCGTCGATCAGAGGTGCGGTACGGCGGCACTGCCATACGATGGCGTTATAGATCGGCTGACCGCTCACGCGGTCCCAGACCACCGTGGTCTCGCGCTGGTTGGAGATGCCGATGGCGGCAATGCGGTCGGAGTGGATACCGCTCTTAAACTGGACTTCCATCATGACCGCGATCTGGCTGGCAAGCACCGCCATGGGGTCTTGCTCTACCCAACCGGGACGCGGGAAGCTGGTTTTGACGCTGCGACGTGCCTGCGCGACGATGCAGCCGTACTCGTCGACGATGGTCGCAAGTACCGAGGTGGTGCCGCAGTCGAGCGCCATGATGTAGGAACCGCCAAAGTCAAACGAGGCATCTTCCATGCCCAGGCTGCCCAGATTCAACGACATCGCTTACACCTTTCTATTGCATCGGGTCGGACAGGACCCGTTCGATCTCTGATGCGGGAAGTGCGCCTTGGCGCAGGATCTGGAGCTCGCCGTGCTGAAACGACACGATGGTCGAGGCGTCGCGACACGGGGTCTCACCGGCGTCGACGGCAACATCGACCCCCTCCAGGATGCGACCCTCCACCGTGATAAAACTTGCCGGCGCGGGCGCGCCATGCGTGTTGGCGCTGGTGCAGGCAAGGGGGCTGCCACAGGCGCGAATGAGCGCCTGCACCACGGGCGAGGCCGAAGCGCGAAGTGCCACCGTGTCGTCGGCAGCGCGCATAAAGGTCGGCACGCAGGGGGCTGCCTTGACCACGATAGTCAGGGCTCCCGGCCAGCATCGTCGCGCGAGTATGCGGGCATCTTCCGGGATATCCACGCCATAGCGGTCGAGTGCTTCGACGCCATCGACCAGCCAAGCGACGGTTTGCGTGAGTTCACGTTGCTTGAGAGTGAAGATACGGCGATAGCCGGTGCCGAGCGCAGGAACTGCGGCGCCGTTGACGGTGGCCTGCGGATCTCGCGGCCACGATGGGAATTCGCTTGTATCTTGAAGCACGGCGTCCGAAAAGGCGTTAACTGCCACAGCGACACCATAGACGGTCTCGGTCGGGATCAGGGCCAGACCGCCACAGCCGAGCACCTCGGCCGTACGCTCGACGGCAAGCCGATGCGGCTCGCGCGCTCCCTCGTATACCCGATAGACCGTCTGCATGTGTATGCCAGCCCCTTACGCTCTGGTGCAAGTTTGTTTACTGTGGGGCATTCTCGCACGAAACGTTCAATCTATTTGCCCAGAGCGCATGTTGGTTTGGTGAGCGGCTCTAGTAGTCGGTGAAAGTGAGGGGGTTATTGGACGGCTACGAACTTCTTTGGTCTTCCGGCGTGACGTTCTTGGGCGGCGTAACGCTCGATACTGTCTATCGTTATCATCCGACGGCCGTCGACGAGTTCAACATCGAGTTTGCCGGCTTTGACCAGCGCGGTAATCCGCGGAGCGGAGACTTTGAGGTCCAGCGCTGCGTCTTTAAATGTTCGGCACGCCGCTTCCCGAGCGTCCTCGTGGTCGATTTCGACTGAAAGGGCCACGACCTCGGCCGAGCGTTCGTACCCCGCCGGAGTCAAACCGTTGTTGAGGTCGTCGGCCAAAAACGCCATCAGTGCCTCGGTGGCATGGGCAATCGCTTCTTCGCGCGTATCGCCATCGGCAAAGGCGCCGGGAATCTGCGGGAAGCTGGCGCAGTAACCGTCGTCTTCTTTTATGAGAACGCAGTCATAGGTAAATCGCTGCCTCATTTTGCCTCCAACTACCATCCAGCTTGGCGACGAATACTTGCCCACGTGCCCTTCTTTGGTCGATCACCACCAGAGCCGTTCACGGTGACAACACGGTCACCAGAAACATACTTAGCATGACTACCGACTTGCGCGACCTTCACGAATCCATCGTGCTTGAGTAGGGCAATGATTTCCCGAAAGGTAGGAGGTTGCATGGGCCGACCTCTTTCAGCCATCCTAATTATAAACTACTTTATAATTTTTGCTAACCAGTTAATAAATATTACTGGCGCTGTTTGGGCTCGGTGACGATGGCTCGGACGATGCGGGGGCGATCGGTGAGGTCGTGGACGATACGCACGTCCGAAAGGCCTGCCTGGCGACAGAGCTCGGCCGCGGCATCGAGCGCGCCCTCGTAGAGCTCGCAGGCAAAGAGGCCGCCGGCGCGCAACATGTAGGGCGCCGCGTTGAGCAGGCGGCGGAAGATATCGAGGCCGTCGGCACCGCCCTCGAGCGCCAGATCGGGCTCGAAGTCCTTGACCTCGTGCGGCAGTGAGCGCATGACGTCGGTCGGAATGTAAGGCGGGTTGGAGACGAGCACGTCAAAGGTGCCCCACTCGTCGTGGGGAATGGAGCTCACCAGGTTTGTGAGGCTGAAGGCGACCTCATCGGACGTGAGCCCGAGCGCGTCGCGGTTTTTGGTGGCCAGGTCGATGGCGCGCGGCTCGATATCGGTAGCAGTGCAGGTGACGTGGCTGCGACGCTCCCAGGCGATCGAGAGCGAGATACAGCCCGTGCCGCAGCCGACCTCGAGAACGCGGGCAGTGCGGGGCTCGGCTGGGGCAGGCGCAGCGGCATTCTGAGCTGAAACCGTCTCCTGGTCGGCACCCTCGATGGCGATGCCGTATTCGTCGAGCTCGGGCTCGGCGGCTTTTGCGGCTTCGGCTTCTGCTGCCTGCGCGGCGGCTTCCTCTGCCTCGCGGTCGGCCAGCTCCTCGGCATAGGCACGGCTACCGAGCACGTCGCTACCCAGCGCAGCCTCATCGGCGGCCGTCAGGTTGGCAGCACGGCGCTCGGCGGTCGCGCGTTCGTCGGCCAGCGCCGCTTCGGCTTTGCGGGCCTGCTCGACCTCATCGTTCCAAGGCAGCTCAACACGCTGACGGGCAGCGGCCTCGGGGCTCAGCACCTCGGTATCCAGATAGTTCAGGACTTCTTCGACGAGCATCTCGGTCTCGGGGCGCGGGATGAGCACGCCGGGAGCGCACGCGACGTCGATCATGCGAAACTGCGTGCTGCCGGTGATGTACTGCAGCGGCTCGCCTTTGGCGCGACGAACGACGGCCGCGTGCATGGTCTCGAGCTGGGCCGCGTTAAGCGTCTCGTCCATGCGCATATACAAGTCGATACGCGCCAGGCCCGTGGCCGCGCACAGCAGCCACTCGGCAGAAAGACGGGGATGCTCCTCGCCGCGCTCGGCCAGGTACTCCTTGGTCCACTCGAGACAACGCTTGATGGTCCAGATCTCGTTTGCCATGGGGCCCTCCCCTCTTAAGCGCCGGGCGGCGCGCGAATGTCGGAGCAGATTGTAAGTGAGGCCAGCGCTTGGCAAGGGACGATTGAAGGCAATTATCGAGAATCAGCCCAGAATTTTGCTTGGAGCCTGCCTAGAGTGTTCATTCGTCGATGTCTAAATCTGCATCCGTCAAGCTTTTGGCAAGGTTGCCCCAAAACTGACCAATATCTAACCAAATACTTGCCACATCGCTTGACGCGCGACGCATCAAAAATCGCCCCGCGACTTCTTGGACGATTTTTTGAGAAATATTTTCGATAGCGGATACATGCCGTCACTTGCTTTAAGCAGTTAAGAAGCTCAAATGCCATCACAGCCGACTGAATAAAATATCAAGGCAATGTCCACAATGACTCCCTACGGGTCATTTGACAACCAAGGAAACGCCGATGTTTTGGCAATGTCAGCGAGCGACGTCC
>JAJWXI010000196.1 GCA_021641225.1 Collinsella aerofaciens | reverse complement strand
TCTATGTCGATCGTTTTATCGCCGATCCCATGAGCGATAAGGTCGCCTCGATCTCGTCGGACAACATTCGAAGCGGCACGCTGGCAGCGCAAGAACTTAAGCGCAGCGGCTGCATGCGCCCAGCTGTAATTACCGCCACACGCGAGTCGCCGGTGACCGCCATGCGTACGCGGGGATTTACGCAGGAATGCGCGCGATTGGGTCTGAATTTGCCGGATGAGAACATTATTACGCCGCCCGCCACGACCTATGACGAGGGGTATAAGGCCGTCGAGAAGTTCATCACGTCCGGCACGGAGTTTGATGGCCTGTTCTGCGAGACTGACATTATGGCGATAGGCGCGCTGGAGGCTCTGCGCGAGCATCATATCGATGTTCCGGGCGAGGTCGCGGTCGTCGGGCACGATGACATTATGATCTCGCGGTTTGGGCGTCCGCCCTTGACCACCATCCACCAGGATGCGGTTCGGATAGGGGAGAAGGCAGCCGAGCTTATGCTGGACATGATGAGCGGCAACGAGGTTGAGGAGCAGAACGTGGTCGTCCCCGTGGGGCTGATCCGGCGCGAATCGACGCGGCGTGCGTAGCGTCACAGGCTCAAAACAACCGTAAACGGTAGAAAACGACCGGCGAACGGTCGTTTTTCTTTTTTGCATTGACAACTATTTGCGCAATCGATTAACCTACGAATCAAGTTAGAGCAAACGATTGCGCAATGAATGAATAACCTGATGAAGCAAAGCTAGTCAGGTTTTTATTTCCCAAAGCGCGCAAACGATTGCGCAACAGAGCAACAACAGCAATGGAGGAGAGAAGATATATGACTAAGCCGCTGATCGCGCCTTCCCTTATGTGCATGGACCCCATGAACGTCGAGCGCGACGTTAAGGTCATGGATCAGGCGTTTGACCTGTACCACGTCGATGTAATGGACAGCCACTTTTGCCCCAACATGGCGCTTACGCCGGGCTTTGCCAATTCGCTGCGCAAGATGAGCGACCTTCCCATCGATGTTCACCTGATGGTCGAGGACCCGGTGATGTTCGTCGAGATGTTCGATCTGGGCAAGGACGATTGCCTTTCTTTCCAGGCCGAGACCATCGAGCGCAATGCATTTCGCCTGAGTGGCCGAGTTGCCGAGAAGGGCAATAAGTTTGGCGTCGTCCTTTCTCCCTCGACTCCGCTTTCTGTCATTGACGGCTACGCCGACCGCATCGATATCCTGACCATCATGACGGTCGACACGGGCTTTGCCGGCCAGAAGTTTATCCCCGAGATGCTCGAGAAGATTGAGGCCGCTAAGCAGCTTCGCGAGGAGCGCGGCCTGCACTACCAGATTCAGCTTGACGGCCAGTGCAACAAGTCCACGTTCAAGACTCTTTATGGTACGGGCGCCGACATTCTAATCGTCGGCAACTCCGGCCTCTTTAGCCTGGCCGATGACCTGTCCGAGGCCATCGATACTTTTAAGTCCCAGTTTGCCGCCGAGACCGGCTGCAACCTCTAGTCGATAGGAGCGTGTCCGAGATGTCCGATACCTTTACCGTCGAAGATGCCCTGAAGGTCGAGAACATCCGCTTTGTCAGCGGGGTTACGGACTGGAAGGATGCCGTTCGCCTGGCAACGGAGCCTTTGATCGAGTGCGGTTGCTGTGAGGCCCGCTATGCGGACGGGATTATCGAGAACACCGAGAAGTTCGGTCCCTATTACATCCTGTGCCCGGGTCTCGCCCTCCTTCACGGTCGTCCTGAGCAGGGCGCTCTGAAGACCCAGATCAGCGTTACCGTCGCGCGCGACGGCGTCGATTTTGGGGGCGGTCAGGAGCCCGTCACGCTGATGGTGACGCTCGCTGCCGTTGATTCCGACACGCACCTCGAGGTCATGCGCGCCATGGCGATGTTGTTTTCACAGCCCGGCGCGGTCGAAGAGCTCTGCGCCATGGATACCGCCAATGCCATCTACCAGCGCTTCTTGCAATCTGCCATGGCTTAATTTTCTAAGCCTAGTGATGTAGGTAAACGGTTACGAGCAGTAGAAAGGAAAAATCATGCCCGTTATCGATTTTGTGGTGTCGATTCTTTCGACACCGGCCATCTTGGTTGGCCTCATCGCCCTGTTGGGTCTGCTGTTGCAGAAAGCTCCTCTTGAGAAGGTCATCACCGGCACCCTCAAGACGATCGTTGGCTTCCTGGTGCTGGGCGCCGGTGCCTCGTTTGTCCAGACGGGTTCGCTGCTGGCTTTCGGCGAGGTATTTAACTACGCCTTCCACATGCAGGGCGTCGTTACCAACACCGATGCCTTTGCCGCCATCGCCCTGAAGGACTTTGGTCAGGCAACCGCTCTGATCATGTGCGTCGGCATGCTTATGAACATCGTGCTCGCACGCTTCTCCAACCTTAAGTTCATCTTCCTGACCGGCCACTCTGCGCTGTACATGTCTGCCATGTTCGCTGTCTTTTTGTCCGGCGTCGGCCATCTGAGCGGCTGGCAGCTGGTTGTCGCCGGCGGTGCGCTCATGGGTCTTTATATGGCACTCGCCCCGGCTATCTGCGAGCCTACCATGAAGAAGGTCACCGGCACCGACGCCGTCGCACTGGCTCACACCTCGAGTGTCGCCTACTGGGCAGCTGGCGCTATCGGCAGCCTGTTCTCTAAGAAGGGCGAGAAGGTCAAGTCTACCGAGGACATCAACTTCTCTCAGGCTCTCTCCTTCCTCCGCGACACGACGGTCGCCATCGGCCTGACCATGGTCCTGTTCTTTGTGGTTGTCACTGGCATCGCCGTCGCCCAGGGCCTGCTGAACGAGGATCCCTCGCAGTTCCAGAACCTTAACGAGCTGCTGAACGTGGGTACCGACACCGAGACCAACTGGATTGTCTGGTCCATTAAGAGCGGCCTTGCCTTTGCCGGCGGCGTCTACGTCATCCTTGCCGGTGTCCGTATGGTTATTGGCGAGATCACCCCTGCCTTTAAGGGTATTGCCGACAAGCTCGTTCCCGGTGCCAAGCCCGCCCTGGATTGCCCTGTCACGTTTGCCTACGCCCCTAACGCGGTGATCATCGGCTTCCTGTGCTCCTTTGCCGGCGGCATCGTCGCACTTCTCGTCCTTGGCCTGATCGATGCCACGATGATTCCCGTTGCCCTGATTCTCCCCGGTGTCGTCCCGCACTTCTTCTGCGGCGCTACCGCTGGTGTCTT
>JAJWXI010000195.1 GCA_021641225.1 Collinsella aerofaciens | reverse complement strand
CGATGGCAAAGACGCCGGCGATGAGGCCCTCGATAAAGGTCTCGGCGTTAAACACATTGGCCACGTTGCGCTTCGACGCGCCAATCGCACGCAGGATGCCGATCTCCTTTTTACGCTCCAACACGCTGATGTAGGTGATGATGCCGATCATGATGGAGCTCACGACCAAGCTGATGCTCACGAACGCGATGAGCACCAAGCTGATGGTGTTTACGATATCGGTCACCGAGCCCATGATGATGCCCATGTAGTCGGTGTACGAGATGGCCTGTTCATCGTGGCCGGCAGCCTTAACCTGCTCGTTGTACGCATCGATATGGTCGAGCACGCGCTCCTTAGACTCAAAGTCGCGCGGGAAGATCTTGACCGAGATGGGATCGGCCTCATCGGCATAGCCCAGTGTAGTCAGGTTGTTGTCGTAGGTGAGCTGCGATGCCTTGGCGTAGCTCATCATAAGCGAGCTTAGGTCCTCGGCGTCCATATTGAAATGAATGGCGCGGGCAAAAGCGCTGGCATCCACGTTCATGGCGCTCGCCAGGTTAGCAAAGCTCGACGACATCTGCGTGGCCATCTGATTCATGAGGCTCGCCGCGCCCGCTTTGAGTTGAGACGACACGGTCGTCGCAATCTGATCGCTGATTGCCTTCATTACCTGCTCCATAGCCTGCTGCAGGTAAGGAGCCAGCTGCTTTTGCACGTAATCAGTCATGGCACGCTGTAGGCGCTCGGCCAAGGCGTCGCCGCCCAGCGCCTTGAGCTGTGCCAAGCACTGCTGCGCCGCGGTATCGTTCTCGAGATACGCCGAGAACGCAGCAGCGAGCTTCGATGCATCCTTAAGGTCCTCGGGCGTCAGGGCTTTAAACTGCTCCGACTGCATAAAGCCCGTAAACAGCTGGTTGGCAAGTGCGCCCACCTGCTGCATCTGCTCGGGCGTGAGCTCCAGGTCATCGAAGACGCCCGAGAAATCCGGCATCGGCGCCTTGGCCATAATGTCGCTAAAGTCGACGTTCTGCCCAACGCCCGAAAGGTCGATATCAAGGCCCGACAAATCGATGCCCGATAGGTCCATGCCGCCGGCAGCACCCGAAAGCGCAGATGTATCGAACGAAAACGCACTCTTGAGCGCCGCCTCGTCCACGCTGAACATGCTGCCCAAGTCCACGCCCTGCTTGGCCTCACCCTGCAGCTCGTCGAACGACTTACCGGTAAAAACATCCGTCTCGGGATGGGCAAGCTGCTCCTGCACAATCTGCGATTTGGCGGCGCGCTCCATAAGCATGCGAGTCAGCGCAGGCGTATAGGCAATGCCCGGGGACAGCGCACTGGCATTGGCCGTCTCGTTGGGCCGCACTACGCCCACAATGCGCACGTCAATGCCGTCGGCAACCTTGGTAGCCATATAGTCGGCATCGTTGGACATATCGGTCCACATGCCCGTCTCATCATTTTTGCGATACGCATCTGCCGGCGACAGCACCTTAAACGTAGTGGAAAGCGCATCGTCGTAGGTAAAGTCGGTGCCGGTCTCGGGCGCCTCGACGTCGCCGTCGGCCGACATGGCACTGTTGACCAGATTATTGAGCTCATCGATATCCAGCGCGCCGATGCTGTAGAGCGTGTAATCGCCCACCGTGCCGCGGCTCGAAAGCACCATAACCGCCTCGTTAGCAGACGTGGGCCAATGACCGGCGACGACATCGTACTGGCTGTCGAGCAACTTCTGGTCATCGATCATCTCGTTAAAGACCGAAGTGCCCATAGAGTCCATGCTCACTGTCGCAGCAGAGCTCGCGCCGCCGCTCATGGCCTCGGTCATGGCGTTGGGCACCAACCGGACCGGCTTCTCATCGCCCTTGCCAGCGCGATAGACAACCGGCGTCACGCCATAGCCATACTGGATGGCATTGACCTCTTTATCGATACCGTCGCCGCCGTCATCGAGCCACGCCTTAAAGCTCGTCATATCGTTGGACTTAACGCTGGCAAACATGTCCTTCACGGCCGTAACCACGGGGATCTTGTCGGTCCCCTTGGCTTTGCCACTGGCGCCATCAGACGAATCCTCGCCTGTGGACGCTCCATCATCCGTAGTCTCGTGCCCGCCCATCATGGACGACAGGTCGTAGTCTTGCTTAGAGATCGTAAGCGGATAGCTAGAAAGCGTATCCTCTTCGACCTTTTTGATGTAGCCGTTCACACCGTTGGAGAGCGCCAAAATCGCAGCGATACCGATAATGCCAATCGACCCCGCAAAGGCCGTCATGGCAGTGCGGCCCTTTTTGGTCATGAGGTTTCGGGCAGAAAGGCCCAGCGCCGTTACAAAACTCATTGAGGTTTTGCGCGTGGGCTTTGCCTCGCGGCGCTTGGCATCGGCAACATCGAAGGGGTCGGAATCGTCGGTAATCTTACCGTCCGCTAGGTTAACGATGCGCGTGGCGTACTGGTACGCCAGCTCGGGATTGTGGGTGACCATAATGACCAGGCGATCGCGCGCCACGTCTTTGAGCAGATCCATGACCTGCACGGATGTCGTTGAGTCCAGGGCGCCGGTCGGTTCGTCCGCCAGCACAATCTCAGGATCGTTAATCAAGGCGCGGGCAATAGCCACGCGTTGCATCTGTCCGCCCGAAAGCTGGCTTGGGCGTTTATTGACGTGCTCGCCCAGACCGACTGCCTTAAGCGCCTCACGCGCACGCTGACGGCGCTCCGCATGGCCCACGCCCGTGAGCGTAAGCGCCAGCTCAACGTTTTCCAAGATGGTCTGATGCGGAATAAGGTTGTAGCTTTGGAACACAAAGCCAATGCGGTTGTTGCGGTAGGCATCCCAATCGCGATCGCGGAAATCCTTGGTCGAGATACCGTCGATCAGCAGGTCACCGGAATCAAAATGATCCAGCCCGCCGATAACGTTGAGCATCGTTGTCTTGCCCGAACCCGAGGGACCCAGAATGGCCACGAACTCGTTATCGCGAAAAGACAGGCTTACGCTATCGAGCGCCACCTGCGTAAACGACTGCGTGACGTACCTTTTGCAAATATCTTTGAGCTCTAGCATGGACGGCAACCTCTCCCGCGCGGGCGCGCTCGCCCGCTCTCCCCCGCCGTTCGTATTCGACGCGTTTGTCATACTCTATCCCCATTTGTTGCCGGCGCCAGTGAGGAATGTAACGAAGCGCGCCAAAAAACGAACGGGACGGTGCCCAAA
>JAJWXI010000194.1 GCA_021641225.1 Collinsella aerofaciens | reverse complement strand
CGGACATCTTGTCCAAGTCGTTGGTCGCGCGGCTGACCACCTCGCCGGGGCGATGCGCGTCAAAGTAGGCGAGCGGCAGGCGGCTGAGCTTTTGCGCGATGCGGTTGCGCAGGCGCAGGTTGAGTCGCTCGGCCACACTCGACATCAAAAAACTCTGCAGCGCATAGAACGATCCGGCGGCCGTCCAGATCAAAAAGTAGACAAAGATGGTCTTACCGCACTGGTCCCAGGTGATGCTGAAGGTGGTTCCGCTGGCAAACGCCACCTGTATATGGCCCCACAGCCCGTCGATAACATGAGCGCTATATGCCGGCGCGGCGGTGTTAAAGATGACGTAGAACACGATGCTCGCAAACACGATGTAGAAGCGCCAATGGTCGCCGGCGGCCTCGCCCCACAAGCGGCGCACCGTCGCCCAGGTATCGCGGGGTTTCTCGTCCTCATCCTCGTCGTCCACATCACGCATGCGCTCTGCTTCCGCGCGGGCACGCTCGTCCTCGGCACGCTCGTTTTCCTCGTACAGCGCTTGGCGGCGAGCCTCACGCTCGGCCGCGGCCTTGGCAACGTCATCCAGCTCGGTCGGCGCGGCAGCCTGCTCGACCGCTTCCTCGGCAGCGTCCGCAGCGGCGGCATCGATAGCGTCGCTGCGCTTCTTGAGCTCCTCGATCATGCTACTCACCTCCCTTCATCTGCGATTCCGCGATGGCGCGGTATACCTCACAGGTTTCCATAAGCTCGCCATGCGTGCCCAAGCCCACGACCTCGCCATCCTTGAGTACAACGATCTGGTCGGCGTGCAGAATCGTCGAGATGCGCTGCGCGATGATGAGCACCGCGGCGTCGCGCGTCTCGTCCTGCAGCGCATGGCGCAGGGCCGCATCGGTCTTAAAGTCCAGGGCCGAAAAACTGTCGTCGAAGATATACAGGTCGGCGCGCTTCATGAGCGCGCGGGCGATGGCCAGGCGCTGGCGCTGACCGCCCGAGAAGTTCGTGCCGCCCTGGGCCACCGGGGTATCGAGCCCCTGCGGTTGATCGAGCACAAAGGTGCTCTGGGCAACCTGCAGCGCATGAAGCATGTCCGCCTCGGTCGCGTCCTCGTTGCCAAAGCGCAGATTGCTTGCCACGGCGCCCGAGAACAGCCACGCCTTCTGCGGCACATAGGCAATGCGCCCGCGAATCTCACCTTGCGAAAGCTCGCGCAGATCGACGCCGTCTAGGCGAATGGCGCCCTTGGTGGCATCGTGAAAACGCAGCAAGAGCTTTGCCACCGTCGACTTACCCGAACCGGTCGAGCCCACGATCGCGGTGGTCTGCCCGCGACGACAGGCAAAGCTCAGGTCGCACAGGGTGTCCTCGTCGGCATCGTCAAAGCGAAACGACATGTGATCGAACACGGCAACCGCATCGGCCCCGTCCTTTGAGTCGGACGCGGCCGCATCGAGCGTACGCTGGCCATCGACGATGCTCGGCTTAATCTCCAGCACCTGCTGTGCGCGGTTCAGACATGCGGCGGCACGCGGAAGCGTCAGCACCACCATCTGGGCCATCATCACAAAGAACAGGATCAGAAGCGCGTACTCCAGCACCGCCGAGATGCTCGCGATCTGCATGGCGTGGGCGCCCACGCGGTTGCCGCCCACCCACAGTACCGCCACCTCGGCGATATTCATCAGAAAGAAGGTGGAGCTGTCGAGGCCCACAAACAGATGGTTGACTTTGATGGCGTTGGCGGCGTAGTCGCTAAACACCTCGTCCAGGCGCTGTTCCTCACGACGCTCCTTGTTAAACGCACGGATGACGCGCACGCCCACGATGTTTTCGCGCAGCACCACGTTCATGCGGTCGATAAAGCTCTGCAAGCGCATAAAAATCGGAGCCGCGTTGGCAACCGTAAAGACCGCCGCAACCAGCACGATCGCAACCACGACGCCCAGAAGCATGCCCATGGCCGGATCGATGAGCCAGGCGAAGATGATGCCTGCCACCGCCAGGAACGGCACCGGCAGCACCAGCTGAATGGTCTGCAGAATCGCCTGCTGAATCACGTTGATGTCGTTGAGCGAGCGCGTGATCATCGAACCCGTGCCAAAGCGCTCAAAGTCACTGGCAGACAGCTCGAGCGACTTGTCGTAGACGGCATTGCGGATATCGCAGGCCACGTTGGCGGCCAGGCGCGCCGAAAGATAGCAGCCCAACACCGCGCCGCCGCTGGCCATGCCGGTCGCGATAAGCATGTAGAGACCGTTGCGCAAAATGTAGTCGACATCGCCCGTGGTGATACCGGTGTTGACCATGTTCGCCAACATCGTGGGTACCAGAAGTGTGCCAACGTTGTCGATTAGCAGCACCAACAACGTCACCGCGACAAGCCTGCGATACGGCTTCATAAACCTCATTAAGAGTCGCACGACTCCCCCTCACCTTGATTCTCGGCCTGGCTCTCGGCGGCGATATGCTGCTTAAAGGCATCGCACTCATCGCCGAGCGCATGGGAAAATTTTCCGATTAGGCGCATGATTTCGCGTTGCTCACACGGCTCAAGCGCGCCAAAGGCTCGCTGCTCGGCCTTGAGTGCCGGCAGCGCATAACGCTCGGCAAACCGCATGCCCGCTTCGGTCAAACGCACAACCTTGTTCTTACGGCTGCCTTCGGCAAACTCCAACGTTGCAAAGTCCCGCGCCGTCAAGGTTTTAATGGCCGAGTTGATGGTCTGCTTGCTGTAGAACCATTCGCTCGTCAGACGGCTTACGGCAATACTGCCGCCCGCCGTGCTGGTATCGACGAGCATCCAGTAAGCGCAGTCCGAAAGGCCGCAGGCGCGCGAGAACTCCGAATAGATATGGTCGAGTCCATTGAGCAACCGGTCGAAGTCGACCAGCATAACCGCACTATTCATCTATCCCACCATTCGATTGTCCGATTTTTGACCAATTTTGTGTCTCTAGATTAGTCCGAGTTTTGACTATCGTCAACAGGCTCTCCGCAAATGCTTGCACCTTTATGGCCTATCGGCAGAAAAAGACCGCCGGCGCGGGGGCGGCGCCAGCGGTCACGTGAAAATCGGGTTTTATTGCCTGTTAGGCGGCGACGGCCTCATAGACCGTAGCGCCCGAGAAGCTGTCATGCAGGCTCTTGCCGGCAATCCACGGCAGCTCGACAACCTCGCAGACCGTGTTGACCAGCTCGGAGCAGTCAGTAAAGTGGCCCTTATCGT
>JAJWXI010000193.1 GCA_021641225.1 Collinsella aerofaciens | reverse complement strand
CGAAAAGATCGATTGGCTCGACCTCACGGGTCACACGGAAGTTGCGGTCAAGCCGAATTCGGTGTACGACAAGTATTACATCTACTACACCACCGGCGGCGTGAATCTGCGCAGCGGCCCGAGCACGAGCTATGACAAGGTCACGACCGTGTCGCTCGGCAGCGAGGTACAGGCTGCGGCCAAGCAGGATGGGTGGACGTTCGTCAGCGTGGACGGTAAGTTTGGCTGGATCAACTCGGACTTCCTCTCCACCACGCGCCCCGCATCGTAACAATATCAAGCAAAAAAGGAGCAAGCCGAAAGCTTGCTCCTTTTTGCTGTTCAGTTGCCGCCGCAGCCGCCTTTATCCTTCAGGGAGCACGCTCCTTTGAAGCCGCAGGCGTTGCAGTGGTTGTTCGGGTCGGACACGACGCTGCCGCTCAGAAAGCGCAGCGCGGCGTCGTCTGCCTTGCCGGAATAGCCGGGGAAGAGCATGATGCCTGCCATGCCGACAGCGGTGCGCTCGGTGTCGTCGATCGTGCCGCAGAGCAGCGCGTCGATGCCGTAACGCTCCAAAAGGCCGACGGCAGCGTCGGTGCCGCTTTCTTCCATCGGCTCGAGGAACTCGCGCACGATCTTTCCGTGGTCGTCCTCATAAAAATGGAAGGCTTCGGCATTGGCGAGCGGGGAGAAAACCTCCCCACTCACAACAGGGATCGCAATACGCATTGCTTTCCTCCTTTTACACCTCAACGCCCTTGCCGTCGTTCCACTTCCACGCGCGGACCTCGGGCAGATCCACGCCGTTGTCCTTGATATACTGGCGGTGCTCAACGAGCTTGTCGTTCATCTTCTGGATGAGGTAAGCACCGCGGTTGCCGAGCTGCGGCAGGCGCTGCACCGTGTCGATGACGAGATCGAAGCGGTCGATATCGTTGAGCACGCGCATGTCGAACGGGGTCGTGATCGTGCCTTCCTCCTTATAGCCGCGCACGTGCAGGTTGCGGTTGTGGCGGCGGTAGGTCAGCTCGTGGATCAGCGTGGGATAGCCGTGGTAGGCAAAGATGATGGGCTTGTCCTTGGTAAAGAGCGTGTCGTACTCTGCGTCGGTCAGGCCGTGGGGATGCTCGGTGTGCGGCTGGAGCTTCATCAGGTCGACGACGTTCACGACGCGGATCTTGAGCTCCGGCAGCTCGCGGCGCAGGATCGTCACAGCGGCGAGAGTCTCAAGCGTCGGCGTGTCGCCGCAGCAGGCCATGACGACGTCGGGCTCCTGGCCCTGATCGTTCGAGGCCCACTCCCAGATGCCGATGCCCTGCGTGCAGTGCTTGACGGCCTGCTCCATCGTCAGCCATTGCTGGCGCGGGTGTTTGCTCGCGACGATGACGTTCACATAGTTGCGGCTCTTGATGCAGTGGTCAAAGCAGGAGAGCAGGCAGTTGGCATCGGGCGGCAGATACATGCGCACGACGTCGGCCTTCTTGTTGGCGACATGATCCAGGAAGCCGGGGTCCTGATGGGTGAAGCCGTTGTGGTCCTGCTGCCAGACGTTGGAGGCCAGGATATAGTTGAGGGAGGCGATGTCCTGCCGCCAGGGCAGCTCATTGCACATCTTCAGCCACTTGGCGTGCTGGGAGAACATGGAGTCCACGATGCGGATGAAGGCCTCGTAGCTGTCGAAGAAGCCGTGGCGGCCCGTCAGCAGGTAGCCCTCCAGGAAGCCCTCGCAGAAGTGCTCGGAGAGCATGGAGTCCATCACGCGGCCGTCGGGGTCAAGGTGCTCGTCGATGCCCTCGATCTGCTTGTCGAGGAAGCGGCGGCCCGTGACGTCAAACACGGCCTGCAAACGGTTGGACGCCGTCTCGTCGGGTGCGAAGATGCGGAAGTTGCGCGACTCCATGTTGAGCTTCATCACATCGCGGACATAGGTGCCAAGGACGTACATGTCCTGCGCCTCGACCTCGCCGGGGGCGGGGATATCGACCGCGTAGTCGCGGAAGTCGGGCGTGCGCAGGTCGCGCAGGAGAAGACCGCCGTTGGCGTGCGGGTTTGCGCCCATGCGGCGCGTGCCCTTGGGCGGGAAGGATGCGACAAGTTCCACCGGCGTGCCGTCGTCATTGAAGAGTTCTTCGGGCTTGTAGGAGCGCAGCCATTGTTCGAGCAGCGGCAGGTGCTTGCTTTCATCCGCGCCCATGGAGATGGGCACCTGATGGGCGCGCCAGCTGCCTTCGATCGCGTTGCCGTCGACCTCCTTCGGACCGGTCCAGCCCTTCGGGGTGCGCAGCACGAGCATCGGCCAGCGGGGGCGGCTCGCCTTGCCGCTCTCTCGCGCGGTGCGCTGGATGCGCTTGATCTCGCGGATGGCCCAGTCGACCGCGGCGGCCATCTGCTGGTGCATCGTCTCGGGCTCGTCACCCTCGACAAAGCGCGGCTCCCAGCCGCAGCCGCGGAAGAAGCACTCGACCTCCTCGTGGCTCATGCGGGAGAAGATGGTCGGATTTGCGATCTTGAAGCCGTTTAAGTGCAGGATCGGCAGGACTGCGCCGTCGGTGATCGGGTTCATGAACTTGTTGCCGTGCCAGGACGTTGCGAGCGGGCCGGTCTCGGCCTCGCCGTCGCCGACGACGCAGGCCGCGATCAGGTCGGGGTTATCCGCCACCGCGCCGAAGGCGTGAGAGAGGGAATAGCCCAGCTCGCCGCCCTCGTGGATAGAGCCCGGCGTTTCGGGCGCGACATGGCTCGGGATGCCGCCGGGGAAGGAGAAGCGCTTGAAGAGCTTCTGCATGCCCTCCTTATCGCGCGTGATGTTGGGGTAGACCTCCGTATAGCTGCCGTCCAGCCAGTCCTGCGCGACCATGGCGTTGCCGCCGTGACCGGGGCCGGAAAGGTAGATCATATCGAGGTCATCGCGCTTGATGACGCGGTCTAAGTGCGTGTAGATGAAGTTCTGGCCCGGGCAGGTGCCCCAATGGCCGACAATGGTCTGCTTTAAGTCGCTCTCGCACAGCGGGCGCTCGAGCAGAGGATTATCGAGAAGATAGAGCTGGCAGGCGGTCAGATAGTTTGCTGCGCGCCAGTAAGCGTCGATCTGTTTGAGCTCCTCGGGCGACAGCGGCGGCTTTTTCGACAGCCGTGCGGTGCTTTTTTGCGTAGGCATGGAAAGCTCCTCCTTTTTATTTTGATTGATAATGTTAGTATATCATTTAATTTTAAAAAATCAACAGTTGGACATAGAAGACAAGGA
>JAJWXI010000028.1:3170-15811 GCA_021641225.1 Collinsella aerofaciens | reverse complement strand
TCGCGCTCGATCGAGATGGCGTTGACGGGGCAGGCGTCGACGCACCCGCCGCACAGGATACAGCCGTCGGTTACGCGGGCACAGCGATTGGGGCGCTCGCCCTCCACCACAATGCCGCCCGAGGCGCAGGCGCGAACGCAGCGACCGCAGCCGATGCAGGCTTCGCTATCGATAATCAGTCCGCTCATCTATGCCATCCCCTCGATAATCTTGGCAAGTTTTACCGCCTGCTCGGACGCCGTTCCCTCAACGGCCTCGCACGTTTGGTCACGGTCGGGCACAAACGAGCGCACGACCTGCGTCGGTGATCCGGCAAGGCCGCAACGCGAAGGATCGGCGTTTACGTCGGCAGCGCTGGCCACGCGCACGTCTGCATCCTCGGCCGCGCGAATACCGGCAATACTCGGCATGCGCAGCTGGCCAATCTCCTTGGCGGTCGTCATCGCACACGGCCTCTCCAGGTACACCGTCTCCTCGCCGGCATCGCAGCCGTGGACGAGCGCCAGCGAGCCACACGTCGTAAATCCCGCGCTCTGCACACAGCTCACGTCGGTCACGCAGGGGATCTCAAAGGCGCCGGCCAGCTCGGGGCCGATCTGGGCCGTATCGCCGTCCACTGCCATCTTGCCGCAGATGAGCAGGTCAAAGTCCTCATCGAGTGCCTCGATGCCGCATTTGAGGGCATAGGTGGTGGCTAGGGTATCGGCGCCCGCAAAGGCTCGGTCGGTCAGCAGCAGCGCGTCGTCGGCACCGCGGGCGATGCAGTCGCGCAGCAGCGATTCGGTCGCGGGGATGCCCATCGACACCACCGTTACGCGCACGTCCATGCCAAAGCCGATAAAGTCGTCCTTCAGCGCCAGCGCGCATTCCAAAGCGCTCGCGTCAAAGGGATTAATGACCGCCTGCTTGCCATCGCGCACGATGGTATTGGTCTTGGGGTCCATCTTGACCTCGGTGCTGCCCGGCACCGCCTTGACGCACACCACCATATGGAAATCGCTCATCTTCACGCGCCCCCTTTCTGGACGAGCTCATCCAAGAGCTTCTCCGAAAACAGGTTACCGCGACCCAGCTGCCCGGCAGGATCGAGCTGGAGCTTGAGCCGCGCCGACTCGACCATGGCCTCGTGGCCGTACATCGTCTCCAGGAAGCCCGCCTTGATCTTGCCGACGCCGTGTTCGGCGGAGACGGCGCCGCCCATGGCCGTGACCTCGGAAGCCCACTGGGCAAAGAGTTCTCCGCCGCGGCGGTAATCCTGCGCATCGCGCGGCAGAATGTTCACATGCAGATGGTTGTTACCGATGTGCCCCCAGGCGGCAGACTCAAGCCCGCTTTCGGCCAACGTGCGGCGATAGAGGGCAATGACATCGGCCAAGCGTGCGTTGGGCACCGACATGTCCGAGCCCAGTTTGGTGATGGTGGGATCCGTGCGGCGACGCTCGTCGATGAGCATGTTGACGCTCTCGGGCACCGCATGGCGGAAGAATCGCTGACACTCGCGATCGACTTCGGTGCGGGCGACCCATGTCGCATCGTCGCTGCCGCCCGCAAGCTCCAGCACCCATCCCAGGTGGTACAGCTCCTCGGTCGCCTGCGCTTCGTCATCGCAGTCGAGCTCCACGTAGACACAGACCTTTGCCTCGTCGTCGAGCGCCGGCAGCGAGGCAAACGCGGTCGACTGCTCGCGCTGGCGACGCAGGATATCCAGGGCGCCAGCATCGAAATACTCAATAGCGGCGGCATGGGACAGCACGGGACGCACGGAATCGGTAAAGGACACGGCCTTGTCTTCGCTATCGAAAAAGCAACTCACACCCCATACGACCGAAGGTGCCGCCTGCAGGGCGATCTCGAGCTCGGTAATGACGCCGAGCGTGCCGCACGCACCGATAAAAAGATCGATGGCGTCCATATCGTCCGCAACAAAATACCCCGAGGCATTTTTGGTCTTGGGCATGGTGTAGTCAGGAAGATCAAGCTCGAATGTATGACCCTCTGCCGTCACGAGCGACAGGTGGCGGCCCTGGGCAAAAGCCTCGCCGCGCTGAAGCTCAAGCAAATCGCCATCAGCCAGCGCGACGTGGAGTCCCGTGACATGCGGGCGTATGGGACCGTAAGCGTAGCTGCGGGCGCCGGAGGCGTTGCATGCCGCCATGCCGCCCAGACAGGCAGATGCCTCGGTGGGATCGGTGGGAAAGAACTGCTCGGGGGACTCTTGGAACTCCTCGTAGGCCTCAAGCGATGCCTGGTCCCAACCAGCGGTCGGCAGTACTTTCTTGCTCAGCTGCTTACGCAGCTCCGAGAGCACAACGCCCGGCTCCGCGCGCAGCAGAAATTGGCCTTGTTCATCGCGGCGAAGGCCCAAGTAGCGATTCATACGGGAAGTATTGAGGATATGCCCACCGTGGGGCACGGCACCGGCGGCAAGGCCGGTTCGGGCGCCCTGAACCGTTACCGGGACACGCTCGGCATGGAGCGTTTCCAAAATGGCACGGACCTCGTCTTCCGTTGTCGGAAACGAGATGCTCGATGCTTCGCCCGATGCACGAGATTCATCGCGGCCATACTCTTCGAACTCGTCGGTGAAGGGTTTGATGGTTGCAGACACGCGAACTCCCCCTTTAGCTAACTACAGTGTTTGCAGGGAGATGTTACCGCATCGTTTCGTCGACGTGTTCGAGACCGTCTCCATAATTGGCGATTTTTACGTTCGTGCAATTCGGCGAGCGGCAAGGTTTCCTCGGCAGACGATGCTTTTGACACATATCGCCCCGCCGTCGCCGATCGCGTAAATGTCGCTCGAAAAAAGTTGAAGTAATTTTTACTGCCTTTTACCTGCGGAGATATCAATCCGTCAAGCATTTGGTCAGAAATTGGTCAAGTAGCGGCTGATACGGTCGGCGTCGACAGCCAAAACCGATAGAAGTTTTGGTCCCAGAAGCAGGGAGGTTCCCATGGCATATTACTGGCCCCAGTACGGCGTCGCCATCGAGGTCGACGACGATCCCTATCTCCTGCCTTTCGACGAAGAGGCGTTCCCCGATACGGCGGTCTACCACGTCACCACCGATGTTATCTGCGACCCCGAGTCGTTCTCGGCGCTCGCCCACCACATCGCGCGTATCCACGATATCGAGCTCCCTCACGACTTCGACGAGCTCATCTACTCGCGCCGCCTGATGCTTCACATGCTCTTTGGAGCGGACCCGTCCACGTTCGCACGTGTCTACACCACCAAGGACGCCGCATGAGTGCGAAGAAGCCGCCCCGCCTTGCAGGACTGGGGCGTCGCAAGAAACTCGTCGTTGTCTGCCTGGCTATCGTCTGCGCCCTTGTCGCCGTAGGGCTATACGCCTGGCAGTCGCAGCCCGTGCCCGAAGCGGGCGCCTCAGTCACGACGGCAGAGGGTAAATCGCGCCAAGAGATCCAAGATGAGCTCGACGCCATCGTCCGCGACAACATGATGACGATTTCGGTCGCACCGGTCGCTCAGCTGCAGGAGGACGGCAAGCTGCGCGTCAACGTGCAAAACGTCCAAGACAATAAATTTCCCCAGCGATTCCGCGTCATCCAAAACGACGAGACCATGTACGAATCCGGTGTGGTCGAGACCGGCAAGACAATCGAGACGTGCCCCGCCGGCGACATCAAAGAAGGCGAGGCGTACATCGAGATCCAAGCACTCGATGCCAAGACCCTCGACAGCCACGGCAATCCGACACGTGTCAAGGTACGGGTTGAGCAAACCGAGAACTAGCTTTTTCAGCCGACGCGGCACCGCACGCAATTCACCAGCATTCGTCCAATCATCGCGGGGACGGCCCGCGGCGAATAGAAAGGAACGACCATGGACATCACCAGGAACATGAACGGAGCCAGAGCGCTCGTCGTGGGCGCAGGGCTCGCGCTCGCGCTCGCAATGGGCGCCACCCCGACGCCAGCTCTGGCAGCCGGGCGCGCTGGAACAACGAAAGTAATGGTCAGGACCGAGATCGACAACGTTGAGTTCAAAGTTCCGACGGTTATTCCCTTCGTCGCCAAGGCCGACGGCACGCTTCAGGGCCCCTCAGAAGACGCGACCACCATCGACAATCATTCGGCCTACGGCATCCATGTCACCAACATGAAGATCGACGCCATGAACACCTGGACCATTGCCGCCGACGCCAAGGCCGGAACCGCGCAGAACTCCATCGACTTTAAGGTCGGCCCCGACGGCGCACTCCAGAACGCCAGCGCCGCAATGCAGGGGACGGGCCTCGATCTTTCCAAGAATGCAGCCTTCGACATGGGCTACCAGGGCATTGCCGGCGGCACGGACAAAATTAAGCTCAAGACAAGCGGAAACGTCGCCCGTGTCACGCGCGACATCTTCCACGTAACCGGCGAAGGCGATCAGGTTGCAACGATCACCTGGACGGTCGAGCCCGGTGCGCACACGGCATAAGGCCGTCGCCCTGGCCGCCGCCGTCAGTATCCTAGCGTTTGCGCCAGCCATGGCTTTTGCCCAGCAAGAACAGGCGCAGGCCGCCACGCAAGTGACGGTCGACCTCTCGGAGCTCGACCGCGGCAACCGCGAGGAACCGTTGGCACAGACAGACGACAGACGATGGCTCTTGGCAGCAGGCGCCACGGCAGCAGGCGCGGGAACCGCCGGCCTCGGTCTGCACATCAAACGCAGCCAGAAACGAAACACGGACAGGCCGCACTAAATTAGCTAAGGAGACCCCATGGCATCGAAGAACCTTTTGCCCGTCGTCGCACTCTGCGGCGCGCTCGCAACCGGAACGCCTGTCGCCGCTTGGGCGACTCCCGTCATGGCAGGCTCCTTACCAGCAGCCCTAAGCTCCGCACCAAATCCATCGAGCGCCATTGCGTGCAAGCGTTTTTCGATCGCACAGGCCGCAATCTCAACCTCGGGATGCCTTCGTCGTAATACGGACGGCTCGATAGTCGTGGATATCAATCGTTCGAACAAGGCAAACGGCTCCCAGGCGGGGTGCGCTGTCTGCACATGGCGCTCGGTTGTGCTCGATGCAGATGGCGATCCATGCAATTTAGAGCTGCGCATCGACATCGCTTCGGTCGATGACTCGGCGAACGGAGCGAAGGTCGCCTTCGACGGTGCGTTTTTCGAGAAAGGAGGCGGTATATGTCTGGGCTGCGCCGCCGCGAATGCAGACGACACGCAGCCCACCCTCTCATTCACGGCATCGTTGCGGCTGACCAAAGCCGACACCGATGCCATCGCGGCGGGAGAAGCATCCCTGCTGTTCTACGCCGTCAGCACCAAAGACACAGACGCTCATTTCGAGAAGTCAGCCGGATCACTCAGCCTTACACGAGGGATAGAGGCAGGCTCTATTAAAATCGATGCCCACGCGCAAAGCAGGCAACGCATTCTTGCCGACCCGGCGCTTCTCGAAATGGAGTGGAATGGATCCGGAGCCATCGGAATTCTCCCCTCCGCGCCTAACGCCAAGACGCTCCCCTCAAACGACGAACCCATCAACGCAACCATACAAGAAGAAAGCGCGGACAAAGAAGCAGGTGCGGGCGACACGCCGTCGCCGACAAACAGCGTCCCAGCTTCTTTCGAAGCACCGAATGAGCCCGCTGCCGATCCAAACGATCCCGAGCTCGCGGACAGTCTGGGGCTTGCTGATCCTCAGGAGATCGATGAAGGTAACTGCTGCGTGCTTGCCGCCCTCGACCACACAGAGGTCATCGATGCCGCGAACATCGAAGTTGCCGCCGCCAATCAGCCCGTCCGCAAGTCGGCCATCATCGCATTTCCTGAATCCATCGAAGTCGTCTTTTTGCCATCGGGCGAGGTCGTTGCCCCAACACTGCTCACCTTGTTGGGCGCCAAGAATACTCGAAACGAAATTAAAAAGGTCACGGTTGTCGACCCTGCAACCACCGCTAAACTGCGTCTATACGCCGTTGCCCCAGACGGAAGCAAGACCTTGGAATTCGATGGCGACACACTTCTAGCCTGGCGACGTCTGGACATTATGCAAGACGTCTCGTATCAGATCGAACTCGAAGGGTTTGATCGTGCCCGCGATGCCAATATCATCGCCGCGGCTATTGAATCCCCACAGCGGCTTATGACACTGCGCTTTGACTACTATCCCTATGTCCCGACAACCACCTGAGGCTTAAATGCTGCGCATCATTCCTAATACCACTTATATAACGTATTAGACGAGTCGCGACGTGCCTCGCATTTCGTTCTGCTACGATTGCCACGTTGGCATCAATACAGGAGGGCTCATGCCAGGCTTGGGAACAATCATCAACGTTGCGCTTTTAGTTGCGGGCGGTCTTTTGGGATTAGCGGGCGGCCGCTTCATTACACCGCGCATCCAAGACACGCTTATGAAAGCATCGGGGCTGTGCGTCCTGTTTATCGGCCTGGGCGGCACCATGCAAAAGATGCTCATCATCGATGGAAAGGCGCTAGCGACCACCGGTACCACCATGCTCATCGTCTCATTTGCGCTCGGTTCGCTCATCGGCGAGGCCATCAACTTGGAGGCCGCCATCGAGAACCTTGGCGAATGGCTCAAGCGCAAGACTGGCAGTGAGGGCGATAACGAGTTCACCAACGCTTTTGTCTCGACTTCACTCACCGTGTGCATCGGCGCCATGGCCATTGTGGGATCGATCCAGGACGGCCTGCTCGGCGACTGGTCAACGCTTGCCCTCAAGGGTGCACTGGACTGCATCATCGTCTGCACCATGACGGCCTCGCTCGGCCGCGGCTGCATCTTCTCCGCCCTGCCCGTCGCCGTGTTCCAGGGGACGATCACGTTGTTTGCCGGCGCGCTCTCCCCCATCATGACCACGGCTGCCCTCAACAGCCTTTCGCTCGTAGGCTCCATGCTCATCTTCTGCGTCGGCGTCAACCTCATCCGTCCTCAGACCTTCCGCACGGCCAATATGCTTCCCTCCGTCGTCATCGCCGTCATCTACGCCCTCCTGTTCTAAATCTATCAACGCAGCGGTATCTCGAACATCTGTTTGATGCTGTGCTATGATATGAGGTCACCGTAGCTGCGTTCGAGAGGAGGAGCGGTGGCCGACCAGGACATCAAGATGCTCATCGAGCGCATTATGGCCGAGGCCCGGACCCATCAGTCCGCCCGCTTCTCAAACGAAACCTACGCAGACGAGCCGATTCTCAAAACCGGCCGACAGATGCAGAATTTCCTCCCCGACCAGTACCGTAAAATGCGCGAGATATCGCGCTGGCAGGATGACCCCAAGGGTGGTGCGGGCCGCTGGCTTTCGGAAGCCGAGCTTTTTTACCGCCAGGGCCTGCTGATGGCCGACTTTGAGGACGACTGTCCCTACAACGGCACCTTTAAGTCGTACTTTCCCACCTACAACGCCATGAGCGACCGGCAGCTGCGCGGCTACTTTACCTGGCGTGCCCAAGTGCGCCGCGGAACCGTCGAGGAAACGTCTACGTCCTTTGCCTTTCTGTATCTCTATGAGCTGATCTGCGGCATCGGCGTAGATAATCCACTCGATGGTTTTAACAAGATCAAGGCTTTTTGGGATGTCTATCGCGCTTTCGAGCCCGGCATCGACCGGTTTGCGCGCGTGTGGCTGCAAGATTACGCCGTGTTCCACGGGCTCGACCCCAAGCTGCTTCGCGACTCTAAAACCGTCATGTTCGATAACGCCCTTATCGAACTGCGGCGCGCGGCACGAGACCTTGTACCGGCACCGTCCGGCCAGACCCCTAAGCGTCGCAAAACCTCCGAGCCCACGCTCCCCCTTCCGCCCGATGAGGTGCGCGAGGAGCGACTCATGGCCGCCATCAACGCCCTCTCCACGTACAACCTAAGTAGCTCGCGGCTCGACCGCAGCCACCACCGCGATCTGTGCCACGTGGCGTGCGCCGTGTATGTCCGCATGGCGCGCTACTATGACACGCACCGAAAGACCGGCATCGTGGCAAGTTTATTTGGGGAGGAGACGGCAATGCCCTACACCATGTTTGCCTCGGCCGTATTCTTTGCGCCCGAGCGCCACGAGGACTGCGAATACCGTCTGGACCCCATCCATATCTACCGTTGCCAAAACGGTTTTTGGGAATGCATGCGGATTCACGGCAGCAGACAAAAGAGCAGCAAACTTGGCGAGGTGATGCGCGCCTGCGACCAACGCCTGCGCCTGGCGCTGGACCCCGCCCATCCCCTTAAGGAAGAAAAGGTCCCCAAATATCTGGCCAAGATTATCGATGACGAGATTGTGGCATGGCTTTCGTGGGACGCCGCACACCAGCCCGTCAAGATCGATATCGATTTGAGCCAGCTGGGGCACATTCGGAGCGCTGCCGCACAAACGCGCGAAGCGCTTTTGATCGACGAGGAACGCGAGGACGGCGCGTCCGCAGAAGCCGAGGCAGCGGACTCAGGGCAACCGGAAGCCGAGCCCGTAGCCGACGCGACGGTCGAGGCGGTCGCAGGGCAGGACGAGTCCGACGAGCCGACCATATCCACCGAACAGTTTGGTGTCGTGGCACCGCTTCTCGCGCCGACGCCCGCGTTCGCAGCTGCTGCGCCCGCTGACGCCACGAACGAACTCGCGCCCGCCGCAGACGCCTATCTCCGCGCGCTGCTCGAGCACAACGCAGTACAGGCGGAATCAGCGGTAGCGCAATCGGGGCAGAGCGAGGACATGCTCGTCGATACCATCAACGAGGCGCTCTTTGACCTTGTGGGCGACACCGTAATTGAATTTAGCGCGGCAGGGCCGCAGATTATCGAGGACTACGAAGCAGACGTGAGAGGATACCTAGACCATGAGTGATACCGCATCCGCAGCACCTCGCGTGCCCAAGCGCGTCGCTGCCGTCATTCTCAACTCGCTCAAGGGCGGCGTGGTCCCGCGCATCGGCCTTCCTTACATCACCGTAGGGCGCGAGGTCGAGATCCGCGCCCTGCTCACCGATCTGAGTCTCATCGCCGACGGTGGCGCGAGCTTCCGCTTTCTGGTCGGTCGTTACGGCGCCGGCAAGAGCTTTTTGCTCCAGACTATCCGCACGCACGCCATGGGCGAGGGATTCGTCGTCGCTGATGCCGACCTGTCGCCCGAGCGCCGCCTGCAGGGCGGTCAGGGACAGGGCCTTGCCACCTACCGCGAGCTCATCCGCAATATATCGACCAAGACGCGCCCCGAGGGCGGTGCGCTCAACCTTATTCTGGATCGCTGGGTCGCCTCGTGTGCCGACGTCGACGAGTCGGTCGTCAATGCCCAACTGGCCCCGCTCGAGGAGATGGTCCACGGCTTCGACTTCACCCGCATGCTCCGCCGCTATCGCATGGCCGCATCCGGGGGCGACGAAGAGGCCATGAGCCGCGTGACCAAATGGATTCGCGGCGAATACCGCACCAAGAGCGAGGCACGCGCCGAGCTGGGCTCCTCGACCATCATCAGCGATGACGACTGGTACGACTACGTTAAGCTCATTGCGCGCTTTTTGGTCTGCAGCGGCTACAAGGGCATGCTGGTGCTCATCGACGAACTCGTGAATCTGTATAAGATTCCCAACGCCATCACGCGCCAATACAACTACGAGAAGATCCTCACCATGTACAACGACACGCTCCAGGGCAAGGCGCAGTACCTGGGCATGATCATGGGCGGCACGCCAACCTCCATCGAAGACCGCCGCCGCGGCGTGTTCTCCTACGAGGCCCTGCGCAGCCGACTCGCTCAGGGCCGCTTTGCGCGCGAAGACCTTAAGGACATGCTCGCGCCCATCATCCGCCTGCAGCCACTCACCTACGAGGAGTTGCTGGTGCTCATCGAAAAACTCATGCAGATCCATGCCGGCTACTTTGGCTGGACGCCCACGCTTGCCGAAAACGACTTGGTGGACTTTCTCAAGATTGAGTTCGGCCGCGTGGGAGCCGATACGCACTTGACGCCGCGTGAGGTTATCCGTGACTTTATCGAGCTGCTCGATATCCTGTGTCAGAACCCCGATGCAAATGTGGCCGAGCTGCTGCAAAGCGTCGGCGGCGACGCGCTGGCGCCGGCAGCCGCAACAGGCGACACCGACACCGCAGGCGGCGACCGCAACTTCGCCGAGTTCACCATCTAACCTACCAAAAAGGGACAGGTTTATTTTGGCAGGTTTTATCTGGGCAAACGTTGAAGCAGTAATGCAGCAAGCCGTTGCCAGCCGCGTTGAGAGATTCGTTGTTGAAAGGAGGCCCCGTGAACGCCTTTGACCGCTACGCCCCGTTTATCCAAGACTTCATCTACTCCCACGATTGGGAGAGCTTGCGCTCTATCCAGGTTGCGGCGGCAGATGCCATCTTTAACACACAGGACAATGTGCTCCTGACGGCATCCACGGCTTCTGGCAAAACCGAGGCAGCCTTCTTTCCCATCCTGACCGAGTTTTGGGAGAACCCGCCCGCAAGCGTGGGCGCCCTCTACATTGGCCCCCTCAAGGCGCTCATCAACGACCAATTCGTCCGCCTCAACGACCTGTGCGAAGAAGCCGATATCCCCGTCTGGCACTGGCATGGCGATGTCTCACAATCACACAAGGCCAAACTCATCAAAAAGCCGAGCGGTATCCTACAGATTACGCCCGAATCGCTCGAGGCGCTCCTGATCCATAAGCACATGGCGATCCCTCGTATGTTTTGCGACCTGCGCTATGTGGTTATCGACGAAGTCCATTCGCTCATGCGCGGCGACCGCGGCGGTCAGACGCTCTGCCTTATCGAGCGCCTCTCGCGCATGGCAGGCGTGCAGCCCCGCCGCATCGGCCTTTCTGCCACCATCGGCGACCCCGAGCGCACGGGCGCCTTTCTCTCGCAGGGAACGGGGCGCGACTGCGTTATCCCCCGCTTTGAGGAACCGCGCCGCGTGTGGCGCATCTCCATGGAGCACTTCTACAACTCGGGCCCCCAGGCTCAGCAACGAGGATTCGTAGGCACAGGTCCACAAGAAGCCGAGGTGCTTGCTTGCGAGCGTATTGAGACGGCGGCGCCCGCGGCGCTGCCCGCATCCGGACAAGACATGTGCCACAGCGGACAGCTTGCACAGGAAGAACGCCGTCAACGTCGCGAGCAGGCGCGGGGCAAGGCCGCTCCCAAAGACCGTCGCACTTCCTCGGCCCCCGAGGGCGAAGTCGACATCCCACGAGCGACCGAGCAGGCGCTTCTCAACCCCACCGACACGGCGCCCGACAACGCCGACCCCGGTATGGGCTATATCTTTGAGCATACGCGCGGCCGCAAGTGCCTGGTCTTTGCCAACTCGCGCGAGGAGGCAGAGGCCGTGTGCTCCATGCTGCGCAGCTACTGCGAGAGCCGGCACGAGCCCGACCGCTTTCTCATCCATCACGGCAACCTTTCGGCATCGCTACGCGAGACGGCCGAGGAGCTCATGCGCGACGAGGAGCAGGCGCAGACAACCGTCACCACCTCTACGTTGGAGCTCGGTATCGATATCGGCCGCCTGGAGCGCGCCTTCCAGATTGACGCGCCGTTTACCGTTAGCTCCTTTTTGCAGCGCATGGGGCGCACAGGCCGTCGCGATCTTCCGCCCGAGATGTGGTTTGTCATGCGCGAGGAAGAGCCCGAGCCGCGCACGATGATGCCCGAAACCATTCCCTGGAAGCTCCTGCAGGGTATCGCGCTCGTACAACTCTATCGCGAGGAAAAGTGGGTCGAGCCACCCGAGCTCGATCGTCTCCCCTACAGTTTGCTCTATCACCAGACTATGTCGACCCTCGCCAGCACCGGCGAGCTCACGCCGGCCGAACTTGCCCAGCGCGTGCTCACGCTCAGCTATTTCCACCGTGTCTCGGCAGGCGATTACCGTGTGCTGCTACGTCACCTCATTAAGATCGACCATATCCAGGTCACCGAGGGCGGTGGGCTCATCGTGGGCCTCGCGGGCGAGCGCATCATCAACAACTTTAAGTTCTACGCCGTGTTCCAGGAAAACGAGGAGTTTACCGTCCGGAGCGAATCGGCCGAGCTGGGCACGATCGTTAATCCGCCCCCGCCCGGTGAGCGCATCGCCATCGCCGGACACTGCTGGATTGTCGAGGAAGTGGACTGGAAGCGCCACACTGTCTTTGCCACGCAAGTCAAGGGCCGGGTGCCGGCCTACTTTGGCGACTGCCCCGGCGACATTAACACGCATGTGCTCGAGCGCATGCGCAAGGCGCTCAACGAGCACGCGACATATCCGTACCTTATGGGTAACGCACGGGCCCGCTTGGCGCAGGCTCGTCATACGGCCGAGATTTCGGGGGCGGGAACCAAGCCGCTCATTAACCTGGGCGGCGATACCTGGGTGCTCTTCCCCTGGCTGGGCAGCTACGCCTTTTTGGCGCTCGAGCGCATGCTCAAGATTAAATGTGCCGCGGAGCTGGGCCTTCGCGGGCTCGATCCGTCACGCCCGTACTTTATGCAGTTTAAGATGAAGGCCGACGAGGAGACGTTCTTTGAGGTGCTCGCCGCCGAGGCCGAGAAGGACTTCGATCCCATCGAGCTCGTCTATCCTGGCGAGGTGCCTTACTTTGACCGCTACGACGAGTTTGTTCCCGAAGAGCTCGTGCGCAAGGGCTTTGCCGAAGGCGTGCTCGACAT
>JAJWXI010000028.1:0-3070 GCA_021641225.1 Collinsella aerofaciens | reverse complement strand
AGGAAGTCGGTGTCGAAGGGCACGGCTTCGGCAAAGGCGTAGTCGCCGTCGCTGGCGATGAGCAGGTAGTTTTCCTCGCCGCCGAACTCTGCATCGCCACATGGGACCACCCAGGCGCGGGCGAATACCTCGAGTGCCGTGGCAGCGCAGTCGCGAAGGAGCGTCACATCGCTCCCCCTGTTCGCACTCACGATATTGGCCACGTAGATACCCCCGGGGTTCAGGCTGCCTCGCACCAAATGCAACGCCTCAACCGTCGCCAGCTCACGTACGGGCTCGGCACCGCCAAAGCAATCGCTCACGACCGCGTCGTAGCGACGATGGCCCACGCTCGTCACGCCCAGATACGAGCGAGCCTCAGCGGTAATCACTCGCAGGCGATCGCCCACCGTGCGCTCCAGCTCGCCCAGGTAGAACCAACGGCGCGCCAGGCGCGTAATCTCGGCATCGTACTCAATGACGTCCATGCGCAAGCTCTCGTGCGACATCAGCGCAAACTTGGGATAGGCAAACCCGCCGCCGCCCAGCATAAGCATGCGGTCGATACCGTGACCATAAGCGTCACGCATTGCATCCTCGGCCTCAAACGCATCGTCAAACGCACGATAGTACGCAAAGACGGGCTCCGCCCAGCGCTCGCCAACGTAACTCGCGCTTTGGTAGACGCCGCCTTGCACCAATACGCGGACTTCGTCGCCGCCCTCATCGTGCACGCGTTTCACACGCGCCAACCCATTGCGGGTTCGCGCAACCTGCAGACAGGCAGCGCGAACAACAACGGCGGCCGCACCAAGCGCCGCAGCTCCCAGGGCAACGCCGGCAACGACGCCGGCAGAAACACTCGGCTTGTTCATCTAGAGCTCCTTTTGCAGATAAAGGCCATGGTCATAAAATCCAAGATGGCGATAGTACTCGCGTGTGCCAATCGCGCTAATCACGTTAATGCGCGCATAACCCGCATCTCGGGCAATCTCGCACGCACGCTCTACGAGCAAACGCCCCAACCCGTGATGCTGCGCCGCCTGCCCCTGATCGCCCACGCGTGCCGCCATGCCGTACACGTGCACCTCGCGAATCATCGCCTCGTCCGGCATCGTCGGCAACTCGTCCGCATGCGCGGCAACAAACGAATGGTCGGGCAGCGACAGGCGCAAAAAACCCGCGATTTTGCCCTGCGGCGTCACCCACTGCAAAAAGCGCTCGTGCGTCACCGGCGTCTCGTACGCCACCTCCTCGTCAAGGGTCAGCTCATCCAAGTCGGCGCCCGCCGTGCTGATCTCGCGATAGCGAATCTCGCGCACCGTTGCGTCTTCCCCACGAGCCGCCAAGCGGTTTTCGACAAGCTGACGCAGGTTGGGCTTCTTGTTGCCCACCATGATGTCATCAGAGCTAAAGTCGCGGATCATGCGACTGATGCGGCAGAACGCCGGCGTCACCACGATGTCGTCGGCCAGCACATCGAGCAGTTCTTCCTCGGTATAGGGGCGCCACTCGCCGCGCTCGTAGCAGCCCACCAGACGCGAGCCCTCGATGAGCGCACACGGGTAGACCTTGACCTCGTCGGGCATAAAGGCCCCCTCGGTCATAAAGCGCTCGTAGTCGTGCTTGTCCCCCTCGGGCGTGGCGCCCAGCAAGTTGAGCATAAAATGCGCATGGATCTTAAAGCCAAACAGGCGCGCAAGCGAAAACGCCCGCTCAATCTGCGCCACCGAAATGCGACGTTCGTTGATATCGAGCAAATGTTGGTCGAGACTCTGAATACCCATCTGGATCTTGGTGCAGCCTAGGCGGCGGATGAGCGTGAGGGCCTGCGGCGTTACGGCATCGGGGCGCGTCTCGATAACGAGTCCCACCACGCGATGCTTCGCCGTCTCGTTGATTCGCTGCTGCCGCTCGAGCTCTTCCATCGTTGCCGTCTGCCACTCGGCGACCTCGCCCCACGGCGTACCGGGGCCGTACAGACGACGCACTGCGCGGTTATAGCCGCCCACGGCAGCATCCACACGCTCCTGCTCGCCGGCAACGCCGGCAGCAAGCTCAGCCTCGTCTGTCGCAATGCCGGCAGCCCGATAGCGCTCGCGGCGCCCTGTTACCACCGGCGGCAGGGCATCGGCGGGAGCGTCATCGAGCAGGCGCCCCGCCTCGGCACGACTGATGCCCGGACGCGCCAACATGGGGTTTGCCGCAACGCCGGCGACGGCATCGTCATTGAGCGCACGGAAAAGCTCCGACATAAACCATGCCTGATACCCTTGCGGATAGTCACTCCAGGTGCCACCGAGCACGATAAGCTCTATCTTGTCGGTCGCATGACCCATCTGCGAAAGCGCCGTCAAACGGGCACTCACCTGCAGATACGGATCAAAGCAATTTTGCTCCGCACGGGCACACGCCGGCTCAGCGTGCAGATAGCTCTTGGGCATGCGCAGGTCGTTGGGGCAAAACAGGCAATCGCCCGAGCACGGCCACGGCTTGGTGATGACGGTGATGGTCGCCACGCCCGAAGCCGTACGGCGTGGCTTCATGCGCAACACCTGCAGCAGTTGACCCTCCAACTCGGCATCGACATTCCACGCAGCCCACCGAGCCGGCTCCTCACGTTTAACCCGCTGGCAGAACGGCAGCAGACGGCGCTTGGCCAAATCGCGTTTGTCGGCACCCTCACGGCGCGCCTCGGCATGTATCAGTTTGACGAGCGCTTTGTCGTCCACGGTTTCGCCGCGACGCAGAGCCTCGAGTATGTTCAAGATAATCTGTTCCATGCCCCCATTGTAAAGGCAAAGGCGCCGGAGCCCGTCACGGCTCCGGCGCCTCCATCAAAGAGCGTGCCTATATGTACCGATCTCCGAAAACCGCATGTCACTCCGGATCAAACGACATGTCGCCCGAACCGACCTTAAAACGATACGTGGCTGACTTATCACCGTTGTCGAATTCAAGATTCAATATGGTCTCGCCATCGTAGCCAAGCGGAAGGAAATCGCTCTCGAAGTCACCGCTGCCCACGGTGAGGCTCGCCTTAAAGCCCGTAGAGTTCGGAACCGTTATCTCCACATTGCCCGAGCCCACG
>JAJWXI010000192.1 GCA_021641225.1 Collinsella aerofaciens | reverse complement strand
CCCAATGGCTATGTCACGGATACGTCAGCGTTTGGTATGCCTGCAATGTGCAGCGCATAAATTCGATGCCGCAGGGCGATGCTGATGCTATAGTTACTGCGGTTAATGAGGGTCAAGAGAAAGGTTACAGGTGAAATCCAAACCTCGACCATACAGTCGATGACCCCATGCAGGTGCTTTTTGCGCATGCACGGGGTGTAAGCGTCGAGCGGCGTGCCGCCCGCGCATGCGTATACATATCCAGAAGCCCCCGGACGCCGCACGCGCGGCCGCGTTCGGAGGAATAATGATGGGGAGCACCATTGAATTATCTGAGTGAGATGCTCAAATTGCCGGTCTTGGACGTCGACGGCGAAAAGCTCGGCGTGGTCAACGATTTTGGCATTGCTACCGGCGAAGTTTTTCCGCACGTGACGTCGCTCGCGTTCCGCGGCCCCGGTAAGACGCCGTTTATGATCAGCTGGCGCAAATGGGTCGACCGTATCGATGAGACAGGCGTGTATCTCAATACGTCTGCCACCAACATTCGCTTCTCGTACCTGCAGCCGACCGAGCTCCTGCTGGCGCGCGACGTGCTCAACAAGCAGATCGTCGACACGCAGGGCATGAAGGTCGTGCGCGTCAACGACATCAAGTTTTCCATGTCGGGCGAAAACCAGCTGCGCCTGTTGGGTGCCGAGGTCGGTGCCCGCGGTCTGCTACGCGCCATCAGCCCCGCACTCGAGCACGTCGTCGAGGGCTTTATGAAGCACCTGGGCAAGCCGCTCAGCGAGGACATCATCGCTTGGTCCTACATGGACCTGCTCGACCGCTCGACTAAAAACATCCAACTCTCGGTGTCGCACAAGACGCTCGGCGAGCTGCACCCTGCCGACATCGCCGACATTATCGAGCAGCTCGACCCGCGCCTACGTGCGCAGGTGTTTGCGCAGCTCGATACCGCCCAGGCAGCCGAAGCTATCTCGGAGTTCGATGACGACGAGCTTATGACCGAGATGCTCGAGGGCCTGTCCGACACGGACGCATCGTCGATGCTGGCCATGATGGACCCGGACGATGCAGCCGACCTGATCGACGAGCTCGATTATGAGAAAGCCGAGAAGCTCCTGCGCCTGATGGGCGTCAAGGAGGAGAAGGCGATTCGTAACCTGCTGGGGTATGAGGACAACACCGCCGGCCGCATCATGACCTCGGAGTTTGTCTCCCTGCCCGCCACGGCAACGGTCGGTGACGCCATCGAGGCGATTCGCGAGCTCGACGAGGACTTCGAGAGCGTCTACTACGTCTATACCGAGGATCCGAGCGGCATGCTGACCGGCGTGCTTTCGCTGCGCACGCTGATCGTAGCCGATCACGACGCTACGCTGGGCCAGCTGGCCTATCGCGACCTGGTCTATGTGTCGCCCGACGAGGACCAGGAAGACGTGACGGACGAGATGACCAAGTATGACCTGGTCGCCATCCCCGTCTGCGACGAGAACCGCCACATCCTGGGTATTGTAACCTTCGACGACGCCATGGACGTTATCGCCGAGGAGCATCAGGAGGACCTGCAGATCGCCGGCATCGGCTCGGGCGACAGCGCGTCGGACGACTCGACGAACGTGCTCAGCTGGTTCGTGCATCGCCAGTACTGGGTTGTTGTATGGGGCATCGCGTCGTGCATCATGGCGACCGTACTGGGAACGGCGCTCGGCTCCGCGCATCTGGTGGTGTTCCCCATGTGCGCCATGCCGCTCGTGCTGCTGGCGGCCTCGCGCATGGTGTCGTTCGTCAAGAACTACTTCCTGGAGTATGACGGTCACGACGACGAGCCCAAGCCGTATCTGGGGTTCTTCTTCCAGAGCACGGGCATGGGCCTGATTCTGTCACTCGTGACCTACCTGTGCGCCCAGCTGGTGCGCACCGCTGCATTCCCCGATGCGCCCATGTTTGAGGAGCAACTCTTTACCGGGTGCTTTAATATCGCTGCCATCATTTGCCTGGTTGGCAACATGAGCGCCGTGATTTACCTGATGGTGCTGTTCTGGCGTGACGAGCATGACCTCAACACGTCGGGCACCGCCATGAACGTCATTGCCGTCATGATCTCGTGTGTGGCGTATTGCATCGCCGCGGTGCTGCTCGCCATGTCAGTCATGGGTTAGGTGGTCGCGTGCAAAATACCAAGCAAAAGTCGGGCACCAAGCAAAAGCTGACCATCGCGGCCATCTTTGGCGCTATGGGTCCCGGTCTGCTGGCGGCGCTTTCGGGCAATGACGCCGGCGGCATTGCAACGTATTCCAGTGCGGGCGCCAGCTATGGCTACAAGATGCTCTGGATGCTTCCCGTCATGACTGTGCTGCTCATCGTGACGCAGGAGACCGCGGCGCGCTGCGGCTGCGTCACGGGTAAGGGCCTGGCATCGCTCATTCGCGAGCGCTTTGGCGTGCGCAAGAGTGTACTTGCTATGGCGGCGCTGTTGATCGCCAACACGGCTGTGACCATTTCGGAGTTTGCGGGCATCGCCAGCGGTCTTGCTCTCTTTGGCGTGCCGGCGAGCATCTCGGTGCCGTTGGTGGCGCTGCTGGTGTGGATGCTTACCATGTCGGGTAGTTTCCAGCGCATCGAGAAGATTTTGCTGCTGGTGAGCTGCGTGTTCGTGACCTATATCGTCGCCGCGTTTATGGCTGGCCCCAACTGGGGTGAGGTCGCGGTCGACCTGGTCGTGCCTAACATTCAAAATGACCCCAGCTACGTGTCGCTCGTGGTCGCAACGATCGGTACCACCATCGCGCCGTGGATGATCTTTTTGGCGCAGAACAACGTGGTCGATAAGAACGCGGGCGAGGACGATATCGTGCTGCAGCGCATCGATACCGTGAGCGGCTCGCTTGCCGCTGATGTCATTGCCGGCTTTATTATCATTACGACCGGTACGGTGCTGTTCCCGGCGGGTATTCAGATTAGCGATGCTGCCGATGCTGCCCGCGCGCTGGAGCCTATTGCGGGTCAGTGGTCTACGGTACTGTTTGCCTCGGGCCTGGTCGCGGCGAGTTTCTTGGCTGCCTGCGTGCTGCCGGGCGTTACGTCGAGCGCTATCTGCGAGGCATTTGGCTGGGAGCGCGGTGCCGATCGCAGCTGGGACGAGGCCCCGGTCTATCGCGGCATCATTACGGCCATCATCGGCATCTCTGCCGTGCTGGTGCTTATGCCCGGCGTCGATCTGTTCCAGATTATGATGACCTCGCAGGTCATCAACGGCGTGCTGC
>JAJWXI010000027.1 GCA_021641225.1 Collinsella aerofaciens | reverse complement strand
GGCATTGACCTTTTGGTCATGCCGTCGAAGCTGAAAGGCAGATTGCCGCTCTGGCGGGTTTACAGCGTCAACAGGTTACGCGGTTTGGTAAACCGCGTAACTAAAGGGGTAACCTACAGCGCTTCGGCACAACGTTTGCAGATATGAGCGTGGCCGTTGTACTCGCCGACGGTGGTGCGGTAGTTCCAGCAACGGTCGCAGCACTCGCCCTCAGCAGCATCGATGGCAACGGAGAGCTCCTCGCCCTGGGTCAGCTCAACATCGGAGACGATGTAGAACTCGGCCAGGTCGACGGCCTTGTCGCCGGTCAGCAGCGCATACATCTCGGCGGGAACGACCGCCTTGACGCGGACCTGCTGGCTCTTAGTGAAGGTGCCGGCGGAGCGGGCATCCTCAAGGGCCTTGGTCACGGCGCTACGGAGCTCGAGTGAAGCCTCAAGCACGCCCTCGAACTCATTGGCCTCGTCGATCGTGATGGGTGACTTGTACCAATCGAGCAGTGCGGCGTACTTCTGATGATCGACGCAGCCGGCGGGCGCATAGGCCATGGCCTCATCGACGGTGTAGGACAGAATCGGCTGCAGATCGCGCATGAGCATCGAGAAGAGCTCAGCGAGCACGGTCTGGGCGCTGCGGCGCTCGAGCGAGCCGGGCTTATCGCAGTACAGACGGTCCTTCAGGGCGTCGAGGTACACGTTGGAAAGCTCGGTAACCACGAAGTCGTAGAGCGCACGGTAGGCGCGCGGGAACTCGTAGCAAGAGTAAGCGTCGTCGACCTCGGCCTGGACCTGGGTCAGACGGGCAACCATGAGCTTGTCGAGCGGCAGCAGGTCGGCAAAGGCGACACCGTCGGTCTCGGGCTCAAACTGACCCTCGAGCTCGGAAAGCAGGAAGCGCAGCGTGTTGCGGAAACGACGGTAGGCATCGGACGTACGAGCGAGAATCTCGTGGTCGATGGAAACGTCGGAGCTGGTGTCGACGGAGGCAACCCACAGGCGGATGATGTCGGCACCCATCTCGTCGCAGACCTTATTGGGGTCGATGACGTTGCCGAGCGACTTGGACATCTTGCGGCCCTGGCCGTCGAGCGTGAAGCCCTGCGAAACGACCGCCTTGTACGGGGCATGGCCGTTGGCGCCCACCGAGGTGAGCAGCGAGCTCTGGAACCAACCGCGGTGCTGGTCGGAGCCCTCGAGGTAGACGTCCGCCGGGTACTCCAGCTCGGGACGGTACTCGCAGACGGCCTTCCAGGAGACGCCGGAATCCCACCACACGTCGAGGATGTCCTTATCGGCCTTGAGGTGATGGCCGCCGCACTTGGGGCAGACGCAGGCCTCGCCCAGGTAGCTCTCGGGAGCGTCGGTGAACCAGGCGTCGGAACCCTTCTCGTGGAAGAGCTTGATGACGGCGTCGAGCGTGGCGTCGTTCATGACCTTCTCGCCGCAGTCGGCGCAGGTGTAGCTCGGGATAGGCACGCCCCAGTTGCGCTGACGGCTGATGCACCAGTCGGGACGCTGCTCGACCATGGCGCCGATGCGGTTTGCCGCGTGGGCCGGATACCACTTGACGTTCTCGCGGACCTCTTTGCCAGCCTGCTCGCGCAAACCGGTCTTGTCCATCGAGACAAACCACTGGTCGGTAGCACGGAAGAGCACCGGGTGCTTGCAGCGCCAGCAGTGCGGATAGCTGTGCGTGATCTTCTTCTCGAGGACCAGGGTGCCGCGCTCGCGCAGGAACTCGATGATGTGCGGGTTGGCCTCATCGGTGTCCATACCGCTGAAGGGGCCACCGGTACCAAACTCCTCGCCGGTGTAGAACTTACCGTCGTCATCGACCGGCATGCAGATGTCGGTGATGCCCTCCTTGAGGCAGGCGAAGTAGTCGTCGACGCCGTGACCGGGCGAGTTGTGGACGATACCGGTACCGTCGTCGACACCGACGTAATCGGCCAGCAGCGCCACGCCCTCAACACCGTCAAAGATCGGCTGCTTGTAGTGGATGTGATGGAAGGTCTCGGCGGGAACCACGTAGGGCTTACCGTCGAACTTGACCGGGGTGTACTCCCAGCCAAACTCCTCGCAGCACTTGGGGGCCAGGTCCTCGAGCATGACCTCGGCACGACCCTCGTGCTCAACGGCGACATAGGCGGCGCCAGGCTTAAGGGAAACGGCCTGGTCAGAGGGGATGGTCCACGGCGTGGTCGTCCAGATGATAAAATCGACCGGGCCGTCGAAGTTCTCGAGGCCGGCGGGCTTGGAGGTCATCTCAAAGCGAACAAAGATGGAGGGGCTCGTCTCGTCGGAGTACTCGATCTCGGCCTCGGCGAGGGCGGTGTGGCAGTGCTTGCACCAATGGACCGGCTTGTGACCGCGATAGATCATGCCCTTGTCGAACATGGCCTTAAAGACCTCGATGTCGGCGGCGTCATGCTGGTGATAGAGCGTCAGGTAGGGGTTGTCCCAGTCGCCGAGCACGCCCAGACGACGGAAGCCGGCCTTCTGCAGCTCGATGTTCTCGACAGCGAACTCGTTGCAGAGCTCACGGATCTTAGCCGTGGAGGTCTGATTGAACTTCTCGGTGCCGAGCTTCTCCTCGACCTTGTGCTCGATCGGCTGGCCGTGGCAGTCCCAACCGGGGACATAAGGGACCTCATAGCCCTGCATCATCCAGTAGCGGTTGATCATGTCCTTGGAGATCTTGTTCATGGCGTGGCCGATGTGGATCGGGCCGTTGGCGTACGGAGGGCCGTCGTGCAGCACGAACTTCTTGTGACCCTCATTCTTCTTCAGAACCTGCTCGTAGACCTTGTTGTCCTGCCAGTCCTTGAGTCGCTTGGGCTCGGACTTGGAAAGACCGGCACGCATGGGAAAACCGGTTTTGGGCAGATTCATCGTCTGCTTGTACTCGTTTGCCACGGTACCCCTTTCTTGTCATGGGCGCGCACGCCCGTTGGGCACCAAAAAAGCGCCCGTCCCTACAAGCTGGGACGAAGCGCCACAAAACGGGCAGCCTGCCCGCAAAAGCTCTTCGCTTAACCACCCAGCTTAGATGCCCTCGCCCGCGTATTCGCGCGCTCGCATCCGTTACTCGGCTGGCCTGTATCGACGACCATCTCGGCGATATCTACTAAGATGTGCCTGTGCGGCACGTCCGTTGGGACCGCAGCTCCGGGGTGATTTTCATCGGTCGCATGCACGGGTTCTCAGCGCTCCCCGCTCTCTGTAGCATGCGGACGGCCGACTACTCGTCCCCATCAACGCTCATGCGGTGTATGGTAGCACGGTCAGCGCCGTCGAAAAACCCTCAACACTGGTTTCATATTTTGGAAATTTATCGTGGTCGCGAGCATTCTCTAGGAGCAAAATACCTGAAAGCACTCTATCTCACGAAAGAAGGTACCTATGCGCACAATTGGAATGAGCGACTATACCGTCGGCGAAGACTGCTTTGACGAGCTGCCCGGCGCGCTGGCCGAGTACGGAGCGACTAAGGTCGCGATCATCGGTGGCAAGCGGGCACTGGCCGCAGCGCTTCCCGGTATCGAAGCTGCGCTGGCAGGTACAGACGTAGAGATTCTGGAGACGCGCGTCTACGGTACCAACAGTACGCGCGCCAATATCGCCAAGGTCGTAAACTCCCCCGCCTGCCAGGAAGCCGACGTGCTCATTGCCTGTGGCGGCGGCAAGGCGCTCGATACCGTCAAGACGGCGGCCATCGAGCTCAAGAAGATCGTCTTTACGGTACCGACGATCTGCTCCAACTGCTCGGCCGCGACCGCCATTGCCGTTGTCTACAATGACGACGGCTCGCTCGAGGGCTATTCGTACCCCAACCGCCCCGCGCACATCTTCATCAATCCCAAGATCATCGCCGAGGCTCCGGCGGAGTACTTCTGGGCCGGTGTAGGCGATGCCCTGTCCAAGCAGCCCGAGGTCGAGTACGCCACGAGCGCCGGCAACCTGGAGCACACCGCCGGTCTTGGTCTGGCGCTCGCACACACCTGCTCCGAGCCGCTGTTTACCTATGGCGTGCAAGGTCTTGAGGACGTTCGCCGGAACCTGTCGTCCGAGGCCGTCAAGCAGATCGCGCTCGATATCGTGGTCAACACGGGCTATGTCTCCAACCTGACCAACCAAAACGATTACTACTACAACTCGAGCGTGGCGCATGCGTTCTACAACGCCACCTGCAGCATTCCGCGCGAGGGCTCCTACCTGCACGGTGAGGTCGTGAGCCTGGGCGTGCTGGTGCTGTTCGCCTACACGGGCGACACCGAGAACCTTAAGCGCTACGCCGCCTTCAACAAGCAGATGGGCCTGCCCGTGACGCTTGAGCAGGTCGGGCTATCCGAGGCCGATATCCCTGCCCTGTGCGAGTACGCGCACGCTACCAACGAGTGGAAGCAGGGAAACCCCGAGCCCTTCACCGACGAGAAGTTCGCCGCCGCCATCAAGGCCGCCAACGCCTACGGCCACACGCTCTAGCTCTAGGCCAAAACCACCACAAAGGGGACAGGCACCTTTGTGGTGGTTTTTTATTGCTCCAGCATTCAGTTCGTACTCGAACCCGATTCTTTACGAGAAAGGGTTCGAGTACGTTATTTGTTTATCGGAAATTCTGCGGAAGGACTACTCGGAACGGTAAACAGGAACGAACAGAGGCAGGGTATCATCGTGGTGATGGTATCCTGCCTTTTGTTTTGCGGGATCAAGGTCGCTTTATGCGAACTTGATCGCCACTTATATGGCGCATTGATGGCAATTGCTTCGTACGTGCATACCGGGAGCCTGTACACCTCTGGCAAGGCGTAACACACTAGACTTTGTTCCAAAGTCCGTGTGCTAAGGGGGCAGGCCTCTTAGAATTCCTGTGGAGCGTGTACGCACGTACGCAGGAAAACGGCAAAATTTCGCTATATCAGGGCGTTCTTTCATTGGAGAGTATGGTATACACGGCTTAGTTCAACAAATAAGAATTTATATATAAAGGAGAATATTGATGAAACTGTTTTTATGTTCGCACTTTTCAAGTGTAGGAAGTCTGATAAAGGAAGAAATTGAAAATAAGAAAGTCGCATTTATTCCAACAGCTTCACTGCGTGAAGGCTACACCGGTTATGTCGGCTCGGCTCGAAAATTATTCAAAAAGTTGGGAGCAATCGTAACTGAAATTGATATTTCAACGGAGGCTTATTCAACGATACAGTCTGTTTTTGAAGATGCGGATGTGATATATTTTACCGGCGGAAATTCTTTTTTCCTTATAGACCAGCTCCGTAAAACGGGAACGGATGAGCTGTTGAAGAAAGAATTGGCAAAGGGAAAACTGATGATTGGTGAATCGGCAGGTGCAATTATATGCGCTCCAAGCATCCAATATATCGAGCAAATGGATGAAAAGCCGGAGGACTACTCACAAGAAGATGATGCAGGGCTTGATTTGATTGATTTCTATGTTCTTCCGCATTATCTTACAGCACCATTTAAGAAAGTTACCGAGAAAATAATGACTGAGTTTTCGGATTTGAATCTATGCCCAATTAACAACCGTCAGGGAATTGTAATTGATGGTGAAGGTTCAAAGGTTATTTGCAAAGACTAATTTGAAAATTCCAGTTTGCTGTACTCGTTCCTAGCAGGGTTTGGGGCAGGCACGCCCCAACAAGAAGCTGTCCCAAAGGGGCAAGAATGGGGACTGCGGACGATTTCTTGGACCGTTACGCGGCCCTTCCCAGCGCGGAGCGGAACTCGGCCGGCGTGCGGCCACCGAGCGCATCGCTGCGCCTCACCGTATTGTATCGACCGATCCAGCCCCCGAGCTCCTCGATGAAGCGGGCGGGGGTCCAGTCCGACCAGTCCCTGCCGTGCCAGAACTCCTTCTTGAGCAGGCCGAAGAAGCCCTCCATCGCCGCGTTGTCCGGGCTGCAGCCCTTGGCGGACTAGATTGGCTACACTGATGTGGACAGTTCCGGGAGGGGCGCAAGAGACGGGAAGGCCGTGTGCGCGTTGCTGCGCGAGGGCCGCGGGGAGGGGCTGCCTGGGTACGGCGCCTGTCAACTCGGTCTACGTCTTTGATGACCGGGTCGTACTCAATATCAACTTCACGGATGATGCCAAAATGGTCACCCGTGAGGAAGTGTTGGGTTCGAGTGCTATGGACAATGTTCCAGCATGCTTTGATCGAACTCGCTAGCCGGAATCACACGGTACCCGTGACGCAGCAGCAGGTCGACGAAAACGCCGTTGCCCGCAGTGAGCGTACCGCTGAACGTTCCGTCGTAAATGCGACCCGCACCGCACGAGGGGCTACGATCTTGAAGGATGCACGCGGCGATCTCAGACGGGCCACCCGCCTGCTCGCACATATCGAGTGCGCGCTGAGCGCCCAGGCGAAACTCGTGATCGACCGACACGCCCTCGCAGGTACGGACCTCGCCGTTCACAATCTCGGACGGCTTACGCGGCGTGGGCAGACCGCCAAAAACCTCGGGGCATACGAGGAGCACCTCGGTCCCCGTGCGCTCGCAAGCCTCGACCAACGCGCGGTGGTAATTATCGAGCCCATTATACTTGCAGCTCTCGCCCATCAAACAAGCACTCACCACGATCTTCATTTCCATCCCCCTCAAGCAAAACGCCCCATTTGAGAAAGCTGCTCAAATAGGGCGTCGGCGTTTACTGGCTCGGCCGCGGCTTTACTGCTGCTTTGGCATCAGCGGATTCTCGCGCGTGAGGAGATTCATAAACTCCTCGCCCGTGATCGTCTCCTTCTTGTACAGATAACGAGCGAGCTCATGGAGCTTAAACTTGTTCTCCTTGAGGATCTGCAGGGCGCGATCGTGCGCGTCCTCGATCAGCTTAGCGACAATCGCGTCCACGCGCTCGGCCGTACCGGGAGCGCAAGTGAGCGACGTATCCTGGTTGAGGTACGCGTTCTGCACGGTACCGAGCGCCATCATGCCAAACTCGTCGGACATACCAAAGCGCGTCACCATGTTGCGGGCGAGCTTGGTGGCCTGCTCGATATCGTTGGCGGCGCCGGTCGTCATCTCGCCAAAGATGAGCTCCTCGGCCGCGCGGCCACCACAGTAGACGGCGAGCTTGTCCAAGACCTCCTGGCGCGTCGTCAGGAAGCGTTCGTCCTCCTCGACCTGCATGGTGTAGCCCAGAGCGCCACTCGTGCGCGGCACGATGGTGATCTTGGTGACCGGCGCGGAACCCTTTTGGCGGGCAGCGACGATAGCATGGCCGATCTCGTGGTAGGAAACGACCTGCTTCTCGTGGTCGGAAAGCACCGTGGACTTACGCTGTTGGCCGGCAATGACGACCTCCACCGACTCCTCGAAGTCGTCCTGAGTTGCACGCTTGCGACCCTCGCGAACGGCGCGCAGGGCGCCCTCGTTGATGATATTGGCCAGGTCGGCGCCCGAAGCACCGGGCGTGGCGCGGGCAATCGCGGTCAGATCGATCGGCGGCTCGGTCTTCACACTCTTGGCGTGGAGCTCGAGGATGTTCTTACGTCCGGTCAGATCGGGCAACTCGACGGGGATGCGGCGGTCAAAACGACCAGGGCGCAGCAGCGCCGGATCGAGGCTGTCGGGGCGGTTGGTTGCGGCAAGGACAACGATACCCTTGTGGTTATCGAAGCCATCCATCTCGGTCAGCAACTGATTGAGCGTCTGCTCGCGCTCGTCGTTGCCGCTAAAGCCGCCGCCATCGCGCTTCTTACCGATGGTATCGATCTCGTCGATAAAGACGATACACGGGGCCTTTTCCTTGGCCTGCTTAAACAGGTCACGAACCTTAGCAGCGCCGCGACCAACAAACATCTCAACGAACTCAGAGCCCGAAATGCTAAAGAACGGAACACCGGCCTCGCCGGCAACAGCCTTGGCAAGCAGGGTCTTACCGGTACCCGGAGGGCCAACAAGGAGAGCGCCGCGCGGCAGCTTGGCGCCGATCTCCTCGTAGCGCTGCGGCTTCTCCAGAAAGTCGACGACCTCCTTGAGAGACTCCTTGGCCTCTTCCTGGCCGGCGACATCCTTAAAGGTCACGCCCACGTCCTTGGAGGCGATCACGCGCGCGCCGGACTTACCCAGTCCGCCGCCGCCAAAACCGCCGCCACCAAAGTTCATCGACGGGCCGTCATCGCCCATAGCCTTCTTCATGCGGCGGTTAAGCCACCAACCGATGAGGAAGAAAATCGCCATGGGAAGAATGAGCGTGAGCAGGTAGTAGGTCATCAGACCCGAGTTCTTATCGGGAACGACCGACTCAAGCGAGGCGCCAGATTCAAGCACGCGATCGGTAAAGCCCGCATCATTCGGCACACCGGTCGTCTTATAGGCGATGTTCTCGTCCTCGCCCTTCTTAGTGTAATAAATCGTGTAATCGTCAGTGTTGTACTCAACCTTGTCGACACTCTTTTTATCGAGCGCTTTGACAAACGTCGAGTAATCGGTCTTCGTAATCTGCTGCGTGTGACCGATGTTGGGGAACAGAACGGTCGAGAGCACGAGGTAGACGACGAAGGCGATGAGCACGTAGAGGATCATATTCCGTCTACGTTTATTGTCATCCATCTCCATCTGCTTGAACTCCATCTACTGGGGTTGATAATGCTATCTAGAATACCCAACCGGGACGGCGATAAACCGACGCCGGGCACGAAAGGACAGAGATGGCATCACTGGAAGTCGGCAAGGTTCAAATCTATACGGGCGACGGCAAGGGCAAGACGACGGCCGCGCTGGGGCTCGCGCTGCGCGCCACGGGCTATGGACTTAACGTGCTTATGCTGCAGTTTGCCAAGAAGCTACACTGCGCCGAGCATGATGCGGCGCCCCGTTTAGGTCTGCGCATCGTACAAGCCGACCGCGACACGCCCGAAGTCTGTGCCGCACAGATCATGGAGCTCGCACGCGAGCAGATTAGCCAGGTAGACGTGCTGATCTTGGATGAGCTGGGAGAGGCCATGCGACGAGGCTTTGTGACGCGCGAGGATGTGGAGGGGTTGATCGCGCTGAAGCCTGCCACCACGGAGCTCGTGCTCACCGGCCGCGGATTACTGCCCCTCGCCGACCTTGCCGACCTAGTAACCGAAATGCGCCCCGTCAAACACTATTTCGACGAAGGACTCCTAGCCCGCCAAGGCATCGAATACTAGCCATTACGGACGTCCCCAATGGCTAGGCGGTGGCGCGGCCTAGCCAGTTGCCACTGTGGTGGTAGATGGTGAACATCGTGGCGGTGATCACCCAGGTTACGGGGTAAACAAGCAGCAGGTGCTCAAGCGACGGATCGAACGGCATGATCGCAAACACCCAGATCACCCTGAGCACGACGGTGCCAAAAATCGTGAGCAGCATGGGCTGCAAGCTCACGCCGGCACCGCGAATGGAGCCCGACGCGTTTTCGATAATCGAGAAGATCGCGTAGAACGGCGCGATAAAATGAAGAATCGTCGTGGTGTACGCCGAAATCGAAGCATCGTCGACAAACAGACGCGACAACGGACCCGAGAACACCAGCAGCACGGCAGACAGGCCACCAATGAGCATAAACGACAACACGAGCGACGTATGGTAGCCCTTGCGCATACGCTCGTAGTTGCGTGCGCCAAAGTTCTGTGCCGAGAACGTGGTGATCGAAACGCCAAGCGCCTCGGTAACCATCCAGACAATGCCATCCAAACGGCCCGAAAGACCCCACGCCGTGGTGACATCGGCACCAAACGAATTGACCGACACCTGAATCAAAACGTTGGAAATCGAATACGCAGCAGACTGAAAGCCAAGCGGCAGACCGCACGAGATCATGCTCTTACAAATAGCAGGATCAATGCCGAGTTTGGACAGTGAAAGCCGCCACGCACCCGGTGCGTGCATCATACGAATCACGATCATCGTGGCGTTGGAGCAAATAGTCAGCGCCACCGCGATGCCGCAGCCCAGAGCCTCCATATGAAGCACGGCAACGAAGATGACATCCAGCACCGCATTAACAAGGCAGCCGGAAGCGATGATCACAGCAGGCCCGCGCGTGTCGCCCACGGCGCGCAGCAATGCCGTTCCCATATTGAGCAGCAGCGCCGCAACCATGGCGGCAAAATAACAACGAGCATAGGCCACGCCCTCGGCCAATAGTTCATGCGGCGTGTTCATAAGCACCAGCATGGGCTCAACGAACACTATGCCAAGAATCGAAAAAACGATACCGCCCACCAGCGCGAGCGTCATGGCCGTATGGACCGAACGACTCAGTCGCTCATCATCGTGCTGGCCAAAATACTGACCGGTAATGACCGCGCAGCCGGCACCGACGCCAACGCAAAAGCCAATGCAGAGCTCGGTGAGCACCATCGTGGCTTGAATGCCACCCAGCGCGAGCTTGCCGCCAAACTGGCCTACGATATAGGTACCGATAAGCGTGTAAGCCTGCTGAAAAAACGAGCTAAAGAAGATGGGAACGCACAGCGAAAGCAGCTGCTGCCAAATGACACCCTGCGTTACATCGATAGCCGTAGATTTCTTAGCCACACGCCCTCCCCACCAGCGTACGTCAAACAATAAAACGACAATTTAAGACCAAAGCCAATACCAGCTTAGCACCGACCGGGATCGGCCGATACGCCCCGAATCAGAGCCCGGTGCGAAATATCTGCCTAGTGATACAAACCCGGCTGGTAGTGGTACTCGTTGCTCACATGCGGGCACAGCTGCCAAAAGGCGACAGCACTTGCCGCGGCCACGTTGAGCGAATCGACCCCATGCGCCATCGGAATACGCACGGCGCGGTCGCAGCCTGCAATGGTCTTGGCGCCCAAGCCAGCGCCCTCGGTGCCCATAAAGATTGCCAGGCGGTCAATCTCCTGCAGCACGGGATCGTCCAGCGACACCGAATCATCCGTCAACGCCATGGCGGCACACGAAAAGCCGGCATCGTGCAGCGCCGCCAGCCCATCATGCGGCCATACGCGCGCCTCGCTGCCAATGCGCGTCCAGGGCACCTGAAACACCGTGCCCATGCTCACGCGGGCCGAGCGACGGTACAGCGGGTCACAGCAAGTGGGGCTCACCAAAATGCCATCGACGTTCAGCGCAGCCGCCGAGCGGAAAATCGCGCCGACGTTGGTGTGGTCGACAATGCCCTCGAGCACGCACACGCGCACCGGGCGCTCCCCCGCCGCCTCGACGACGCCGCCCAAGAACTCATCAACCGGAATCTGTCGCGGGCGACGGAATGCCGCGAGCGCACCGCGCGTCACGTTAAAACCCGTCAGCTGCTCCATAAGCTCCATCGAGGCCACGAACACAGGAACCGGACCCGCGACCTCGCGTACCGCCAGGCGCTCAAACAGCGGCATCATCTGGTCGAGCCAGCGCTCGCCCAAAAGAAAGCTCACCGGCTCGTATCCGGCGCGAACCGCACGTTCGATGACCTTGGCACTCTCGGCGATAAAAATGCCCTTCTGCGGCTCCAGCACGCAGCGCAGCTCACGCTCGGTCAGTCGCACGTAGGCATCGAGCCGCTCGTCCTCGAGCGAATCGATTCGCAGCACCTCAACGGCATCAGTCATAACAGCCAGCCCGCACCTTTCTTTACAGCGCATCTATACCAAACGAGGCGACGCTAAGCGCCGCCCCATGCATTCAAACAATCCGATGATACCGTTCACGCCGGACGATTTACGCCTCAACGCGACGATACGTTACGAACTCATAATCGACACCCTCGTCGCCCTCGCCCGAGGCAATCGTGGCAACACCGTCACGCCGCGCAATCTCCCACGCGGGATCGGCATCCAGATCGGGAAAGTACGTATCCACGGCATGCACGCAATGGTTATGCGTAACCTCGGCCTCGGCGCAATACGGCAAAAACTGCCGATACACCTCGCCGCCACCGATTACCCACGCAACGGGCTCATCGGCCACGGCCGCTAAGGCTTCGTCGACGCTATGCACCACCTCGACGCTCTCGGCAGCAAAGCCCTCATCGCGCGTGAGCACGATATTACGACGGTTCTTGAGCGGACGCCCGCCGGGAAAACTCAGAAGTGTCTTGCGACCCATAATGACCGGACACCCCTTGGTACACGCCACAAAATGGCGCATGTCGGCGCGATTGGACACGACCATATCGCCCTCGCAGCCAATGCCCCAGTCGTCACACACGGCGACGATGGCAGAAAGCTTACACGTCATACCTGCCACCTATACCGCAATGGGGATGTTCTTGACCTGCGGGCCGTGCTCGTAGCCCTCGACGATGAGGTCATCGGTCGTAAACGTGTAGAAATCGTGCACGTCGGGGTTAAGCGTTACCTTGGGCGCCGCAAACTGCGGACGCTCGATAAGTTCGCGGACGATATCGACATGACGGTCGTAAATGTGGGCATCGGCAATCACATGCAGCAGCTCGCCGGGAATCATATCGACGGACTGCGCAACCATCATCAGCAAAATGGCGTACTGGCACACGTTCCAGTTGTTCGCGGCCAAAATGTCCTGGCTGCGCTGGTTGAGAATCATGTTGAGCGTCGGTTTGTCATCCTGCGGGCGCTGTGTCACGTTATACGTCACGCTGTAGGCGCACGGATACAGGTGCATCTCGGACAGGTCGCTGAACACATAGGTGTTCGTCATAATGCGGCGGCTGTACGGCGTGTTCTTAAGGTCGTACAGCACGCGATCCATCTGGTCAAAGTCGCCCTCGGCATAATGGCTCTTCTGGCCAATCTGATACCCGTAGGCCTTGCCGATGGAGCCGGTCTCGTCGGCCCACTCATCCCAAATATGGCTGTTGAGGTCATGGACGTTATTGGACTTCTTTTGATAGATCCACAAGATCTCGTCCATGGCGGACTTGAGCGCCGTTCGACGCAGCGTAAGCGCGGGGAACTCCTCGCGCAGGTCGTAGCGCGCCGTAACGCCAAAGTTTTTAATGGTATAGGCAGGGGTGCCGTCTTCCCACACCGGACGGACCTTTTGGCCCTCGGTGGTGGTGCCATGGTCCAGAATATCGCGGCACATGGATACAAACTGTTGATCAGCCTTGCTCATTGACCCTCCTGTCAGTCGCCTATAAGCGATTTTTATTGTAGCCCAGGCGCACGCGGCCCCACAGCCCAAACATAAGCCCTCAGTTTCTGACATATGCCAGAAATATCTTGCGTGGTTCCTCATGCGCGCTATTCTATTGTTGACATATGTCAGTTTTGGAGTGTGTATGGCAGGAAGACGCGAAAAACTGCGCCGCGTCGGGATCATCCCCGAATATCGTGGCTTTACCCCCGATGGCCTGGCCAGCGGAGACGCGATCGACATGACGGTCGATGAGCTCGAAGTCCTGCGCCTGCGCGACCTGGAAGGCCTCAATCAGGAGGCTGTTGCCCAGCAAATGGGCATCGCCCGCGCCACCGTGGCGGCCATCTGCAGCCGCGCACATCGCAAGGTCGCAAACGCGCTGGTCAACGGGCGGGCGCTCGTCATCGAGGGCGGCACTATCGCGTACTCCCCCATCACCGCAACGACGGCCGCATGGCTGGCAAAGGAGGTCGGCGCCATGAGGGTGGCAACGACGTACGACAACGGCAACATCTTTATGCACTTTGGCCGTAGCGAGCAGTTCAAGATCTACGACATCCAGGATGGCAAGGTGCTCAACGAACAGGTCGTGGGCACCGGCGGCACTGGTCACGGTGCATTGGCGGGTCTGCTTGCCAACGGTGGCGTCGACACGCTTATCTGCGGCGGTATCGGCGGCGGCGCCATCAACGCTCTCGCCCAAGCGGGCATCACCGTCTATGCGGGCGCCCAGGGCAGCTGCGACGCCTGCGTCGAGGCCCTCATTGCCGGCACGCTCGCACAGACCGGCGAGGCCACCTGCGACTGCCATGGCCACAACCACGAGCGCGCCCACGAGCATGGCGAATCCTGCGGCTGTCACGACCATCACGACCACGACGGACACGAGTCCTGCGGCTGCCACTAGCAGCAAGCACCTCAACGTCAACACGCTTCCGCGCGTTCGACAACCTGCGAACGAACGACAAAGGCCGCCTGGAGTACCATCCAGGCGGCCTTCGCCATACACGACTTAACCAGTCGCTACTTCTTATTACGCATCTGCGCTTCCATCTGGCGCAGCAGGTCCATATCGGACTTGGGGCCGCCCATTCCCAGGCCGCCCATGCCGCCCAGACCCATGGCATCCAGACCGGGAATATTGGGCATGCGCATCTTTTTGCCCTTCTTACCCTTCTTGCCCTTCTTGCCGCCGGCCTGCGCCTGATTGGCCATCGTGCGCATGCGGCCCATCATCTTGTTCATCTCGCCCCACTGCTTCATAAGGCTGTTGACCTCGGTGGGAGTCACGCCGGCGCCCTTGGCGATGCGGGCACGGCGCTGGCCGTTGATGATGGAGGGGCGCAGGCGCTCCTCCTTGGTCATCGACATGATGATGGCCTCGTTCTTATCGAAGATGCCCTCGTCCAGATTGCCGCCCATCTGGTTGAGCGCACGCTGGCCACCGGGGAGCATGCCCAGGATGCCCTTCATACCGCCCATCTTCTTGACGGCCTTCATCTGGTCGAGCATGTCGTTCATGGTGAAGCCCTCGCGCAGCATGCGCTCGGCAGCCTCGAGCTGCTCGGCATCGGCGGCCTCCTGGGCCTTCTCGATGATGCCGACGACGTCGCCCATGCCCAAGATTCGCTTGGCCATACGATCGGGATAGAACGGCTCCAGCGAATCGGGTTTCTCGCCCATGCTCACGAACTTGATGGGCTTACCGGTCACCTGGCGCACGGAAAGCGCGCCACCGCCACGGGCATCGCCGTCGAGCTTGGAGATGATCACGCCGTCAAAGTCGGTTCGCTCGGCAAAGGTCGAGACGACGTTGACGATATCCTGGCCGGTCATGGCATCGACGACCATCAGCACCTGATCGGGCTTGACGGCCTTCTTGATGTCCACGGCTTCCTGCATCATCTGTTCGTCGATCTGCAGACGACCGGCGGTATCGACGATGACCACGTCGCGCAGGTGGTCGACGGCCTCCTGAATGGCGCCCTTGGCGATGTCGACCGGGTGCGCACCGTCGCCGCGGAAGACCGGTACGCCGATCTCTCCGCCAAGCGTGGCCAGCTGGTCGGCAGCGGCGGGACGGTAGACGTCGCACGCGGCGAGCAGCGGCGAGCGGCCCTGCTTCTTGAGCAGGTAGGCAAGCTTTACGGCCGCCGTGGTCTTACCGGAGCCCTGCAAGCCCACGAGCATGATGACATTGGGAATGCGGTTGCTAAAGACGAGCTTGCTCTCGGTGGAGCCGAGCATCTCGGTGAGCTCGTCGAGCACGATCTTGACGACGTTTTGTGCCGGCGACAGCGACTCCATGACCTCGGCGGTCATGCAGCGCTCCTTGGTCTTGGCGACAAACTCCTTGACGACCTTAAAGTTGACGTCGGCCTCGAGCAGCGCCATGCGGATGTCGCGCATGGCCGAGGTGATATCGGCCTCGGTCAGCTTGCCCTTGCCGCGCAGGCGGTCAAATGTGTCGTTGAGGCGATCGCTCAGGGAATCAAACACTAGTCACTCCTTAATTGGACTCGCCCACCAGGGCGCGGCAGAAATCTTTGGCATTGAACTCCTGCAGGTCATCGACCTGCTCGCCCACGCCCACGCGCAGGATCGGGAGCTTGAGCTTCTCGGCCACGGCCATGGCGATACCGCCCTTTGCCGTGCCGTCGAGCTTGGTCATGATAATACCGTCCAGACCCAGTGCCTCGTTAAACTCGAGCGCCTGGTTCAGGCCGTTCTGGCCGGTGGCGGCATCGATCACGAGCACGACCGAGACCGGCATGGGGCCGGCTGCCATATTGGCGGCGCGCTTACGCGTCACGTTGACCACCTTGGCGAGCTCGCGCATGAGCTCGGGGCTCGTGTGCAGACGGCCGGCGGTAT
>JAJWXI010000191.1 GCA_021641225.1 Collinsella aerofaciens | reverse complement strand
GCAGGTAGAAAGCCTGCGGTTTTTCATAAAACGCGGTTATGGTCGGGAGTATCAAGCTAAACGTAGTAGATGGGCCAGTTTCGTGGCAAGCGCCGTCAACTGATTCCCTGGGGACATCTGGGGACGGAAGAAAATGGATCAATTTGGCTCTCTGAGGGCCACGATGCCCGTCATATCAGCCGGCCATTTCAAAACTATGCCGGTTTACGGGGCTGAATCGCGAACCCCCAACCATACGCAATTCCGAGATAATAAAACCGCAGGTGAACGGCTTGCTCTATTTCGAAAAAAGCCGGCATGGTCTGCCCGCGCCAATCTAGCCCCGTAAACCGGCATAGTTTTGAAATGGCACTTCGGCAGTATTGATTCCCGCCCCGACGCAACCAGCCCTACAGCCCGTATTTCACGACGACACGGTTAATGCGACGGCACCAAGGCTTGTACAAGGCGGCCAAAAACACGCAGGTCGCAAGGCCGTGCGTAATATCGAACGGCACTGCCGTGGCAAGACGCGCCACGGCACCCGCCCAAGTAAGCGGCTGTACAAAACCAATGATGTCATACGCGTTGATCACGACGCCATAGAGCAGGCCCGACGCAAAGCCGTACGCCAGCAGTGCTGGCATGCGCACGGTGCCGTCGGCGCGGTCGAACGCACCCGCATGCGCCAGCGCGCCGCCAACATAGCCAACCAGGCCCCAGGCATACATCTGCCACGGCGTCCACATGCCCTGTCCAAAAAAGAAATTGCTGGTCAGCGCCGCCAGCGCGCCAACCATAAAACCATTGCGGCGACCAAGCGTCGCCCCCGCGATAATGGCGATGGCGCTCACCGGTTTAAAGTCGGGAATGGGGCCAAACAAGATGCGCCCCGCCGCGGCCAACGCCGCCAACACCAGCGTGGGCATAATCTGGCGCAGGCCCGGGCGCGACGCCTCGTAACCCGCAAAGAACAGCGCAAGCACCAGCGCCACCACAACCAGCATGGCCAACGCTGCCTGCTCAACGCCCGCCAGCAACGCCGCAGCCATCACGGCTGGCACCGCCAGCAGCAGCGGGATCTCCAGTTTTGCAAGCAAGCGCGAGAAACGACAGTCCGTCATCCCATCACGCCCTATAGAACACGTTGTCGGCAAAGAAGTCGGCCGGGGACTCCACGCAGGCAATCTCGCCGTCAAACATCATGGCGACGTCGTCGGCTACCTGCTCGGCAAAGTCCAAATCGTGCGTAGCCATGATGACGGTGCCGCCAGCCTTCGCATGGTCGCGCAGGGCGCGGGCGATGATGCGGCGGCTCTCCGGGTCCAAGCCCTTCGTGGGCTCGTCAAACAGCAGCAGCTCGGGGCCAATCAGCAGCAGCTTTGCCAGCGCGAGCAGCTGGCGCTGTCCGCCCGAGAGGTCGTAGGGGTGACGCGTCTCCAGGCCGTCCAATCCCAGTTGCGCCGCACGCTCCCGCGCCAAGTTCTCGTCATATCCGCAGGTCGAGGCCCATTCCATCAGCTCATCGCGAACCGTCTCGGCAACCAGCAATGCTTTGGGATTCTGAGGCAGCAGCGCCGCCGAGGCCGCTCCGCGCACCATGCGGCCGCGCTGTAGCTTGGCGGTCTTGGCCAGCACCGAAAGCATCGTCGACTTACCGCAGCCGTTACCGCCCACGATCGCATGCACCGCACCGGCCGAAAACGCCACGTCGAGTCCGCGCAGCACCCAACCGCCCGCGCGATCGTAGCGAAACCAGCCTTCCGACAGGGTGGTAGCCGACCCGCCGTGCATTTTTTGGAGTATTCTGCTTCCATCCGTGCGCGGGAAGGCTTCCGAGCCGTTCTTGAGCGACGTTTGCGCCACAAATTCGGACGATTTGTCCAATTCCGAACTTTTTTTCGCACTCGATACGTCCCCGGGCGACTCCAGAGAGCCCAAATTGTCCTCACGCCTGCTGAATACTCCGTTTTTTGCACATCGGATGGCACCCCACCCCAACATGTCATCGGAAAACAGCGATTCTCGGCGTCCCAAAGAAGCCATATCCGCCACCTCGCGCACGCGGCCGCCCTCAATTCGGTACGCGCACGTCGCATACTCGAGCATCGGCCGCGGTTGATGCGTAGCCACAACAACCGTGCAGCCCAGCTCACGGTTCACGCGAAACAGCGCGTGCAGGAAATTCTTCTCCGCGACCGGATCAAGCTGAGACGTGGGCTCGTCGAGCAGCAGCACGCGCGGGCGTAGCGTCAGAACGGCCGCCAACGACAGCAACTGTTTGCGACCACCCGAAAGCGTGTCAGTATCGCGGTGAAGCCAATCTTCCAGCCCAAAGAAATAGCTGGTCTCAGCTACGCGACGGCGCATCTCGTCGCGCGACACACCCAGATTCTCTAGGCCAAACGCCATCTCGTGCCACACGGTTTCGCACACGATCTGGTTCTCGGGATCCTGGAACACATAACCCACGCGCTCCGCCGATGCCCGCACGTCCATGTCGGCGACGGGCTCGCCCAGCACGCGCAGCTCGCCGGAGCGCGTACCCGCCGGAGCGATCTCGGGCTTGAGCAGCGACAGCAGCGTCGATTTGCCCGACCCGGTACCGCCAACAAGCAGCGCAAACGCACCTTGGGAAACACGCCAATCAAGTCCCTCGAGCACCGGTGCCTCGGCCCCGGGATAGGCAAAACTAAGGCCTCGCACCTCAATCGCCAGCGCGGCCGAGCCATATGCCACACCCGCCGCCGAGCTCCTATCAAACCGAGCCATCAGCCAAACCTCTTCTCGTCAATCGCGTGCAGCACACAGGGCAACACCATCCAAGCCGCGTACACAATATAGCCAGGCCACGGCGCCGGCACCGAAAGCTGCGGGTAAAACGAATACTGCGTTGTCGCGGTCCATGCCACCGCCACCGCGGCGGCACCAAACACCGCAAGTCCAACCAGCGCGGCAGCGTCGCCGCGCCTCAGCCGATACCGCGCATACGTCGTACGACGCGTCGCGGCACCCCACCCGCGCGAGCGCATCGCGTCCGCGCGCTCCAGCGAATCTTCCATGCCCCAGCCCATCAACACACTCGATGCCCGCAAGCGCGAACGCACGGGGTCGGCCGGCGCGCGGTCCGGCACGTCAATCGCATCTTGCACCGCCAGTACCGTGCGGCCGCGGCGCAAAAACTGCGGGATAAGCCTCATGCACATCGAGATCATGAGCGCAATCACCGGCGCGGCGTTACCCAAAAGCGCAAGCACCTTGTCGTAGCTAAGAATCGACGCCGCCGCCTCAAACCACAGCACGCTCGCCACAAACAGCCCGCCCATGC
>JAJWXI010000190.1 GCA_021641225.1 Collinsella aerofaciens | reverse complement strand
ACGGGAATGGCGTACGGGTAGCCATCGTCGCCGTTGACGGCAAAGACGCCGCGCTTGCAGGTGGCGAGCAACTCGCGCGCTTCCTCGTCGGTGATGGCGCGTTTCTTTCGACGTAAGGGCCTAAACATCGTTGGTTTCCTTTCTGGCCGTGCATGGTGGTTGAGCACAAACTATAGCGAAACGGATCCGTATTTCTTGATGCGGGCGAGCATGTTTTTGAGCTTGTTAAAGTCGAGCGGCTTGGGCAGGTGAGCGTTCATGCCGGCATCGTGTGCCGCCTGGGCATCCTCGGCAAAGGCGTTGGCGGTGAGCGCGATGATGGGGATATCGGCCGCATCGGCCTTCTCGCTCAGACGAATCGCGCGGGTTGCCTCGTAGCCGTCCATGCCCGGCATCATGATGTCCATTAGAATCGCATCGAAGCTACCCGCGGGACGGCCGACGTATAGATCGACCGTTTCGTTGCCGTCGGCGGTGCGAGTTACGACGATGCCCTCGCTTTCGAGCAGAGCCTGGGCAATCTCGGCATTGAGCTCGTTATCTTCTGCCAAGAGGACGTTCATGCCGGCAAACGAGCAGCTGTTTGCCTGGCCGTCCGCACGTTCTCTTGCCTGAGGGGTCTTGTCGATATCGAGCGGAATCTGGACGTCGAACGTACTCCCCGCGCCAACCTCACTCGAAATCTCAATCGTGCCGCCCATCAGTTCAATAAGTGACTTGACGATTGGCATGCCCATGCCGGTTCCCTGGAACTTGCTGCGCGCATCGTCACCTTCCTGGGCAAACGGCTCATAGATATGCTTTAAAAACTCGGGAGCCATGCCAATGCCGGTATCCGAAACGCTAAAGCAAAAGAGCGCGCGCCCATCATCGAGTGGCTTGGTCTGTGAGCTAAAAGTGACGGAGCCGCCGCGCTTGTTGTACTTAATGCTGTTGTCTAGCAGGTTGATTATGATCCGTCGGATATGGGTGGGACTGCCGATCATGTATGGCCCCGTGGCGTACGGCAGGCTATTGTCCTGCATTGTGATGCCGTTACCGGACGCGCGGAGCTTGCACAGCACCAGCGCATCGTCACAGAGCTCTTTGAGGTTAAAAGGAGCATGTTCCAGTGTTAGCTTGCGGTCTTCGATTTTGCCCATCTCGAGGATATCGTTGATCAGCGAGAGCAGGTGATTGGCGGCAACACGCGCCTTGGCGCGGCTTTCGCGGGCGACTTGCATATCGCCGTCTTTCAATTCCTCAATTTCGATAAGACCTAGGATGCCGTTGAGCGGCGTGCGGATGTCGTGACTCATGCGCGTGAGGAATGCTGTCTTCGCGGCGTTGGCGGCATCGGCTTTCTGCTGTTCTTTCTGCGCGCGGTGAAGCGACCAGACAAGGATGACGATGCCGGTGAGCAAAATGCAGATGACGACTGCCGCAATGACGATGCGGTTGCGGTAGAGAAGTCGGAACGCATCCGATTCTTGCGCCGAGTACGATGTGGGGGAATAACTGCTTGCAGAGAGCGATTCGCCTGCATTGACGATGCCCTTATTGATGATTCCCAACAGCTCGGGCTTGCCGCGCGAAATCCAGCACGAGAGCTCACAGGTGCCAGGGAGCTCGACCGTCTCGTAGCCCTCGAGATCATGACGGTCGCCGATGGTTTTTACGCGTGAACTGGGAGCGACGATGCAGTGCGCCGTTCCCTTCCCGAGGGCGTCGAACACTTCATCGTCGGATTGGTATTCGGTTACGGTCGCTGTGGGGAACAGACTTTCAAGTGCATTTTTGTTGACAAACGATGATTTGGTACAGGCGATGTTCTGAAGGTCTTTGTTCAGGTCGCTGCCGGTGTGGATGGCGGTGAGGGATATGGTCCCCAACGATACCGACTGCGCAACGCCTGTTTGCTCGGCAAACCAGTAATCTCGGTATACCGGCAGCGCAACGTCTATGCTTCCCTTTGACAGGGCCTTTGACATCATCTTGTAGCTATCAAAGGGGACGGTTTTGACCGTAATGCCAAATTCATCGTGCAGCGTCGTCGCAAGCGATGCGAGCGAGCCTTCCATTTTGCCGTCTTCGTCTTCGTTGCAGTAGGGGAGTTTGCCCGTAATGTAGCCGAGCGTGATGGTGTTGTCATTTGCTTTGAGCCAGGAACGTTCGGGGCCGTTGAGCGATGATGAACCGCTGTTTTGGGCCGAGTAGTTAGATTTGACTTCGTCGATATAGCGTGGGTTGACGCGGGCGATTGCCGTCATGGCGGCATTGATGTCATTCATCAAATCGGGGCGGCTTTTGGGAACGGCAAAATAGTAGTCGCTCGAGCCTACGTAGAACATGGGCGACGCATCGGGCGACGAAATGGTGTCGTTCATGATGACGGCGTCGACCTCGCCGTCTGCAAGCGCCTCAAAGAGGGCACTGCCGGTGTCGATTTCTTTATAGGTGCAGGTGACGCCTTCGTCGGCGAGCCACTGCTGGCCGACGATAGTTTGCATAACGCCAGAGTTGCAGCCGATGGTAAGGCCTTGGAGCGCTTGGGGGTCGCCCTTGGCAAGGTCGTCGCGATCGGGTCTGGCGTAGATGTAGTAGCGCTCGGTGCCCTCGGGGTTCGAGGAAAAGAGCAGCTTTTGCTCGCGTTCTGGTGAATACGAGATGTTGGGCATGAGGTCGATTTCGCCCGCCTCGAGCATGTCCATAAGCTCGGTGAAGGTGCCGGAGACGTATTCGTATTGCCAGCCCTTTGTGTAATACGAGAGGGTCTGGAGGTACTCGTAGCCCCATCCCGAGAGGCGCTCGCCCGGTGCACCTTCCTGGAAGCCCTTGTTGTTGACGAGCCAGCCAACGCGGACCGTCTTGGCCTGCTGGTCGGAGTCGGCGGCAAAGGCGGGGGCGGGCATGGCGGCGCTCAGTACGGCGAGTGCGGCCAGCGCGACGGCCAGGGTGCGATATAGGGTTAAGCGAAGGACGGCGGAAGGTTTCACATGCAATCCTATCGAGTCGAGACAATTTCACATAAGGATACCAGCTCAGCCTGCCCATTCAGCCGCCGCACCGCCAAACGGTCACTCCCGGCAGTTGGGGACAGTCCCTTTCTGCCGGCACAAAAGGAACGTCCCCAAGTGCCGGATGTGGGACAATAACGAGCGAATGTGATTGGGCGTCTGGGAAAAGGGGTCGCGATGAACAAGTTGAGGACGCTTGCCGACGTGTTGCGCCAGGCTGGCTTTGCGCGCATCACGGGCCTGTTTCTTGTGTTCTATCTGCTGTGCTCGACGGCCGTCTGGCTGT
>JAJWXI010000026.1 GCA_021641225.1 Collinsella aerofaciens | reverse complement strand
GTATACACCCGTTCCGTTCGAGGGAGCCTCGAATGGAATTTTTTAAAAGCGCGCGCATGCAGCTTTGCACGCTGGAAAATGATATTTTTGGCCGCTGCTATAAGGCCAGCTTTAAAATCACCATCCTTGATGAGCTGGAAAGGAGTCTCATTTCCTTTTCGCTCATAAGGATTAATGAAATTGAGAATCTCCGCCTTGCAACCAACATTCTTAAGTGCTTCTAGAGTTGCAAATGCTTGCAAACATGCGCCATAGCTCCACGTCATGTGAAAGGTCAGCAGATAGTTGTTATTCGACATCAGATATCCTTTCTAGGGATTAATTCATGCGAACAGATTGAATAAAGAAGAACAAATGCGTAGACAAGATGTTGATAAGGAAAAAATCCATTTAATAGCAACGGAAATAAAATGAAAACGGTGAGGAGTACGGCTGTACCCTTATTTAAAGAAGCGAACAACGAATGAAATAAAGTACATAAGCATGCAAGATACAAGCAAAGACCGGTTAGGCCAAATCCATACAGCAACATTACCAAGTCGTCATGAGCCCAAATATAAAGACTGAGCGCACGTTTATTGAGCTCATAGATTGTTGAAAAAGCGTTTCCAAAGGCTATGCCCATTGAACCAGAATTAGCCCATGCCAGGATATCTGTGAGCCAAATTTCGTTTCTACCATTAGTAATTGCGGAAAGCAGCGAGTCTGCGTATATATTTCCGCTAGCAAACTCAAATTTATTAGCCATTCCAGACTTCAGAAATACGGCCTCTCCAAAAAATAAAACAAGGAGTAGCAAGGCAGCTTTAGTCCATTTGTAAGCAAATAGATTTTGAATGAGTAGCAGCAAACAAATAAGAACTGGCACAAGAAACGTTCGGGCGCCAGTCTCCAGCGTCGCATATATGATGACAAGCGAGCACCCGCAATATACAGCCTTAGATCCATTAGTCCGAACGAGAAAAATAATAAGGACAAGCAAAAGAGTACATATAGACGCAAGAGTGTGTTCTGTATTGCATAGCCCCTTAAAGTAGGGGGCTTCTCCCCATGCGACAACATAACCAGTGCCAGTTACAAGTAGTAAAAGAAGAAACATGGATGAAAAGATTACGACAACAGATATATAAGTTCGATATTGGAGCAATGCTTCTAAAATAGATGTTCGAAACCTAGGCGAACATATAAGGGAGATCATCAACATTGTGCTTGCGAGATACACCAAGTCGTTTAGCTCCTGAGAAGCGCTTATCATAACAAGAGTTGAATGGAGTGACAGAAGAACGAAGCAGAGCAGGCCCAAATAGGACAGATGTGATCTGCGAGTTGAAACCCATTCAAATATAAGTAGAACTACAAGAGCGAATCCAAGAATCTTATTAATAGGAATAGAGCCAAGAGCACCTTGAAGTAAAGTAGTCACAATATACGTTGCAACAATCAATACAATTGGTCTAGCCGCCATTCCTGTTTCGGAGACGATATTTTGATCGGCGGCATTTAGGGCCTTTGCCATTGAAATCAAGCTATCAACTCCCTATATAGAGCGAATAGTGTTTGAAGATACGCCTGAAATGAGTAGCATTCACGCACCTTGTTATATATACGGCTTCCCGCAACCGATATCGCTTCTGGATTTGACAGCACATTCACGAGCGTGTTCGCAAGCATTTGAGTGTCCTGGGCATTTACTAGCCAACCTGAGTCTCCATTATCGATAATCTCGGAGATTGACCCGACTGATGATGCGATAGAAGGGATCCCATAAGCTGAAGCCTCAAGAAGCGAAAATGGCATTGCCTCGTGATGAGAAGGCAGTACGTTTAGAAGATATTTCGAAAAGAACTTACGATTGGGCTCTACGATGCCGCGATATTTAACACGATGAGAAAGATTTCGTTTTTCAATTTCAACTTGAACCTTGATGTGATCCCTACCGCACAGCTCGAAAATTAGTTCTGGGTCAAGCTTGTCATCGATCAGAACGAGCGCATCCAATAAATCCAAGACGCCCTTGTCCTTAGAGATATTTCCCAGAAATAAAACTCTAGTGCGGCCCGGCGTGTATAAATTCTCATCTGGACAAGAAACGGCATTGGGAAGAATTAATACACGCTCACTTGGATAATCCAATTTTTGGAACAAGGGGTTCAGATATGTTCCTAGGGCAATGATGCGATCTGATTTTAATAGCGACCAATCTATCAGCTTTTTCATATGACTTGAGGACCGAGATCTAATCTTTGCCAAGTCACAGTGAATGTGAAGTACGACAGACTGTCGATATCTTTTAGCTAGGAATATGATAACGCACGACCTGATCACGCTCGCATTATCAGCCATGTGTATATGAACAATTCCTTCGCCGGTTGAAAAGCGTTTTCGGGCCTTTAAGAGCGCGCTTACAAAACAACGGATCTTTTGAAGGGCATTTCCCTGATTGGTCGTTATTAAATAGCAAAAATCAACTTGCTCGCATCTATCTAGCTCAAAAGAAAGCATGCGCGTTAGCGTACTAATGCCTCCTAAACAGCTCGGATCAACACCAAACATACTTAAGGTGCCAAACTCCGTCTTAATCCTAGTCATCAAATCGTCTCCCGATTAGACGTGCGGGAACCCCCCCCCAAATGCAATTTTCTTCATAAGGGCCACGAACGACGAGCGCACCAGCAGCAATTACTGTTCCATCGGGAATATGCACACCTTTTAAAATCGTAACGTTTGCCCCAATCCAAACATCGTTACCAACAACAATGTCTTGGTCATTACTGGGTAATTTTTCAGTTGGCCTTACAGCTCGCATAGGCTTGTCTTTGACATCAGTGCGATGATCACCAGAGATTAGAGTAATATGTGGGCCAAACATAACATCGTTACCGATAATTACTTCTGCGCCCGTTGTCCAAATTCTTGTATCGGGCCCAAATGACACATCATTACCGACTGAAATGTTCTCCAAGCCTTGCAAATCGCAACGCTTTCCAAGCGAGAAACCCTTTCCGCACCGTGCAAAAGACCGTTTAACGAGGGGCTGAACTATAGCTTTACGAGGAAGCGCTTTCACACTGCGGCCAAAACATAGAAGGGACCGCGAAAAAGAGCCCATGCGGCTAGACCTCCTCGTAGTAGGTGTCGGGGTTCTCGGGGTCGAAGGGCTCGTTGGCCCACATGACCGTCACGAGGTCCTCGGTGTCGGACAGGTTGGTTATGGAGTGCGTGTAGCCCGGGATCATCTCCACGGTGCGCATGTCAGACCCAGAAACTATGTACTCGTCGACGGGGAACGGGTTCCCCTCGGCATCCTCCCCCACCTTCCTCAGCTTGATCGACGCGGTGCCGGAGACCACCAGGAACCTCTCCCACTTGCTCATGTGCCAGTGGTTGCCCTTGGTGATGCCGGGCTTGCTCACGTTGACGGAGACCTGGCCGCGCTCGGGCGTGCGCAGGAACTCGGTGAACGAGCCACGGTCGTCGGTGTTGGGCTTCAGGCTATAGGCGAAGTGCCCCGGCTCGTAGTAGGACAGGAACGTGCTCCACAGCTTCTTGGAGAAGGAGCCCTCCGAAAGGTCAGGCACCGACAGCGTCTCGCGGCTGTCGCGGAAGCTGTCGAGCAGGTAGACGATCTCGCCCAGCGTCTTCACGTCGGTCCCGGGGACGTAGCAGAAACCATCGCCCTCGGCGCGCTCGAGCCCCTCGTAGCCGCAGCGGTGCTCCTTGCCGAGCAGCGCGCCCAGCATCTCGTCGACCAGGTCGTCGATGTATAGCAGCTCCAGCTCCACCGACGGGTCGCTCACGGTGTAGGGGCGGCCGTTGGCGATGGCGTCGCAGAAGGTGGCAACGGCGGAGTTGTAGCGCGGGCGGCACCACTTGCCGTAGAGGTTGGGGAAGCGGTAGATGAGCACCGGGGCGCCCGTGCGCTCCGAGTACTCGCGGAAGAGGCCCTCCCCCGCGAGCTTGGACTCGCCGTATACGGAGCCCTCGAAGCGGCCCGACAGGCTCGCCTGCGCGGAGCTGGAGAGCATGACGGGGCACGTGTTGCCGTGGCGCTCGAGGGTCTCGAGCAGCGTGGAGGCGAACCCGAAATTGCCCTCCATGAACTCCGCCTGCTCCTTGGGGCGGTTGACGCCCGCCAGGTTGAAGACGAAGTCGGTGCGGGAGCAGTACCCGTCGAGCTCCTCCGGGGCGGAGTCGATGTCGTACTCCATGACCTCAAGGGGAAGGAGGGGCTGGTATTTGGCACGGCGATCCTTGCCGTCGCGGATGTTCTTCAACGCGCAGCAGAGGTTCCTGCCGACGAAGCCCCTCGCGCCGGTGACGAGGACGCGCACCCTACTGCACCGCCTCGTGCTCGCGGCCCTCCAGGGCCAGCTGCACGTACTCAGCCGTCTTGATCTTGGCGATGGTGCCCTCCACGTCGAGCCTCTCGGTGTTGTGGCTCGTGTAGGACTCGTCGGCCTGGGTCTCAACCTCGCCGTCGACGACGAACTTGTCGTAGTTCAGGTCGCGCGAGTCGCAGGCGACGCGGTAGTAGCCACCCATGTCCTCGGCGCGCAGGCGCTCCTCGCGGGTCATGAGGGTCTCGAACAGCTTCTCGCCGTGGCGGGTGCCGATGACCTGCGTGCCCACGCGGCCGAAGACCTCCTGGACCGCCTCGGCGAGGTCGCCGATGGTGGACGCCGGCGCCTTCTGGATGAACAGGTCACCGGGGTTTGCGTGCTCGAAGGCGAACTGCACGAGGTCGACCGCCTCGTCCAGGTTCATGAGGAAGCGGGTCATGTTGGGGTCGGTGACCGTGAGCGGCTCGCCCTTGCGGATGCGGTCGATGAACAGCGGGATCACCGAGCCGCGCGAGCACATGACGTTGCCGTAGCGGGTGCAGCAGATGGTGGTGCGGCCGGCGCCGTTGCGGGCGTTGGCGTAGATGATGGACTCCATCATGGCCTTGGACTTGCCCATGGCGTTGATGGGGTAGGCCGCCTTGTCGGTGGAAAGGCACACGACGCGGTCGACGCCCCCCTCGATGGCGGCGTGGAGCACGTTGTCCGTGCCGATGACGTTGGTGCGGACGGCCTCCATGGGGAAGAACTCGCAGGAGGGCACCTGCTTGAGGGCGGCGGCGTGGAAGATGTAGTCGACCCCGTGCATGGCGTCGCGCACGCTCTGGGCGTTGCGGACGTCGCCGATGAAGAAGCGCACCTTGGAGGCGAGCTCCGGGGACTTCTCCTGCAGGCGGTGGCGCATGTCGTCCTGCTTCTTCTCGTCGCGCGAGAAGATGCGGATCTCGGCCAGGTCGGTGTTCATGAAGTGCTTGAGCACGGTGTTGCCGAACGAGCCGGTGCCTCCCGTGATCATGAGGGTCTTGTCTTTGAATGCGGTCGTGGATTTCATCTACTTGCCTTCCTTGCGTTTTGCGCCAGTGAACTGGTAAAAGAGAAACTTAGTGTTAGTAATGAGGTATCGCTTGAAAAGCCGTTTCGGCTCTTGGATAAGTCTGTATAGCCATTCGAGGCTCAAGTCCTGCATCCAGATCGGTGCCTCCGGCACCACTCCGGCGAGGACATTGAAGGCTCCCCCGACGCCGATCATTATTGGCTGGGGGCCACCTTTAAGCTCATGCATGAGGACTTCCTGGCGAGGCGCACCCAGCGCAATCCATGCGAAGTCTGCACCCGAATCAGCGATACGTCGCGAAAGGTCTCGCTTCTCGCTGACGGAGAGCGGTCGGAAAACCGAAGGCTCCATGCCAGCTATTTCCAGGCCCGGATATTCCTTCTGAAGTGAATTCTTGAGAGCGTCGAGATTCTTCTGCTCGTTACCGTAGAAGTAATGGCTCCATCCCTGCTGCAAGGAAATGCTGAAAATCTCTCGCATTAGATCGGGTCCAGTTACACGCCCCATTGACTCTATTGTTTTACGTCCAACAACAGATAAAGGCTTGCCGTCGGGAACGGACATGAGGGAGTCCGCTTGGCAGGCCCAATAGGAAGGGTCGTCATGAGCCATAACCGACGTGTGAGCATTGGATACGCAAATATACTCGCCATGTAGCTCATCTATATGGCGAGTGAGAAACTCCACGCACTCAGACATATTGGTTCCCGTGATCGGAACATCGATTACGGGAACACGCTTGAGCTCAACGAATTTTGAATAGTCCCGGAGCATTAGCACGCACCCTTACCGGTGATGACCTCGATCACCGTGAGAGCAACGATCTTGAGGTCCGTAACGGGACCGCGCTTGGCGATGTACTCCAGGTCGCGCTGAACCATCCCATCGAAACCCGTTGAGTTGCGCTCCGTCACCTGCCACCAGCCGGTGATGCCGGGTTTCACTGCTAGTCGCTGCAGGTCGTACTCGGTGTACTCCGCCACCTCGTTCGGTAGCGGCGGCCTTGGCCCCACGACGGACATCTGGCCCAGGAACACATTCAGGAACTGCGGGAACTCGTCGATGGAGTGCTTGCGGATGAACTTGCCGATATTGGTGACACGCGGATCGTTCTTCATCTTGAACATAGCACCTGAGATCTCGTTCTGCTCCTTGAGCTCGGCGAGGCGTTCGTCGGCATCTCTGTACATGCTGCGGAACTTCCACATGCGAAAGGTGGTTAGACTACCGTCGGAACGGGTGCGGCCCACGCGGATCTGGCTATAGAACGGGCTGCCCTCGCTCTCCAGGCGGATGAGCGCCGCCAGAACCAAGCTGGGAATCGCGATTACGACTAGCACGGCACCGCTGAACACGATGTCGAACGTGCGCTTAACGGCCCTGTAGGCCAGACGCGAGCGGTCCCAGTCCATAATGGACTGCATGGCCTTGTAGCGGCCGGCGCCCGCGCGCCGGTCCATGGCCTGAGCAATCAGCGCCGCCCCTACGGGCGCATTCGATGCAAATTCGGTTTTGTCCGACACGTTTTCTTCCAAGACTTCGTCCCCGGGCCGGGGAGCCTCCCTGTTTTGTGTAGTGATCATCTGCAACTAGGCAATCGCCTTTTTTAGGTTTCGCATTACGCGCTGTTCGGCCGAAAGCACGGCAAGGCCAACGCGCGTAGTCACACGTCGGCCGCACAGGTCGAGCTCCAAATAAGCAGTACTCTTGCGTCTATTAATGGTTTTGATCAGGCCTTCGTGGCCTAGCAGCGGACCTGCCGTCACAACGACCTGGTCGCCGTCTTTTAGAGCCTCGCTCATGGGCACTACGCGGTCTCCCCTGTGCGTAAAGCCGCCAATAAGCTGGACCTCTTCTTTTGCCAGCGGCACAAACTGACCGTCCTGGGAAAGCACTCGGGCAAAGTCGTCCATGCGCAGCAGATACTGTTGCACGGTGCGGGGATCTGCCGTATCGCAGATAAGATAACCAGGGAACAGCGGCTTGGTCGTATTGACCCATTCGCCGTGTACTTTGATCTCGGTTTGAAATTGGGGATAAAAGAGCTCCTGCATGGCGCTCGCCGGCACCATACGCTCGATGCGCTCGCGCATTACGTCTTCGCGACCGTTAATGACCTGAATCACATACCACACGAGCACCACCCCCTTGCTGTCTTACGTGTGGCTCACGGGGTTTGGGTATGGCTTCGCCAGGGCGCTTGTGCGCGAAGGCGCTCCATATTCAAACCCTGAGCCCAGTCAGACAAGCACGTGGCTCTGCCCCACCGTGAACGGTATGTATGAGTGCAGTTGCTAGAGACGCGGACGTGTATCGCAAAAATGACCGCGACTCCAGCTGGCTGCGTGCGAACCAGTCAAGCGGGAACAAAACTGGACCGCACGCAAACAGCTGAAGACTGCTGTGGTTTGCCGTAGTAACTTGATGCACTCCACAATGCGAACTTTTAAATGCCCGCAAAACCAAGTGCAAAATCGCGCATGGCAATCGATATTGGAGCTCGTGGTGTTTCTGGCACCGCCGTTACGGCCGGATGCTGATCGACCCTGCGCTTTGTGACTTGCTGGAGCCGCGAGCACAGTTGAACTCATGTAACGCTAGGTATCCTAGCACAAGCTGTTAGTGAAACTGATTTGGGCTGCGTTGGACAACATATCGTTCATTTGACGTGCTTAAGGGGGTTGTTTTGAGATGTTGTTCACGTTGGCGCAGGTTATTGGGGTGCTGGCAATAATTGGGAGCGTTCCTGAAGCCCAGCTGGAGAAGCGAGCTGCACTGGTAATTGCGTTTGGATAACAAACTATGTACAGACATGGGAAATAAATTGTGCAACTTTTTGTTGATGTGGGTATGGGTTTGTGGCGCGAGGTATTTTGGCACGAAAAAAAGGCCTTCAGAATTCCGAAGGCCTTTGCATTCACGATGGTGGAGACGAGGGGGATCGAACCCCTGACCTCTTGACTGCCAGTCAAGCGCTCTCCCAGCTGAGCTACGCCCCCGTGACGAGGAGATACTATAGGGGAATGTTTAGCTTGATGCAAGGACTTTTTTGGCCAGATTCTAAATGCCTATTGATATAGGTAAGCGATGGCGGTGCCGGTGTGGACTTGAATGGTGGCTGCTGACCTAACGACGTTAGAGATGCCAGTGTCGGCTAGTAGATCTAACGAAGCATGATCTAGTTCCCACTCCAAGCCATGTTCGCTTACCACCGTCCCAGGGGTTATGGCGATTATGGAGAACGTCTTGCCTTCTGCGCCTTCGATGGTCCAGGATTCGCCTTCGTGCAGAACGCGGGCCGTGATCTCGTCCTCGGCAATCCAGACGGGAGCATCTTTGTAGTTGGCTAATAGGCCTAGGACGCTTAGGGCCATGTCGGGGCGGCCGCCCGTAGCGCAGGTCGCAACCACTTCGGCACCCGACCAGCGACGGCGGACGGAATCGAGCGCCAGAGCCAGGTCGGTATAGTCCTTGTAGGGGTCGTGGCGCTCTACTTCAAAGTCGGTGGCGGCATCGACCAACACACGGCCCGCGTCGCTCACCGTGTCGGCGTCACCGACATAGACGTCGCAGCCCAAGCCGGCACCCAACAGCGCGTCCAGGCCGCGGTCCACGGCGACAACGTGGTCGCACTCCCCCGCTAACCTACGCAACAGATCCGCGCTCGCCACCACGGGCGAGCCGCAGACCACTAATACCTTGCAAGCCACAGCCCTCGCCTATCCCTCAAACGCAAGCACGCGGGCCAGATCCAGGTCCTCATAGCTGTCGATAAAGATATCGCAGTTGGCGCGCACATCGTCGCGCTCCATGCGGCCGTGCGGGTCATAAATGCCTACACGCTTAAAGCCGGCGACCCCAGAGCTCTTTAGGCCAAAGACGGCGTCCTCAAACACCCAAGCGCACTCAAACTTATGCCCATGGCGCTCCTCCAGGCGGCGCAGCGCCAGCTCATACACATCGGGGAATTGCTTGGAACGCCCCGCCTCACCCGTGGTGGTCACAAACTCCATGTAAGCGTCGAGCCCGGCACCAGCGAGCGCGGACTGTACCAGCTCGGCCGGCGTGGACGTGGCAACGCACATAGCAATGTCCGCCGCCTTCGCCTGCTCCAAAAATGCCAGGAGCCCCTCGCGCGGCGGCACCTTGGAGTACCCATCGATCAGAATGTCGCTCAGCTCGCGATACAGCTCCTCGCCATTCTCGCTAATGCCCCACGTGTCGTGGTAGGCCTGGCACTCGTCCTCCAGCGAAAGATGCTCAAACTGGGCAAAATCGTCGACCGTCACGTCAACTCCGTGGCGGTGCAATAACTCGGGCTGGGCATAGGCCCAAACGGGGGTGCTATTAACCAGTGTGCCGTCGCAATCGAAAATAAAAGCAACGTTGGGGGCGGCGGTCTGGGACATAAACGAACCTTTCGATGTCAAATGGTAAACATCCTGCTAAAAACGTTTTACCAAACGTCAGACTAACAATCTTGAAACCCTAATTGGTAAAACTGTCAAGAGTTTTACCACTGCAATTCTGCCAGTGGTCTAAACATGGCGCTTACCGATTAAACGCCGCCCTAAAACCACTTTCCTTCATAAAAGTAACGTACAGGTGTTATCGTAGTTTCTGCCGAAAGTTCCACCGAGCACGCGAGGTGGAACGAATCATAGAACTATCGCCGTCCCTTCGATTCGTGCAGCCTTGGACCTTTCGCATCTAGTCACCAAGGCAACACGCTGCCGCGTCATGATGGGATCAAACGTGAGCGATACAAAGCTAAAGCCAACGGCTAAAAAGCCTGCAACCCGTAAAGCCGCCCCGCACGCGCCGGAGCTCTCTAAGGACGATGTCTATCTGTTTGGCATTGGCATGTGGGAGCGCAGCTGGGAAAAGATGGGCGCGCACCCCGACACGCAGAACCGTACGCGCGGCTGGCGCTTTTGCGTTTGGGCGCCCGATGTAAAGAGCGTGCATGTCATTGGCGAATTTAACGACTGGGATGAGGAAGCCAACCCTCTGGTGCCCGTGCATACGAGCGCTATTTGGGAAGGCTTTATTCCTGGTGCCGAGCAGGGCCAGCTCTATAAATATCTTATCGAGACCAACGAGGGCGAAAAGCTCTATAAGGCCGATCCGTATGCCTTTAAGGCCGAGTGCCCTCCGGGTACCGCCAGCGTGCTGTGGACCCTCGATGGCTACAAGTGGAACGACGCCGCATGGCTCAAGCGCCGTGCCGGCCACAACCACATGTCACAGCCCCTTAACATCTACGAGGTGCATATCGGATCGTGGAAGCGCCACGGCGATGAGCCGCAGGGCGAGCCGGACGAGTACGGCAACTACCCCGGCCCCATGGATCCCTTCCCCGCGCAGCGCGGCGAGTTCTACACCTACGACGACCTGTCGGTTGAGCTCGTGGACTACGTGCGCGACATGGGCTACACGCATATCGAGGTCATGCCGCTCATGGAGCATCCTTTCGACGGCTCCTGGGGCTACCAGACGACCGGCTACTACGCCGCCACGTCGCGCTACGGCAACCCTCAGCAGCTCATGCACTTTATCGATGCGTGCCACGAGGCGGGCATCGGCGTGATCATGGACTGGGTGCCCGGCGGTTTTTGCGCCGACTCCCACGGCCTTGCCACCTTTAACGGCCATATGCTGTTTGAGCACGAGATTCACCCCAACTGGGGCACGCACAAGTTTGACTTCGCCCGTGGCGAGGTCCGCTCCTTCCTGGTCTCCAACGTGCTGTACTGGCTCGAGAACTTCCATGTTGACGGCATTCGCATGGACGGCGTGTCCAGCATGCTGTACCTCAACTTTGGCATCGACGATCCGGGTCAAAAGAAGTTCAACAAGTACGGAACCGAGGAGGACTTGGACGCCAGCGCATTTATCCGCCAGGTCAACTGCGCCGTGGAGGCGCACTACCCCGACGTGATGATGATGGCCGAGGAGTCCACCGCGTGGCCGCTCGTGACCTATCCGCCGCAGGACGGCGGCCTGGGCTTCCACTACAAGTGGGACATGGGCTGGATGAACGACACCCTACACTACATGCAGACCGATTTTCCGTGGCGCCCCGGCAACCACGGGCTGCTCACGTTCTCCATCATGTATGCCTTTACCGAGAACTTTATTTGCCCGCTGAGCCACGACGAGGTCGTCCACGGTAAATGCTCGCTGATCGGCCGTATGCCGGGCGACTGGTGGCGTCAGTTTGCCGGTCTGCGCACGCTCGCCTTCTACCAGATGACGCACCCCGGTGCCAAGCTCAACTTTATGGGCAACGAGATCGGCCAGTTTATTGAGTGGCGCTACTACGAGTCCATCCAGTGGTTCCTGACCGAGCAGTACGAGACCCACCGTCATCATCAGGCGTTTATCAAGGCGCTTAACCACCTGTACACCGCCGAGCCCGCCCTGTACGAGCGTGGCTACACCGACGACGGCTTTACCTGGATCGATGCGGACAACTCCAAGCAGTCCATCGTGAGCTTTGTGCGCCAGGGCGAGGACGTGGACGACGATCTGGTGATCCTGATCAACTTTGACCCGGCGAGCTACGAGAGCTTCCGCGTGGGCGTGCCGCGCGAGGGTGACTGGGAGGTCATCTTTGATTCCGACCGTCCCGAGTTTGGCGGCAGCGGCTATGCCGGCGAGGAGCCCTACACCTGCTCGAGCGAGCCCTACCCCTGGAACGGGCAGATGGACTCCATCGAGATCAAGGTGCCCGGCTTGGCCGGCGTGGTGCTTAAGCGCCGCGGTCCCAGCAGCTATAAGCCGCCTGTGATTGAGGAGCCCAAGAAGGCTACGCGTAAGCGCACGTCTTCGGTGAAGCCCAAGCCTGCGGCTGCTAAGAAGGCTCCCGCTAAGGCGAAGGCTACGACGGCCAAGGCGAAGGCTGCTGCGAAGCCCGCTGCCAAGGCCACTACGGCTAAGAAGCCGGTTGCCAAAAAGGCAACTACCAAGGCCAAGTCAGCGACTGTTAAGTCGACCGCCAAAGATGCGTAACAAAGCCGTTACCACTGTAATCACCCGCCCCGACGGGGCGTAGGATACAAGTCATAACCGTTCCGGGAGAAACATCCCCGGGGGAAAGGAACGTATGAATAAGATCTTCGACAACAAGCAGGAGTTTACCGAGCTCTATCGTGATGCCGTCATGAGCATTAGCGGTAAGAGCGTCGAAGCCGCCAGCGACCTCGACCGCTTTAACGCCCTGGCCAAGCTCGTGGCCGAGAAGGCGCGCACCGTCGCTACCAAGAGCGACGCCCGTGTGACCGCCGAGGGCAAAAAGCGCGTGTACTACTTCTCGATCGAGTTTTTGATCGGCCGCCTGCTCGACAACTACCTGCTCAACTTTGGCGTGCGCGACATGGTCGCCGAGGCGCTCGACGACATGGGCTTCGACCTGTCCGTCATCGAGAACCAGGAGCCCGATCCGGCTCTGGGCAACGGTGGCCTGGGCCGTCTGGCCGCATGCTTCCTGGATTCCATGGCAGCCGAGGGCATTGCCGGCTACGGCAACGGCATGCGCTACCGCTACGGCCTGTTTAAGCAGGAGATCGTCAATGGCAGCCAGGTCGAGGCTACCGACGAGTGGCTCACCCACGGCTATCCCTGGGAGGTCCGTCGTCAGGACAAGGCCGTGACCATCAAGTTTGGTGGCCGCGTTGAGGGCTTTGAGGAGGACGGCCGCACGTTCTACCGCACGGTGGACACGCAGGATATCCTGGCCGTTCCCTACGACATCCCCGTGGTGGGCTATGCCGGCGAGACCGTCAACAAGCTGCGCGTCTGGGCTGCTGAGCCGGTCGAGGAGCACTTCGATCTGGAGGCCTTCAACCGCGGCGACTACGCCCTGGCCGACGCCGAGCGCGCCGAGGCCGAGGCCATCAGCGCCATCCTCTACCCCAACGACGCCGGCGAGCACGGCCGTCTGCTGCGCCTGAAGCAGGAGTACCTGTTTGTCTCGGCCGGTATCTACAGCCTGCTCGACACCTTTGAGAAGGAGCACGGCGCGAACTGGGAGCTGCTGCCGCAGTTTGTGGCCATCCACACCAACGATACCCACCCCGCCATGTGCGGCCCCGAGCTCATGCGTATCCTCATCGACGAGAAGAAGCTTGAGTGGGATGACGCCTGGAACATCGTGACGCAGGTCGTGAGCTACACCAACCACACCATCCTGCCCGAGGCCTTGGAGAAGTGGCCCATCGGCACGTTCTCTAAGCTCCTCCCCCGCGTGTACCAGATCATCGACGAGATCAGCCGTCGTTGGCACGAGTCGTTCGACACCTCGCAGGAGGGCTGGCAGGAGCGTCTGCGCCAGACCGCCATCCTGTGGGACGGCGAGATTCGCATGGCCAACCTGTCCGTGATCTGCAGCCATAGCGTTAACGGCGTGGCCAAGATCCACTCCGACATCATCAAGAACATCGTGCTCAAGGACTTCTATGCCTTGACGCCCGAGAAGTTTAACAACAAGACCAACGGCATCTCGCACCGTCGCTTCTTTGCCGAGGCCAACCCCACCTACGCCAAGCTCGTGACCGAGGCCATTGGCGATGGCTGGCTCAAAGACGCCTTTGAGCTTGAGAAACTCAAGGAGTTTAAGGACGACACCGAGTTCCTGAAGGCCGTGGGTGCCTCCAAGCGCGCCAACAAGGAGCGTCTGGCCGCCTACGTTAAGGCCGAGACCGGTCTGGTTATTGACCCCAACACCGTCTTCGATGTCCAGGTAAAGCGCTTCCACGCCTATAAGCGCCAGCTCATGAACATCATGAAGGTGATGGACATCTACAACCGTCGCATCGCCGACCCCAACTTCCACGTGACGCCGACGACCTTCATCTTTAGTGGCAAGGCTGCCTCGAGCTACACCTTCGCCAAGGAGACCATCCGCCTCATTAACTCCGTTGCCGACGTCATCAACAACGATGCCCGCGTCAACGAGGTCATGAAGGTCTGCTTTATCCCCAACTTCCGCGTGAGCAACGCCCAGCTCATCTACCCCGCCGCCGAGATCTCGGAGCAGATCTCCACGGCCGGCAAGGAGGCCTCGGGCACGTCCAACATGAAGCTCATGATGAACGGCGCCATTACGCTGGGCACCCTCGACGGCGCCAACATCGAGATCGCCGACCTGGCCGGCCGTGAGAACGAGGCCATCTTTGGCCTGACCGCTCCCGAGGTCGAGCAGCTCTGGGCATCCAACAACTACTTTGCGTGGGATACCCTCAACGGCGACCGCGAGCGTCTAGGCCGCGTGATGGACGAGCTCAAGGACAACACCTTTGCCGGCCTTTCGGGCAACTTCGAGAGTATCTACAACGAGCTCATGAACAACAACGACCCCGACCTGGTCATGGCCGACTTCCGCAGCTACGTTGATGCATGGGAGAACCTCACGGGCAGCTACGGCGACCAGGAGACCTGGAACCGCAAGGCCCTGCTCAACACCGCCTCGAGTGGCTGGTTCTCGTCCGACCGCACCATTCGCGAGTATCGCGACGAGATCTGGCACGCATAAAGCGCGCGAGCTCCCTTTGCCGCACGGCATTACTCGACGGGCGTGACAGTGCGCCGCGCCCGTCGCTAATGGGTTAGGAACATCGATGACAGAAGGAGAAATCGATGAGTAAGAAAGAATGCATCGCGATGCTCCTCGCAGGAGGACAGGGCAGCCGATTGGGGGCACTCACCCAAAAGATCGCCAAGCCGGCGGTTAGCTTTGGTGGCAAGTTCCGCATTATCGACTTTTCGCTGTCCAACTGCTCCAACTCGGGCATCGACACGGTGGGCGTTCTGACGCAGTACCGTCCCTACCTGCTGCATGCCTACGTGGGCTCCGGCGAGGCGTGGGATCTGGACAGCCGCGACGGCGGCGTGTCGATCCTGCCGCCGTACGAGACGCAGACCGGCGGCGCCTGGTATGCGGGCACGGCCGACGCCATTACGCAGAACCTCGACTACATCAAGGCCAACGACCCCAAGTACGTCCTGATTCTTTCGGGCGATCACCTGTATCGCATGGACTACCGCAAGATGCTCAAGACGCACATTGAGAACAACGCCGACCTCACGGTGAGCGTTATGCCCGTACCGTGGGAGGAGGCCAGCCGCTTTGGCATCCTGACCACCGACCCCGAAGACGGCCGCATCACCAAGTTCACCGAGAAGCCCGAGAAGCCCGATTCGAACCTCGCGTCCATGGGCATCTACATCTTCTCGGCCGACGTGCTGATCGAGGCGCTCGAGGAGGACGCCCTGGACCAGCGCTCGAGCCACGACTTTGGCAAGGACATCATCCCCAAGCTGCTCGGTGAGAACAAGCGCCTGTACAGCTATGAGTTCCACGGCTTCTGGAAGGACGTCGGCACCATCGCCAGCTTCCATGAGACCTCGATGGACCTGCTGGGCAACAACCCCGAGTTCGATCTGTTTGACAAGAACTTCCCCATCATGTCCAACATCACCACGCGTCCGCCGCACTACATTGGTCCGGACGGCCGCCTAGACGACTGCCTGGTCTCCAATGGCTGCAAGATCTACGGCACCGCTCGCCACTCGATCCTTTCGACCGATGTCATCATCGAGGAGCGCGCCGTGGTCGAGGACTCCGTGCTGCTGCCGGGTGCGCACGTTAAGAGCGGTGCGCACATCTGCCGCGCTATTTTGGGCGAGAACTCCACGGTCGAAGAGGGCGTGAAGCTCGGCTCTGTCGATACCACCAAGGATACGGCCGTCGTTGGAAATGACGTCGTTATCGGGAAGGGGGAATGATCCGATGATCAATCGCAAGGCCATCGGTTACATCACCGCTAACTACTCTTCGACCTACGGCAGCGTGCTGCTCAAGGACCGCCCCATCGCGTCCGTTC
>JAJWXI010000189.1 GCA_021641225.1 Collinsella aerofaciens | reverse complement strand
AGGCGACGAGAAAGTTGCTCCGTGCAAATCAAATGTTCAAAAGACTTGACCTCGGTCGATGCGACGGCATTGTTGCGTTTTGCGAACTCGCCAAACGACTCAACCTCTTCGAGTGCGCCCAACATGTCGGTTTCGCCCTTAAGCCAAATAACGCGCACGCCCTTGCCGTGTATGGGCTGCACAAACATCCCGTCGGCCAGCATGCTCAAGGCGCGTCGAACGGTATTGCGCGTGCAGCCAAACTCCGCGGTCAGCTCGGCTTCGGTTGGCAGCATCTCCTGAAACGCATAGGTCCCGTTAATGATGCGCGAACGGATCTCGCGGTAGATTCCTTCGTAAATCGCTTTTGGCATGACTTCACCTCTAATGAATATGTATGGCTAGGCACGATAGCATTTCTTAAAGTTGTTTAAACCGATTATCGGTAAAGTACGGATTATTTACCGTCGACGGTTCCCCCGAAACTCCAATCGATTCGAATCAAAACCGTCAATGCGGCAAGCAGCCAGTCCTCTACAATGAGTTCATTGTTTAAACGTTCTTGCTCGCACAGCATGTTGCATCCGGAAGGCATATTATGCTGCAGAAAATCCAACGTTTTGGCGGAGCCATGTTCGCGCCCGCCATGCTGTTTTCTATATCAGGCCTCATGGTCGGCATCTCCGCCCTCGCCACGACCGTAGACATCGTCGGTGACCTCGCCGTATACGGAACCCCTTGGTACGTTCTCTGGACCATCATCCAGCGCGGCTCGTGGACGGTCTTTAAACGTCTCCCGCTCCTTTTTGCCGTAGCGCTGCCTATCGGTCTTGCCCAAAAGCAACCGGCACGCTGCTGCCTCGAGGCACTCGTGGCCTATTTTGCCTATTGCTTCTTTTTGAGCGAGATCATTAAGCTGAGCGGAGACAACCTTGGGCTTAAGTACCCATCATCTTTGACCCCCGCCAGCGGTATCACCGTCATCGACGGCATCAAGACGCTCGACACCGGCATTATCGGCCCGCTGGCGGTATCGGCAACCGTCGTCGCCATCCATGACCGCTTCTACGATGCCAAGGTTCCCGATTGGCTCGGCACCTTCTCGGGTTCCTCGCTGGTCTACCTCATCAGCTTTTTTGCCGTGTTTGCCCTTGCCGCCATCTCGGCCGCCATCGTGCCCTTCGCATACGCTGTGACCGAAACGCTGCGCCACGCACTTGCGGGCGTCGGCCCCTTCGGCGTGGGCATCTTTGTGTTTTTGGAGCGAGCACTCGAGCCCATGGGGCTGCACCACCTGCTCTATATGCCCATCTATTACGACAATCTGGTCATTCACGACGGTATTTACGCCACGTGGACCAACCTGCTCCCCATTCTCTCCCATAGCACGCGCCCTTTAAATGAACTTGCGCCCTGGGCAGGTTTTACCGCCACCGGCTGGGGCAAGCTCTTTGGCCTTCCCGCCATCGCGGCAGCATTCTATTTCACCGCCAAACCCGAACGCCGCGCCGGCCTTAAGGTCATCCTTTTGCCCGCCATCGTCGCCTCGGTGGTCTGCGGTGTCACCGAGCCGCTCGAGTTTCTCTTTATGTTCACCTATCCTGGACTCTTTTTGCTCTACGCCGTCCTATCCTCCTGCCTTGCCATGACCATGAACTTCTTTGGCATCGTCGGCATCTTCTCGGGCGGTCTCATGGAAATGACGGCCTTTAACTTCATCCCACTCATGCGAATGCATGCCGGCTCCTACCTTTTGGCGCTCGGTATCGGTCTTGCCTTTAGCCTCATCTTTTTTGTTAGTTTTCGAGCACTCATCTTGGTCTATGACCTTAAGACGCCGGGCCGCGAGGATCATGCCTCCAATCGCGCGGCAATCGATCGTTTAACGGGAAGCGGCTTTGTCAAAGAGCAATCTCCCAATGGCGAGGTCAGTATTCAATCCGATCAAGATCACGTCCTCGCTGAGCGGGTAATTCAGCTTTTAGGTGGCGTTGGCAATATCGTGGGCGCAACGAACTGCGCCACGCGCCTGCGCGTCGAGGTCGCAGACCCTTCCATCGTTGCAGATAATGCGTCGTTTGTCGCGGTGGGCGCCAAGGGCCTCATCATTACGGGCAAGACCGCCCAGGTGATTATCGGCATCTCCGTTCCCCGCGTTAAAGAGCATTTTGACCAGATCATGGGCCTCGAGCCGGGATTTGTGCCCACCACCTCGGCCTCCCCTGCCGCCAGCGCAGCCCATAAGCGCGGCGATATCTGCTTCTTCGATATCGACGGAACACTCGCCTGGCAAGACCCTCGAGTGGCACAAGAGCTTCCCGAGAGCGAGCGAGACCTCTCCCCCTATCCCAATGAAGCGGTCTCGCAAGCCATCCGTGATTTTGTCGCCAAGGGCAATATGGCGTTTATCTGCACAGGGCGCACGCTGAGCTGCATCCATCCAAAGCTGCTCGAGCTGCCCTGGACCGGCATCGTCTGCCTCGCGGGTGGCTATGTCGAACTTGAGGGACACGTGATTCGCGATTTGGCGATGACGCCCGGCATGCTGCAGCGCCTTGCTCCCATTCTTGAGCAATCGGACGAAGTGATTCGTTTTGAGGGACTCAATGGCGTCGTTCGCATGAGTGCCGATGCGCCCGACGCCCCCGGATACGCCCGCACCGTGGGCGATGCAATTACGCAGCTGCAACATTACAGCGCCTACAAGATCTTAATGTCCACGTCGCTTGCCAACCGCATCGCTCAGGATCAAGCGTTTGAGCCGCTGCTCTGCTTTAACGAGCTCGAGCTCGAAGTGACCGAGATTTCGCCTCGCGAATGCACCAAGCGCGAGGGTATCCAGTCCGTACTCGACGCTCTCGACCCCAACCATGGAACGGTGTATGGCATCGGTGATGCCAGCAATGACATCTCGCTGATGAACGCCGTCGATGTCGGTATCGCCATGGGCAATGCGCCGGACTATCTCAAAAAGCGCGCGGACTACATTACCGACTCGGTCGGCAACGACGGCGTCGTCAAAGCGCTCGAGCATTTTAGACTTATCTAGGTATGTTCCATCAAGCGTGCCCTGTTGTCCCAAATCACTAAAAAAACCGTGCAGATAGCCCCAATGTGGCAATATGGTGTCTGCATAATGCAACGATGCAACCTCCGAAAGAATGCGAGCGCCCGTGTCCAGTCCGTTTACCAGCTTTTTAGCCCAGCACTTCGACCAGATCAACGACTATCTGGCCACGTTCTTTGACGGACAGGCGACCTCTGCCGATATCGAACGCTACCTGTACGCGCCGCTCTCGGCGTTTACGGCCAACGCCGGCAAGCGCCACCGCCCGCTCATCTGCATGCTCGCCGCCACCGCTGCGGGCGCTTTCAAAGCTACCGCCC
>JAJWXI010000188.1 GCA_021641225.1 Collinsella aerofaciens | reverse complement strand
CTTCTGGCCGCGGCCAGAAGTGGTGCCGTGACCCGAAGAATTGCCACGGCCGACGCGCTTGCGGTTCTTGGTGGAACCGGGCGCGGGAGTAAGATCGTGAAGCTGCATTTGCTACTCCTCTACAATCTCGACAAGGTGCTTGACCTTGAAGATCATGCCGCGGACGGACTCGTTGTCAGCAATCTCGCGAACCTCGCGGATCCTGTGGAGACCGAGGGCACGGACAGTACGGACCTGGTCCTGCTTGCAACCGTTGGTGCTGCGGACCTGCTTGATCTTGATGGTGTCAGCCATGCTTAGTTCTCCTTACCGACGAACATCTCGGAGACCGTCAGGCCACGGCGAGCCGCGACGTCCTCAGGGCTGGAGAGCTCCTTGAGGCCCTCGACGGCAGCCTTGATGATGTTGAGGCCGTTGTCGGTACCGAGGGACTTGGACAGGACGTTCTTGATGCCAGCAAGCTCGAAGAGGGGACGCACAGCGCCGCCGGCGATAACGCCGGTACCCTCGACAGCGGGCTTGATGATGATGCGGCCGGCACCAAAGTGGCCGAGAACCTCGTGCGGGATGGTGCCCTGCTCGGTCACCGGCACGTGGAACATGTTCTTCTTGGCATCGAGAGACGCCTTGGAGATGGCCAGGGGCACCTCAGCGGACTTGCCCATGCCAACGCCGACGTTGCCCTTGCCGTCGCCAACGACGACGAGAGCGACGAGGCTCATGCGACGACCGCCCTTGACGGTCTTCGACACGCGGTTGATGTAAACGACGCGCTCCTCGAACTCGGAGGCCTCGCGCTGCTGCTTCTGATTACGAGCCATGTGCTACATACCTCCTAGAACTCGAGACCGGCGGCACGAGCACCGTCGGCGAGGGCCTTGACGCGGCCATGGTAGATACGGCCACCACGATCGAAGGCGACCTTGGTGATGCCGGCCTCGATGGCGCGCTTGCCAACGAGCTGACCGACCTTCTCCGCAGCCTCCTTGTTCGAGGTGTGGGTGCCCTTGAACTCGGCCTCGAGGGTCGAGGCAGAGACGAGCGTCAGGCTGGAGCCCTTGCTGTCGTCGATGATCTGGGCATAGATGTTGGCGTTAGTACGGGTCACGCGAAGACGCGGACGCTCGGCGGTACCCGAGACCTTGCCGCGAACACGACGCTGACGACGCTTGAGGCCTTCCAGCTTCGCCTTATGCTTGTTCATACGTAAACTCCTAAAAAGGTTGATCTTGCCAGCACCTGACGGGGTGCTGGTCTTATGCGAGTGAGTCGGTTACGACTACTTGGCGGCCTTACCCAGCTTGCGGCGGATGTGCTCGCCAACGTAGTGGATACCCTTGCCCTTGTAAGGCTCGGGAGGACGATGGCCGCGGATCTCAGCGGCGATCTGACCGACCTGCTGCTTGTTGATACCCTTGACGTTCACGTGGGTGTTGTCGGGAACCTCGAAGGTGATGCCCTCGGGAGCCTCGACGATCACGGGGTGCGAGAAGCCCAGGGAGAACTCGAGGTTCTTGCCCTTCTGCTGCACGCGGTAACCGACGCCGGCGAGCTCGAGCTTCTTCTCGAAGCCCTCGGAAACGCCGACAACCATGTTGTGGATGAGGGCGCGGGTGAGGCCGTGGCGGGCACGGGTCTCACGCTCGTCGTCGGGACGGGAAACGGTGAGGACGTTGTCCTCGACGTTGATAGCGAGCTTCTCAAAGACATCGAGCTCGAGCTGGCCCTTGGGGCCCTTGACGACAACGTTGTTGCCGTTGACTGCCACTTCGACTCCGGCGGGAATCTGGACAGGCTTATTACCGATACGAGACACGGTGATCTCCTTTCCTTCTACCTACCGAGCGAATTACCAGACGTAAGCGATGATCTCGCCGCCGACGTTGTGCTTGCGAGCATCGCGGTCGGTCATGACGCCATGGCTGGTGGAAATAATGGCGGTACCAAGGCCACCGCGGACGCGGGGCATGTCGGCAACGCCGGTGTACTTACGCAGGCCCGGCTTGGAAATGCGGCGGATGCCGTTGATGACCTTAGCCTTCTTGGGACCATACTTAAGCGTGATGTGCAGAGTCTTCTGGGGAACGGTGTCCTCGACATCGTAGCCCTCGATGTAGCCCTCCTCGTGCAGAACACGAGCGATCTCGACGAGCTTCTTGCTGCTCGGCATGGAGACCGTGGCCTTGTTCACAGAGTTAGCGTTACGGATGCGCGTAAGCATATCTGCGATCGGGTCTGTAAGGTTCATACAGATTCTCCTTCGTTCTTGATGAACACGTGCTCTTGGTTCTTCGCCGCCCTTAACGGCAAAGCCTTTTTAGCGCGTTTTCCCTGTTCCAAACTGATGCTTGAAACGCTGGTAGTGACTTACCAGCTGGCCTTCTTAACGCCGGGAAGCTCGCCCTTGAGTGCAAGCTCGCGGAAGCAGACACGGCACAGGCCGAACTTGCGGTACACAGAGTGCGGACGGCCGCAGCGCTGGCAGCGCGTGTACTCACGAGTAGAGAACTTCTGCTTGCGATTGCACTTGACGATCATCGATGTCTTAGCCACTTATATCCTCCTCACATAGAGTATTGTTCGCCCCAAGCGCCGCCCCCTTGTGGGAACGGCGCTCATAGGGCAGGTGAACCTATTTCTTGAACGGGAAACCGAAGGCGTCCAGAAGGGCCTTGGCCTCCTCATCGGTATTGGCGGTGGTCACGAAAGTGATGTCCATACCGCGCTGGTGATCGACGGAGTCGAAGTCGATCTCGGGGAAGATGAGCTGCTCGGTGACGCCCATGGAGAAGTTACCACGACCGTCGAAGCTCTTGGCGGAGATGCCGCGGAAGTCGCGGATACGGGGGATCGCGACGGAGGTCAGACGATCGAAGAACTCCCACATACGGTCGCCACGCAGGGTAACCTTGCAGCCGATCGGCATACCAGCGCGCAGGCGGAAGGTAGCGATGGACTTGCGGGCACGGGTGATCATCGGCTGCTGGCCGGTGATGGCGCGCAGGTCGCGCACGGCACCGTCGATGGCCTTGGAATCGGTAGCGGCCTCGCCGACACCCATGTTCACGACGATCTTCTCAAACTTGGGGATCATCATGACGTTCTCGTACTGGAACTTGTCCTGAAGCTGCTGCTTGACCTCGTTGTTGTACTTGGTCTTCAGACGCGGCACATACTTCTCTTCTGCCATTGTTCACTCCTTCTTGGGGTTTTAAGCACGGGGCGTGGCCACGATGGGTTGTCCTCGTGCCTCCTGGCTGCATCCGCGCCGCTCATGGCATTTCGCGGTTTGGACTCGACGCAGCAGGAGCCGACAAAACAATCGGTACTATACGCGCATCGGGAGCGTATTTCCAGAAAAACCTCGT
>JAJWXI010000187.1 GCA_021641225.1 Collinsella aerofaciens | reverse complement strand
TGACTTGCAACTGACCGATGTTCTAACTAGCTACCAAGGGCGAAAGGAAACAGCCATGAGCAAGGAAAAAGTCGTTCTCGCATATTCCGGTGGTCTTGATACATCTGTATGTGTCAAGTGGCTCCAGGACGAGAAGAATCTCGATGTCGTTTGTGTCTGCGGCAACGTGGGCCAGGAGGAGACCGGCCTGGATGCCAAGAAGCAGAAGGCCCTCGACCTGGGCGTTCTGGATTGCCAGGTGCTCGATCTGCGCGACGAGTTCTCCGATGAGTTCCTGACCAAGGCCATCGCCGCAAACTCCATGTACGAGAATAAGTACCCGCTGCTCTCCGCCCTGTCTCGCCCGCTGCTCGCCAAGAAGCTCGTCGAGGTCGCTCACGAGTTTGGCGCGACCTACGTCGCCCACGGCTGCACCGGCAAGGGTAACGACCAGGTTCGTTTTGAGGCTGCCGTCAAGGCCCTCGACCCCGAGCTTAAGGTTATCGCGCCGGTTCGCGAGTGGGACCTGAAGTGTCGTCCCGACGAGGTCGCCTATGCTCACGCCCACAACGTGCCGGTTCCCGAGGGTGCCAACGACAACCCCTATTCCATCGATGATAACCTGTGGGGTCGTGCCATCGAGTGCGGTCACCTTGAGGATCCCTGGAACGAGCCGCTCGACGACGCCTGGGTTATGACCAAGAACCCCGAGGACACGCCCGACACCCCGACCTACACCGAGATCGAGTTCGAGGCCGGCAAGCCCGTCGCCGTCGACGGCAAAAAGATGAAGCTCTCCGAGATCGTCATCGCCCTCAACAAGATTTCCGGCGATAACGGTTTTGGCCGTCTCGACCTGGTCGAGGATCGTCTGGTGGGCCTCAAGAGCCGCGAGTGCTACGAGGTTCCCGGTGCGCTGACGCTCATCACCGCCCACAAGGCGCTCGAGGACATCTGCGTCGAGGGCGACCTGCTCAAGACCAAGATCAAGCTCGAGCAGGATTGGGCCACCGCCGTGTACAACGGCCAGTGGTACAGCCCGCTCAAGAACGCGCTCGATGCCTTTATGGCCGACACCCAGAAGTTCGTGACCGGTACCGTCCGTCTGAAGTTCTTTAAGGGCAACTGCCATGTCGTCGGCCGCAAGAGCCCCTTCAGCCTCTACGACTACGGTCTGGCTACCTACGACCGCGACACCACGTTTGACGAGAAGGCCAGCGCCGGCTTTATCGAGATCGATACGCTGTCGCTCAAGACGTGGGCAAAGGTCCAGGGTCCCAGCTCCGCTGCCGCCCAGGCCTAGCGCCTCCTTCCCTTGGTATCCGCGCGGCCCATCCGCGTGATACATAACGGGCGCACGGGGTCCCTACCTTTCGTTATGCTTGCTGACACTTCTTAACATCGGTGGCCCCTACGTTCCGCCCGCATATATGATGCCGCGACTGCGGCTGAGTCCGAGCCCCGCCGGGGTTGTCCGGCGGGGCTCCTTCTATCAATTTGGCGGCTCTGCGCCCATATATATGAGGAGTATCCATTATGTTCAATGCTATCGCGCATGCTTTACTTTCCCTCGCGCCCGAGCTCGATGCTGCGAAGGTCGAGGACGTCCCTATGAGCCTGAAGGCCTGGATCGATGGTTCGCAAGGCAACATCCGGAGGGAGACGTTGGGCGCCAAGTGCCTGGTGCGTCACTTCTTTGCAAATTAGCTACATGGCCCCGCGCACAGTGGGGAATGTGTAAAACTAGCGGTTGAAAAATCGCTTTAGCGACATGGCGCATTGCTTTGGGCGCTTGTTTTGGTATTTGGAGAAAGGGGACGGTTCCATGGCTCTTTGGGGCGGTCGTTTTGAGTCGGGAGTGGCCGAGGTCACGCAGGAGTTTGGCGCGTCGCTGCCGGTCGACAAACATCTCTATAAGCAGGATATCGCCGGTTCTAAGGCGCATGCCAAGATGCTGGCGGCCCAGGGCATCATCAGCGCCGAGGACGAGCAGGCGATCGCCGAGGGCCTGACCGGAATCGAACAGGATATCGATGCCGGCAACTTCACCTTCGATATCAACGATGAGGACATTCATATGTCCATCGAGAGCGAGCTGACGCGCCGTATCGGCGAGGCCGGTAAGCGCTTGCATACCGGGCGTTCGCGCAACGACCAGGTGGCGACCGATACGCGCCTGGGTGTCAAGGCGTTGGCCAAGGAGCTCATGGAGGCCAATCTTGAGTTGCGCCATGTGCTGGTGGATGCGGCCAAGAAGTACGACAAGGTGATTCTGCCGGGCTACACGCACATGCAGCATGCTCAGCCCGTGCTGCTGTCACATCATCTGCTGGCGTATTCCTGGATGTTCGCGCGCGACTTTACACGCCTGAAGGCCGCCTTTGATGCCGCTGACAACTGCCCGCTGGGTGCTGCCGCGCTTGCCGGTACGAGCTATCCGCTCGATCGCCAGATGACGGCTGCCGAACTTGGCTTTGCGGGCGTGATTCCCAACTCGCTCGATGCGGTTTCCGACCGTGATTTCCTGCTCGATCTGCATTACGCCGGATCCGTCATGGCGATGCACCTGTCGCGTCTTTCCGAGGAGATCGTGCTGTGGTCGAGCTCCGAATTTGGCTTTATCACGCTTTCAGACTCCTACTCCACCGGCTCGTCTATCATGCCGCAGAAGAAGAATCCCGACTTTGCCGAGCTTATCCGCGGTAAGAGCGGTCGCGTGTACGGCAACCTGGTGCAGCTGCTGGTAACCATGAAGGGCCTGCCGCTCGCTTATAACAAGGACTTGCAGGAGGACAAGGAGGGCGCGCTCGATACCGCTCACACGCTCATGCAGTGCCTGTCCGTTATGGCCGGAATGATTTCGACCTGGACCGTCAACGAGGATGCCATGGCGCGCGAGTGCGGCGTGGGGCACCTTGCCGCCACCGATGTTGCCGATTACCTGGCAAAGCGCGGTCTACCGTTCCGCGAGGCACATGCCGTGGTGGGGCACCTGGTCCTGATGTGTGAGAAGCGCGGCTGCAATCTTGAGGACCTGCCGTTTGAGGTGTTCCAGGAGGCAAGCCCGCTCTTTGAGCGCGATATTACCGAGGCGCTCGATATCCCGTCGATTGTCGCCGCGCGCACGACCGAGGGCGGTACCGCCCCTGCCGCCGTTGCCGTGCAGCTGCAGCGTGCCGAGGCGCAGCTCGTGGCCGACGAAGGCGTGTTTGGATCGCTAACCAAGGTTGTCGAGATGGGTCACGGGGCAAAGTAGAGGTTTGGCTGAAGACGTATTGTCCATTTATTGATAAATCGTTTTAGCTTTACGGGCGTCTGCTGATGCGGGCGCCCCTATTTTGCTGCTATGGGGGAGGGGCTTGTCGAGAACTTCTGTAGGACCTTTGGGCAGGTTG
>JAJWXI010000186.1 GCA_021641225.1 Collinsella aerofaciens | reverse complement strand
CATCACGGTTGCCGACTTGGAAGGCATGCGCCTGCGCGTGCTCCGTCACGGCAACGACGCTATGGACAGCCTGCGCATCGACCTTTTGGCCGACGGCGGCGTGGACGTGATCGACGTGGACAGCTTCGATTTCGCACTCTTTAACGATGCGGAGGAAAAGGGCGATGCGGTGCTCACCTGCGGCGCGTGGTCGGGCGTGCACCCGGCCTTTGTGGGCGTGCCGTTCCTCTGCGGTCGCGAGGTGCCGGTCTATCTGCACTACCCGCTCGAGCCCACGCTCCAGGTGCAAAAATTCGTCAACGCCATGTCCCAACTCCTCAACTAGCTCATTTGGGATGGGGCTTTTTAGCTACTTACAAAACGAGGCCCTAGCCAAACGGCCAGGGCCTCACCAACTTTTATTCTGTTTTAATGACGGGTTGATTGCGCGCAGGAGGTCTCCCAGGCGGGCCGGGGTGTAACTTCCGCGCGCAGTTTCGCAGCGCAGCGAGAATGTTTGAGCACGGAGGAATTACCCCGCCGCCCCGGGGAACCCTCCGTCAGTAACCGTTCCTACTCCAGCTCAAACGCTCCGGTGTAGAGCTGGTAGTAATATCCGCGCTTGGCGATCAGCTCGTCGTGGTTGCCGCGCTCGATGATGCGGCCGTGGTCCAGGCAGATGATCGCGTCGGAATTGCGCACGGTGGACAAGCGGTGCGCGATGACAAACGTCGTGCGGCCCTCCATGAGCTTATCCATGCCCGCCTGCACGATGGCCTCGGTGCGGGTGTCGATGCTCGACGTTGCCTCGTCCAGAATCATTGCCGGCGGATCGGCGACGGCGGCGCGCGCGATCGAGATCAGCTGACGCTGGCCCTGCGACAGCTGGGCGCCGTTGCCGGTGAGCATGGTGTCGTAGCCGTTGGGCAGGCGGGTGATAAAGTCGTCCGCGCCCGCGAGCTTTGCCGCCGCGATGCACTCCTCGTCGGTCGCATCCAGGTTGCCGTAGCGGATGTTGTCCATCACGGTGCCGGTGAACAGGTTCACGTCCTGCAGCACCACGCCCAGCGAACGGCGCAGGTCGGACTTGCGAATCTTGTTGACGTTGATGCCGTCGTAGCGGATCTTGCCGTCGGCAATGTCGTAGAAGCGGTTGATGAGGTTGGTGATGGTCGTCTTACCGGCGCCGGTGGCGCCGACAAACGCGACCTTCTGACCCGGCTTGGCGTACACGGACACGCCGTGCAGCACCTCGTGGTCGGGCGTGTAGCCAAAGTCGACGTTATCCATGACCAGGTCGCCACGCAGCGGCACGTACTCGATCTCGCCGGTCGCGCGGTGCGGATGCTTCCACGCCCACATGCCGGTGTGGTGGTCGGCCTCCTCGAGCTCCCAGGTCTCGGGGTTCACCTGCGCGTTGACAAGCGTCACGTAGCCCTCGTCGGCCTCGGGCTCCTCATCGAGCAGCTCAAAGATACGTTCGGTGCCGGCAAGGCCCATGACCACGGCGTTGATCTGCATCGAGATTTGGCCGATCTGGCCGCAGAACTGCTTGGTCATGTTGAGGAACGGCACCACGACGGCGATGGAGAGCGCCATGCCCGAGAGGCTCAGGTTGGGCACGCCCAGCGCCAGGAAGATGCCGCCGGTCAGCGCGACCAGCACGTAGAGCAAGTCGCCCAGGTTCCCGAGGATCGGCATGAGGATGTTGGCGTACATGTTGGCCTTCTGCGAGACCTCGAAGAGCTTCTCGTTGCGCTCGTCAAAATCGGCCTCGGCGGCGGACTCGTGGCAGAACGCCTTGACGACCTTCTGGCCGTTCATGACTTCCTCGATATGGCCCTCGACCACGCCGAGCTCGGTCTGCTGCGCGATAAAGAAGCGCGCGGAGTTGGAGCCGAGCAGCTTGGTCATAAAGGTCATAAACGCGACGCCGGCGATGATGACCATGCACATCCACACGCTGTAATACAGCATGATAAAGAACACGGTGACGATGACGATGATCGTCATGAGCAGGTTGGGCATCGACTGGCTGATCATCTGGCGCAGCGTGTCGATGTCGTTGGTGTAGTGGCTCATGATGTCGCCGCGCTGATGCGTGTCGAAGTAGCGGATTGGCAGGTCCTGCATGCGGTTGAACATCTTCTCGCGCAGCTTCTCGAGCGAGCCCTGCGTGATGACGGCCATGGCGCGGTTCCAGAAGAGCGAAGACGCGACGCCCACGGCGTAGATGCAGCCGAGGGTAGCCACAAGCTTTAGAATTTTGGGCTGCGCGGCCGTCCAGTCGCCCGACTGCCATGATTCGCTGATGACTTGCAGCGCGCTCTGGAGAAACGTCGCGCCGATGGAATTGATGATGGCGCAGAGCACCACGCCGGCGACGACGAGGGGCAAAAGCACCGGGTAGAAGCCAAAGAGCATCTTGATCAGGCGCGTCATGGTGCCGCCCTTGCGGTTGCGTGCGCGCTCGGCGGTAGCTGCCTTACTCATGTGCCTCGCCTCCTTCCTGGGTCTGAGCTTGCGGTGCGGATGCCTCGGTGTCGGCTGCGACGGTCTCGGCCGCCTCCTCGCCCTCGGCACTCATCTTGTTTTGCGAGGTAAAGGTCTCGCGGTAGATCTCGCTCGTCTTGAGCAGCTCGTCATGGTTGCCGATGTCCTTGATGCGGCCACCCTCCATGACGATGATGCGGTCAGCATCCTGCACGGAGCTAATACGCTGGGCGATGATGAGTTTGGTCGTGTTGGGCAGGTAGCTCGCCAGCCCCTCGCGGATCTTGGCGTCGGTCTTGGTGTCGACGGCGCTCGTGGAGTCGTCCAGGATCAGAATCTTGGGGCGACGCAGCAGGGCGCGCGCGATGCACAGGCGCTGCTTCTGGCCGCCGGAGACGTTGGAGCCGCCCTGCTCAATCCAGGTGTCGTAGCCCTTGGGGAAACCGTCGACAAACTCGTCGGCGCAGGCCAGATGCGCTGCCTCGCGGACTTCCTCGTCGGTGGCGTTCGGGTCGCCCCAACGCAGGTTCTCGGCGATGGTGCCGCTAAACAGCACGTTTTTCTGCAGGACCATGGCTACCTGGTGACGCAGCGCGTCCAGGTCGTAGTCGCGCACGTCCACGCCGCCCACGCGCACAGCGCCTTCGGTGGTGTCGTACAGGCGGGCGATGAGGTTAACGAGCGTGGACTTGGCCGAGCCGGTGCCGCCGATGATGCCGATGGTCTCGCCGCTCGTAATGTGCAGGTCGATATCGTCGAGCGCCTGGCGCTTCGCATGCTTGGAATACTTAAAGCTCACGTGGTCAAAGTCGATGGAACCGTCGGCAACCTCGAGCACGGGCTCGGCGGGATTGGCGATCGTGGGCTCGGCGGCCAGCACCTCGGTAATGCGGTGTGCCGATTCGTCGGCCAT
>JAJWXI010000025.1 GCA_021641225.1 Collinsella aerofaciens | reverse complement strand
GCTGCAAGCCGCGCCGCCAGCGCCCCCCGCGCCGGCAAGCAGCAATTCGCCGCTCCGCAGCAACAGCGCCCCGCCGCCATGCCCCAGCAGCCGGCGCCCCGTGCCACCGCTCCCGACCCGCTCGCCGTGGCCGATCCCTTTGCGCCCAATGTCCCCGACCCCGCCGCCGCGCCCATCCCCGTGCCGCAGACCGTCTCTCGTGACGCCCTCGCCGGCATGGGCGGAGCCGCCGCGACCGGCGCCGCCGTGGGCCTTGGCGCCGCGGCCGGTATTGCCTCCAACATGGCGAGCACCCGCGCCCCGCAGCGCCCGCTCGCCCAGCTCGTCGACGTCGTGAGCGGCGAGAGCCACAGCATCACTTCCGCGCAGGTGACCATCGGTCGCGAGCGTTCGGTTTCGGACATCGCTCTGCGCGACCCCAACGTGTCGCGCCGTCACGCCCAGCTCACCTTTACCGGTTCGGACTGGTCGATCGAGGACCTCAATTCCACCAACGGCACGCTCGTCAACAACCGCCGCATCACGCGCTGCCCGCTGCGCAACGGCGATCTGCTGACGTTTGGCCTGAGCACCTTTGAATTTAGGGGATAGTCGCTTATGAACATCGATATCGTCCTTTTTGCAGGCCGCATCGTCCTGGTCGCCCTGCTCTACATCTTCCTGTTCGCCGTCATGAAAACCGGCGTGGGACTCGTACGCGGCCAGCGCCGCGACTCCGCTATCTGGACGATCGATGTGGACAAGGGTCCGCGCGGCATCCGTGGCATCCATGTAGACATGCTCGGCCCCGTCATCGTGGGCCGCTCGCCGTCCTCGGACATCTGCATCAACGAACCGTTTGTCTCAGCCTCGCACGCACGCTTTTCGCTGCAGGGACCGGCACTCATCATCGAAGACCTCAACTCGTTGAACGGCACGCTCGTTAACGGCCGTCAGCTGGTGGAGCCCGCAACGCTGCGCGAGGGTGATGAGGTCCAGATTGGCGACGTGGTCATGAAGGTGAACCGTCGATGATCTACGAGGAGAACAAGTCCGCAACCATGCCCGAGACGCCGACTGCCCCCGCAGCTGCGCCGGCCCATGCCGCTCCGGCGCGCCCTGCGACCGTGGAGCCCGAGGACACCGTGTTCTCCCTGCCTCTTTCGCATGTAACTCAAGAATATCCGGCACTCGTCGATGACGAGGACGCCGACACCGAGCAGCTCGACGCCCCTATCGGCGCGCACGCTGCCGAGCAGCCCGCGGAACCGGAGGCAACGCCCGCACCGGCTCACTTTGCCGAGCCCGTCGCCGAGGCGATTAACGAGAGCGCTGCCGTGTTTGCAGCCCCCGAGCCTGCCGCGCCGGTATTCCCCGTCGCCCCGACAAGCGAGGCGGCACCCGCATCTGCAACGCCTGCCGAAGTCGAGCAGCCCGTTGCCGCGCCCGCCGCAGCTCCCGAGCCCTCCGCTCAACTTCAGAGCACGCCCGCGCCGTCGCACTTTGCGACGCCCGAGCCGACGGCTGTCGAGCCGCAGCAGGACGGCGATCCCGCCGACCGCGTAACCGAAGATCTCAACCTTCCGGACGTCTCCGACGCCGAGTCGGGAGACGATGCCGACACCGTTTCCCCCGCCGACACCGCCGAAATCGATGTCGCCGCCGTGGAGGCAAAGCTCAAAGATCCCGGCTCGACCATGAGCTTTGAGCCGCTGACCGACGAGCGCATCGAGACCGACTCGACCTACGACGCCGGCACCACCACGCAGCTTATGTGGGGCGCCCGCTCCGACGTCGGATGTGTTCGCCCGCACAACGAGGACTCCTATCTGGTGCAGTCGCCGCTCTTTTGCGTGTGCGACGGCATGGGAGGACACGCCGCCGGCGAGGTGGCATCCTCCATCGCCGTCGAGACCATCGCCAAGACGGCGCCGCAGTCCGCCGACGCCGCGCGCCTGGCCGCAGCCGTCGAGGCCGCCAACGCCGCCGTGATCGAGGCCGCCCTCAACGGCCTGGGCAAACCCGGCATGGGATGCACGGCCACCTGCGCCTACATCGAAAACGACACGCTCGCCATCGCCCACGTGGGCGACTCGCGCGCCTACCTGCTCCACGAGGGCACGCTCATCCGCGTGACCCGCGACCACTCCTACGTGGAGGAGCTCGTGGATGCCGGCGAGATTACGGCCGACGAGGCCCGCGTCCACCCCAACCGCTCGGTCATCACCCGCGCGCTGGGCTCGGATCCTGCCATGTATGCCGACCACTTTACCCTGCACATCGAGGAAGGCGACCGCCTGATTCTGTGCTCCGACGGTCTTTCGAGCATGATTCCCGATAGCGATATCGAGAACATCGCTACGCAGTCCTCGAGCGCACAGATCTGTGTCGACAACTTGGTGGACGCGGCACTCGCCGCCGGCGGCCACGACAATGTGACCGTGGTGGTGGTCGATCTGGTCGACGACGGCGTCATGCGCGAGGCAAAACGCGTCCGACGCCGCAATGTCACCATCGCCTCCATCTTGGCCCTTGTCTTTGTGCTGGTAGCAGGCATCTGGGCATACACGGGCGTCACCGGCTCCTATTACTTGGGAACCTACCACGGCAATGTCGCCGTCTGGCGCGGCCTACCCGGCAAGACGCTCGGGGTCGAGCTCCACTGGCTCGAGAGCGAAACCAGCATCAAGCTGTCCGACCTGCCCGAAGACACGCAAAACCGCCTGAAGGCAGGCATTCCGCAAACGAGTGTCGACGATGCGCAGGACACCATTTCCAAGTACCGCCATCAGATTGACGAGGAGCAGACCCGTCAGGTGATTGACGCGCAAACGATTCGCGACAACACCGATCAGGAATCCACCTCCGAGTCAGATTCCGAGAAAACCGCCGAACAGTCAGCCGAGGCCGAAGCCTCCGATAAGAATTAGAAAGGGAGTGCCGCTTATGAGTCGCCGCAACACCGAACTGCTCTTGCTCATCGCCTCGGCGTTCCCCGTCATCCTGCTCTATGCGATGTACGTGCTCACCGCGGGTGCCACGATTTCCTTTGAGACGCTCGCTGTGCCGATCGGCCTGTTCGCCGCCTTCGCCGCGGCGCATATCGCCGTGCGCATCCTGGCGCCCGGCGCCGACCCCGCCATCCTGCCCATCGTCTTTGTGCTCTCGGGCATCGGCATCACATTCGTGACGCGCTTGGCCCCCGACCTCGCCATCTCGCAGCTCATCATCTTGTTTGTCTCGGTGGCGCTCATGGTGGGAACGCTCGCGCTGGTCAAGAACCTCGACGTGGTCATGCGCTACAAGTACACCTTTGGTATTATCGGCATCATCCTGCTGATGCTGCCGATCTTTATCGGCACCACGATCTCGGGCTCCAAGCTGTGGATTCGCATCGCGGGCTTCACCATCCAGCCCGGCGAGTTCGCCAAGGTCTTCATCGTCTTGTTCCTGGCAGGCTATCTGGCCGAGAACCGCGAGCTGCTCTCCATCTCCAACCGCAAGATCCTGGGCCTCAAGATTCCGCGCTTCCGCCTGCTGCTGCCGCTGTTTGCCGTGTGGGGCGTGTGCCTGCTCATCGTCGTCTTCGAACGCGACCTGGGCTCGGCCGTCCTGTTCTACACCATCTTTTTGCTGATGCTCTATGTTGCCACGGGACGCTTTTCGTACGTCATCATCGGCCTTGCTCTGCTGGCCGTTGGAGCCGTGGGCGCCTACAAGTTCCTGTCGCACGTGCAGGTGCGCTTTCAGGTCTGGGTCGATCCGTTTAAGGATGCCCAGGGCCAGGGCTACCAGATCGTACAGTCACTTTACTCGCTGGCTGACGGCGGCCTGGTTGGCGTCGGCATCGGCAATGGCATGGCAAACAACATCCCCGTCGTCGAGTCCGACTTTATCTTCTCGGCCATCGGCGAGGAAATGGGCCTTTTGGGCGGCGGCGCCGTGCTCATCCTGTTTATGCTTTTTGCCGTGCGTGGCCTCACCACGGCCGCCCGCGCCAAGTCCGACCTTGCCGCTTTTAGCGCGACCGGCCTTACGGCGGCCATCAGCTTCCAGGCATTCTTAATCGTGGGCGGCGTAACCCGCCTGATCCCGCTGACCGGCGTCACCCTGCCCTTTATGAGCCAGGGCGGCTCCTCGCTGCTGGCGAGCTTTATCATCGTCGCGCTGCTGCTGCGCGCCGGCGACGAGGCAACCGGACGCGAAGCCGAACTCACCGGCACCGGCACCATGGCCGCCATCACCGATGACCAGGTCGCATCCGCCGCTGCCCCGACCGGTACGCGTTTTGCCAACGCGCCTTCCTACAGCCACGGCAACCACTCCGCGGGTTCTCGCATGCGTCGTCGCCTGCTCGACACGCCAGAGTCCGGCGTGCTCGGCCGCGTGGCACTTGCCAACCGTCTGACTCGTGCCGTGTTTGCCTTTACGGCGCTGTTCGCCATCCTTATCGGCAACCTCACCTATGTCCAAGTCATCAAGGCGAAGGACTATCAGGACATGCCGACCAACAACCACACCATCGCCCGCTCCAAGTACATCCAGCGTGGCTCCATCATCACGTCCGACGGTGTGACACTAGCCGAGTCGCTGCAGCAGGAGGACGGCACCTACGCCCGTTCCTACCCCAACGGCAACATGGCCGCGCACGTGGTGGGCTACGTGAGCCAGCAGTACGGCACCGCCGGAATCGAGAGCGTCATGAACGACACGCTCACCGGCTCCAAGGATTACTCCAGCTGGAACAACGCCATCGCATCGCTCGCGGGCCAGACCCAGCCGGGCAACACCGTCAAGCTCACGATCGACTCGCGTATCCAAACGGCTGCCGAGCAGGCGCTCAAGGGCTTTAAGGGCGCCGTCGTCGTCATGGACCCGCGTACCGGTGCGGTCCTTGCATGCGCCAGCTCGCCTACCTACGACAACACCAACATCGACGCCCTACTGCAGGCGGGCGGCGGTGAGGACGGCTCCTTGTACGACCGCGCCATGGACGCACTGTACACCCCGGGCTCCACGTTTAAGGTCGTCACGCTTGCCGCGGCGCTCGAGACCGGCACTGCCACGCTTTCGAGCACCTACCAGGCGCCCGGCTCCATGGATATCGGCAACGCGCCGGTCACCAACTACGACAACGAGAGCTACGGTACCATCAGCCTGCAGCAGGCCTTCGCCGTGTCGTCCAACGTCGTCTTTGGCCAGGTGGCCAACGAGGTCGGCCCCAGCTCGCTGGTACAGTTTGCCAACGCCTTTGGCTATGGGCAAAAGCTGGGCCAGGACCTTACCTCCGCCGCCTCCATCATGGCCGACCCGTCGCTCATGACCGAGTGGGAGACCGCTTGGGCAGGCGCCGGCCAGCCCGTCGGCATGGACCATACGCCCGGGCCGCAGACCACGGTCATGCAAAACGCCGTGATTGCCGCGGCCATCGCCAACAGCGGCGTGGTCATGGATCCGTTCTTTGTATCCCAGGTGCTCGCCCCGGACGGAACCGTGGTTAAGACCACGCAGTCCCGTTCGCTGGGCCAGGCCGTCAGCTCGGCCACGGCTGACCAGGTCAAGCAGGCCATGCTCGCCGTCGTCCAGTCCGGCACCGGTACCGATGCCCAGATTCCGGGCGTCAAGGTCGCCGGCAAGACCGGCTCGCCCGAGACCGGCGGCACCAACGTCAACTCCACGTTCGTTGGCTTTGCACCTTATGATTCACCCACGGTTGCCATCTCGGTAGCCCTGGAGGATTACGACAAACACGACGTCAAGGCGGCCAAGATCGCCGGCATCGTCCTGACCGCGGCACTTGCCGCACAGGGAGCGTGATGCCCGTGATCGAAGCGGTTACTCGAGGCGCGCCGCGGCCAATGAGCTAGCGGCAACGCGCCACACGGCCCCAGCGGCCACACATTTGGTACTACACACATCGTTGAGCGAATAGTTATGTTAGGAGCAGGAATGGAACAGAGGGTCCTCGGGGGAAGATACCTCCTCAAGGATAAGGTGGGAACGGGCGGCATGGCGACCGTCTTCCGTGCGCAGGATCAGATCCTCGACCGCACGGTCGCCGTCAAGATCATGCTGCCGCAGTATGCCGGCGACGCCACCTTCGCCGCCCGCTTTAAGCAGGAGGCCCAGGCAGCAGCCGGCCTGTCTTCCCCCTATATCGTGGGCGTCTACGATTGGGGCAAGGATGGCGACACCTATTACATCGTCATGGAATACCTGCGCGGCACCGACCTCAAGAGCGGCATCAAGAGCCACGGCGCCCTCGATCCCAAAAAGGTCGCGCAGATCGGCTCGCAGATTAGCTCTGCGCTTTCGGTCGCCCACAAGCACGAGATCATCCACCGCGACATTAAGCCGCAGAACATCATGGTGCTGCCCGACGGCAACATCAAGGTGATGGACTTTGGCATCGCGCGCGCCAAGAACAGCCACCTCACGCAGGACAACAACGTGCTGGGCACCGCCCACTACGTAAGCCCCGAGCAGACCCGCGGTCAGGACCTCGGCCCCACCTCGGATATCTACTCGCTGGGTGTAGTCATGTACGAGTGCGCCACCGGCCGCGTGCCCTTCGACGGCGACGACGCCATCTCGGTCGCACTCAAGCAGGTCAACGAGCTGCCCATCCCGCCGAGCCAGATCAACTCCGGCGTCGATGCCGACCTGGAGCGCATCATCCTCAAGTGTATGGAGAAGGATCCGGCCAACCGCTTCCAGACGGCCGACGAGCTGCGCCAGGTGCTCAACAGCTACCTGTCCGGCCGCGCCGTCAACGTCTCGGAGCCCACGCGCATCATCGGCGCCGCCGGCGATCTGGGCGCCACCAAGACCCGCGAGCTTTCCGACTCGACGCGCGCCATGGTGCGCCCCGTCTCGGGCGTGAGCGGCCAGAACACCGCCCGTAGCTCGGTTTCGGGCTCCACCGGCTCCTACGAGGTCGAAAAGCCCAAATCCAACAAGAACAAGATCATCGCCGCCGTGGTGGCAGCCGTTGCCGTCATCGGCATCGTGGTGGCCTTTGCCACAGGACTCTTTGGCGGCGAGCAGGTCACCGTGCCCGATGTGCTGGGCAAGGACCAGCAGACTGCCGTCGAGCTGATCAAGGAAGCCGGCCTCGAAGTCGGCACCATCGACCAAAGCTACAACGACGATGTCGACGAGGGCAAGGTCGCCGAGCAGACGCCCAACGGCAACACCAAGAAGGCCAAGGGCACCAAGGTGAACCTGGTAATCTCCAAGGGCCCCAAGCCCTCCGAGAAGGTTGAGGTTCCCCGGCTTGTCGGCCTGACCAAGGACCAGGCAGAAGCCGCGCTGGCAAGCGTTGGCCTGAAGGGCAACGCCTCCGAGGAGGCCAACGAGGCCGATGAGGGCCAGGTCTTTGAGCAGGGCACCGAAGCCGGTAAGGAAGTCGAGAAAGGCACGACCATCTCGTACAAGGTCTCGGGCGGCCCGGATACCACGTCCGTCCCCGACCTGACCGACATGACCGAGGCCCAGGCGCGCAACGCCCTCGATATGGCAGGCTTTGGCGTCGACGTGAGCTACCAGGAGAACGACTCAGTTACCGAGGGAACCGTGATCAGCTGGAACCCCAGCGGCAAGCAGAAGCCCGGCGCCACGATTACCGTCGTCATCGCCAAGAAGTCCGGCAAGGCCAGCGTTCCGGGCAACCTGTACGGCAAAAGCATTTCCGCTGCCGTTACCGCACTCAACAACGCCGGTTTCTATAACATCGGCTTCTGTGACCAGAATGGCAATCCCGTGAGCGGCAACGAGGATGCCACCGTTACGGGCGTCTCCCCCACCGGCAAGCAGTCCACCGACAGCACGATTACGCTGACGGTCGCACTTTCGGGCTCGGGTTCGGGCTCGGGCACGGGCGACGATTCCGGTACGACCAACTAGTCGCCACCCCACCGCTCATTACGGCTCTCGCCGCAAACATATTCGCTCACAGGCGCCCGCTTGCTCCCCCAGCAAGCGGGCGCTTTCTTTATCTGAAGCAGCGAATACTACGGCATGCCTTAAACCAGAAGAGCCCGGCACCGTAGCGGTACCGGGCTCGATATTCCTCTGGTGCCCCCGGGCGGATTCGAACCGTCGACACCCGCTTTAGGAGAGCGGTGCTCTATCCCCTGAGCTACGGAGGCATGTTGTATTAGTGTAGCAGATTTGCACTATCGTCACGGGATAGTCATTGGGGACGCTCTTTAATGACTAGTCGTTTAAGAACGTCGCAGGCGATTAGTTGCCTTTGTGGAAGAGGTTTTTGATGACGGAGGGGATGCTCTTGGCGCCCTTGGCCGTCACATCGATAAAGTCGGGCGAACGCACAAGCTTATCCTCGTCGACGTACTTGCGGACCGCGCGCAACGTCTCTTTGTCATCGCGCGTCGAGAACGTAAAGTGACCGTTGTCCTTGGTGAAGATAGCAAAACGCGTGATCTTCTTGGTGCCGCGCAAAACCTCGGCGGCGATATAGTCGACCTCGTCCCACGGGATTTGAATATAATCCTCGGGATTGCGCTCGTTGTAATACTCGAACGCCTTATTGCCCACCATCACGTTACCGTGGCTGGTAAGCCCCATCAGGCAGGTTGCCGGCGTTGCCAGATCGACCGTGCTGTTCTGAGATTGCGCCATGCGCGCCTCGCCCTCCAAATAAAACAATCGGACCGCATCCAGTGTACCCACCGGGTGCGGTCCGTTTCAATGGCTCAAAAGCCCTTGCCTAGCAATTCTCGGTCTTAAGCCGAAACGTGCTTACATGAAGCCGCAGACGCGACCGATGATGCCGATGGCGAAGAGAGCCAGGATGATGACGATCGGGCTGACCTTCTTCTTGAGGAGCTTGCAGACCAGCAGGGTCAGGCACACGGCGGCAAGGCCGGGGATGAGCTGATCGAGGTTAGCCTGAAGCGTGGTGACCTTCACCTGATCAAGGGCGTTAGCACCGATGGAGTTATACATCGTCAGTGCTTCCTTGACACCCTCAGAACCGGAGGGCAGATTAGCCCAGTCGATAAAGGCGCCAGCAGACTGCGTGACCTTGGAGACGACCGGGGTGAAGGAGATGGACACCCAGCGCTCGACCAGGGCGCCGATGATGAACATACCCAGGATGGAAGCGCCCTCGGTGACCTTGCCCATCAGACCGCCGGAGAGGTCCTTGGCGATGGAGGAGCCGACCTTGTAGCCAAACTCCTGCGTGTACCACAGGAAGGCGTAACGGATGATGTTCCACGCGAAGAAGAACAGCAGCGGACCGGCGATGCTGCCGGACAGGGCCAGGGAAGCGCCCAGAGCGCCCAGAATCGGGCGAAGGGTGAACCAGAAGGCGGGGTCGCCGACGCCGGCGAGCGGGCCCATCATACCGACCTTGACGCCCTGAATGGCGACGTCGTCAATCGGAGCACCGTTGGCGCGCTCCTCCTCGAGAGCGAGGGTAACGCCAATGACGGGGGCGGAAACATAAGGGTGGGTGTTATAGAACTCCAGGTGGCGCTTAAGAGCGGCAATCTGGTCATCCTTGCTGGTGTAGAGCTTCTTGATCGCAGGGATCATTGCGAAGCACCAGCCGCCGTTCTGCATACGCTCGTAGTTCCACGAGCCCTGAAGGAACTGATGACGGAAGCAAACCTTCTTGCGGTCAGCCTTGGTGAGCTGAATCTTGTTCTCTGCCATATGTATCACTCCCCTCCTACTCGTAATCGTTCAGAATGTCGCCGAGCGGGTCGCCGGAGCCACCGCCCATGCCGCCACCCTGCTTGGCCAGATCCTTAAGGCCAAGGTAGATGAGGGCAAGGGAGATGCCGATGAGGCCAAGGGCGATCAGCGTGAGCTGAGGGATGGCAGCAAGGACAAAGCCGAGGACGAAGAACGGCCAGGTCTCCTTGGTGGCCATCATGTTGATGACCATGGCGTAACCGACGGAAGCGACCATGCCGCCGCCGACAGCCATGCCGCCGGACAGCCAGTCGGGCATAGCGTTAAGCGCGTTGGTAACAGCCTCGGCCGGGATGATGCACAGAAGTACTGCCGGGATGGCGATACGAAGGCCCTGCATGAGGATGGCAGCGTACTGCCAGCGCTCGATGCCGGCGAAGTCGCCCTTCTCGGCGCAACCGTCCATGGCGTGAGCGATAGCGGTTGCCAGGGTACGGCAGATCATGGTCAGGAACAGACCAGCGACCGACAGCGGAACAGCGACGGCGATGGCGGCGGTAACGGCCTTGGCCGAATCAGTGGCGCCGCCGTTGAGGGCGAGCACCATGATGATCGAAGAAGCGACCGAGGCCAGAGCGGCGTCAGGCGCGACGGCGGCGCCGACGTTAGCCCAGCCAAGGGCCATCATCTGGAGCGAACCGCCCAGGAGGATGCCCTCCTGAAGGTGACCGGTTACGAGACCGATAAGCGTGCATGCCACGAGCGGCTGATGGAACTGGAACTCATCCAGAATGCCTTCCATACCGGCAAGCAACGCGACAATCGCAACAAGCAGAATAGTGATTGCAGACATGTATCGGACCCTCCTTTACTATGCTTGAGCGGCCAGTTCGGCCTTAGCTTTCTTCAACATGGCGTCGAGATCCTCGGAGGCATCCGAAGGAACCTTGCGGACCTCGAACTTGACGCCCTTGGCCTTGAGGGCCTCGAGGGTCTTAACGTCGTCATCGCCCATAGCGACGGCGTTGGTGACGACGACCTTGCCCTTGGAGTGAGCCATGGAACCGATGTTGACTTCCTTGATGTCGACGCCGGCCTCGATGGCCCTGAGCAGATCCTGCGGGTTCTCGAAGAGCAGCATGGCCTTGGTGTCACCAAAGCGCGTGTCCTTGACGACCTCGGCCATCTTCTTGATGGGCACGACGTTGGCATGGACTCCCGGAGGAGCAGCCTGCTCGATCATGGTCTTGCGGAGCTCGTCGTGAGCAACGCCGTCGGAAACCACGATGATGCGGTTGGGGTTGATCTGCTTGGTCCACGTGGTGGCCACCTGGCCATGAAGCAGACGGGTGTCGATACGGACGTGGGCAATCTTGATGTGCCCGTCGCCGATGACCGTTCCCGGAGGGATGGCGCCTGCAGGAGCAGCGGCGGCCGCAGCCGGCTTCTTCTCCTCGGGCTCCAGAGACTCGGGCTTGACGCGCACGCCAGCCTTAGCCTCAGTCACGAGATGTTTTGCGATCGCATGTGCAGTGTTCTTTGCGTCAAAGCGCTGCGAATATGCCTCGATGAGCATAGGCAGGTTGACACCGGTGACGATAGCCCAGGAATCGTGGCCCTCGATGAGCCCGCTGATCTGGTTGAACGGCGTGCCGCCCCACAGATCAACGAGGAAGAGCACCTGCTCCTGGTCCTCGAAGGAAGCGATTGCTTCCTCGACCTTGGCACGGAAGTCGTCGGGGCCCATGCTCGGCTCGAGCGAGACCACGGCTACAGACGGCTGATCGCCAAAGACCATCGAGCCCGTCTGCTTGATTCCAGCTGCCAAGTCCCCGTGGCTAGCAAGAACAATACTTACCATCACATAACCTCCTTTTTGTCTACGTATTTCCTACACGACATGAAAGGAGTATACCTGTTTGCTTTGTGGAATTATAGCTAAAACTGCAAATGGTTGGATTATTTGTTTAAACGTCATGGTTTGTTACAAGTTGATTACATTGCTATTTTTCGACTCATTTCCCACTAAAGCGTCGCTCATCAAGTCATGTATTTTACAGATACAAGCATGCTGTTCATTGATACCGATTTTAAGCAAGTGCGAATGCGCTTGTACTGCCGCTATTTTGTTTAAACAGATATGACTTGACTTTTTTCGTGGCTTATGTTCTAGCGCAAGTAGTCATTGGGGACGTTCTTAAACGGCTAGTCGTTGGGGACGTTCTTGCATGACTAGTCAAACAAGAACGTCCCCAACGACTAGGGGCTAGACGATGTGGAGAGGCTTGGCGGCGTCGACGGCATCGGGGGTGTCGGAGAGGCCGTCGGGGGCAGCGTCTGCCGGGTCCTCGTCGGGGGTCTCGATCTGCTTGATCATGACCTCCTGGCCCTGCAGCAGATAGGTCTCACCGCTGCCGCAATGGGGACAGGTCTTGCCGTGCTCGACTGTACCGTAGTCGCGGCCGCATGCCTCGCAGTGCGTCACGGCCTCGACAGGCTCCACGATAAGCTCCGCGCCCTCCGTGATGGGCTTTTTATCTGCCGCCCAACGCCAAGCATCGAGCAGCAGATCGGGAACGACGCCCGAGACTTCGCCCAGCAGCAACGTCACGCTCGAGACATGACCCACGCCATTAGCGCGCGCCACATTCTCAACATCGCGAATGATGTGATACACAATCCCTAATTCATGCACTTTATATCCTTCCGCCGTTCTAACGAACGGCGGCCGGCTTGACGCTGCGCGGGCCCCAGACGGGCGATCTGCCTTTCAATCGTCGGGCATGGGCAAAAGCCCTATGCCCTCCTCTTTCAAGGCACCTCGCCACGTCTGGGGCCCGCTCGCTGTCCAACCGCCTTCTGCGCCGTTCGCTTACTCGTTACGCTCTTTTACTTCTTCCCGAATTTGATCTTGATCGCGCGTTTGAGCGCGTACTTGCCCAGGCTGGGGAGCTTTTGCTCGTATTTGACCATGGTGGAGCACTCGGGGCGGTCACGATCGAGGTGGATGGCGTCAAACGCACACTTGGTGGTGCACAGGCCGCAGCCGATGCACTTGTTGGGGTCGACGATCGAGGCGCCGCAGCCCAGGCAGCGGGCGGTCTCGGTGCGCACCTGCTCTTCGGTAAAGGTCTCGACATACTCGCTAAACGGCGCAGCCTTCTCGCGCTCGCGGTCCACGTGGGCAACCTCGCGGCTCGCGTTGTCGTAGCTCTCAATCACGACATCGTCGCGGTCGAGCGCGGTGTAGCGGCGCTGGTTGCGGCCGATGGTGAGCGTGGACCCCGGCTGCACAAAGCGATGGATGGACACGGCGGCCTCGTGGCCGGCGGCGATGGCATCGATGGCAAAACTCGGACCGGTGTAGACGTCGCCGCCCACAAAGATGTCTGGCTCGGCGGTCTGGTAGGTCTGAGGATCGGCAAGGGCACCCTGACCGCGGCCAAGCTCCACCTTGGAGCCAGCCAGCAGGTCGCCCCACACAATGGACTGGCCGATGGACATGACCACGCGGTCGGCATCGACGCGGCGCAGGTCGTTCTCGTCGTACTCGGGCGCAAAACGGCCCTCGTCGTCAAAGACACGCGTGCAGCGCTTGAAGGTGATGCCGCGCACATGACCGGCCTCGTCCAGGTGAACCTCCTTGGGGCCCCAACCGCAGCTGATGTGCGCGCCGTCCTCGATGGCCTCGCGACGCTCCTCCTCGCTGGCGGGCATCTGGGCCTCGCTCTCCAGGCAGAACATCTCAACATGCTCAGAGCCCAGACGGCAGGCGTTGCGCGCGACATCGATAGCAACGTTGCCGCCGCCCACCACGATGGTGCGGCCGGGCAGCGCGTCAATCTTGCCGCTGTTGACCTCGCGCAAGAAGTCGACGGCCACGGTCACATCCTCGGCATCCTCGCCCGGAATACCGGCAAGGCGGCCGCCCTGGCAGCCGATGGCAACGTAGAAGGCCTTAAAACCCTGCGTGCGCAGCTCATCGAGCGTCACGTCACGGCCGACTTCCACGCCATAGCGGAACTCAGCACCCATCAGGCGAATGATCTCGACCTCGGCCTCGATAACATCCTTCTGCAGCTTAAAGCTGGGAATGCCGTAGGTGAGCATGCCACCCGGGCGCTCGTTTTTCTCGAACACGACGGGCTTGTAGCCCTTCTCGGCAAGATAAAAAGCGCAGGACAGACCGGCCGGGCCGGCACCGATGATGGCAATCTTCTGGTCGAAGCCGCCAGCGCGCGTCGGTGTCACCACGGGCGGGACGTAGCGGGTCGCAGCGTCCAGATCGCGCTGGGCGATAAACTTCTTGACCTCGTCGATGGCCACGGCCTCGTCCACGCGACCACGGGTACAGGCATCCTCGCAGCGGCGGTTGCACACACGGCCGCAGATAGCGGGCAGCGGGTTCTCGCGCTTAATGAGCGCCAGTGCCTCGTCATAGCGGCCCTGCGCCGCGAGCTTCAGATAGCCCTGAACGGCGACATGCGCGGGGCAAGCCGTCTTGCAGGGCGCGGTGCCGGACTCGTGCGTCTCGATGCGGTTGTCGTTGCGGTAGTTAGGCGACCACTTGGTGTGGTCCCACTTGGTGGCATCGGGCAGCTCCTGGCGCGGATACTCGGGCACCTGTCCGCCCGCCTTTTTGCTGCAGAGCTTCTGGCCCAGCTTGGCGGCGCCGACCGGACACACCTCAACGCAGCGGCCGCAGGCCACGCACTTGTCCTTCTCGACCTTGGCGACATAGGCCGAGCGCGACAGGTTGGGCGTGTTGAACAGCTGCGAGGTGCGCAGGGCGTAGCACACGTTGACGTTGCAGTTACAGATGGCGAAGATCTTGTTCTCGCCGTCGATGTTGGTGATCTGGTGCACAAAGCCGTTGTCCTCGGCCTGGCGCAAGATGTCGTAGACCTCCTCGCGCGTCACATAGTGGCCGCGGTCGGTCTCGACCACATAGTCGGCCATATCGCCCACGGCAATGCACCAGTCAGCGGGGTCGTCGGCGCAGCCCTCGCCCATCACACGACGGCTCGCGCGGCAGCTGCAGGTGCTGGCGGCATACTTACCCTCGTATTTGTCGAGCCAATGCTCGATATGCTCGATCGGCACCGACGTGCTCGCGGCGTCAATGGCCTTCTCGACCGGAATGACGTGCATGCCGATACCGGCGCCCCCGGGCGGCACCATCGGCGTAGCCTTGGACAGCGGGCCTTTGGATGCCTGCTCAAAGAACTTGGCATAGACCGGGTGCTCCTCGAGCTGACTCACGCGCATGTTGAGGAACTCGGCGGAACCCGGCACCAGCATGGGCAGCACCCACTGCTTGGCGCGCTCGGGATTTTCCCAGTTGTACTCGAGCAGACCCGTGTAGCTCATGTCGTCGAGCATCTTCTCGATATCGGCCTCGGGCATGCCGGTGAGCTTGACCATCTCGGGCAACGTGTAGGGACGGCGCATCTTCATCTTGCAGAGTACCTCGGCCTGCTCGTCGGTTGCGGCCTCGGCAAACGACCAGTACTCGTAGCCCAGCAGCTCGTCGCGATGCAGAAGACGGTTGGTGCAATGCTCGCACAGCTTGACAATGGCCTCGCGCGGATGCTCCGGCAGCGGCGGCACGAACTCCGAACCGATGTCGGGCTCGGTGTAGCTAATCCCCGGTCCGTTGAGAATCATGGTTGTCCCTTCTCTTGCCGCAGCCCGGCGAGACCGCGGCACCCCTCTTTTTTGCAGGCCGGGCATGCCCCATGCCGTTCACCCGCCATTAGTTGACATTGTGTCAAAAATAGTATTGACGAACCGTCAACAATATTCAAGACTGTTAGGCGAACGGTCAGGCAAAAGAGGATGAAAGGCGGCAGAACATGGGCAACACGTACGCAGATATCCCTGTGGCCGACGCCACTCTTGCGTCCGATAGCGCGGCAAAGCGCCTGACGGGCGACGAACGCCGTCGCGAGATTCTCGATGCCGTGCGCACCGTAAGCTCCGAGCTGGGCGTGTCGCATCTATCCGTCTCGGCCGTGACCAAGCGAGCCGGCTGCACGCGCTCTCTGTTCTACCACTACTTCGCCGATATGGACGCCGCTGTCACCGCCGTCATGGACGAGGCAATCGACGGTTTTATCTCCGAACTCGAGCAGTGGAACGCCGGCCGCACGGTTGGCGACATCGAAGGCGCACTCGACACCGTCGCCCCGCTCTTTAAGCGCCTGGTCGCCAGCGGCCACGAGCTGCCGAGTACGCTCACCTCAAGCAGTGGCGCGCTCTACGGCGGCTTTTTACACAACGTGGTCCAGCGTGTGGCGCAGTATATCTGCGACACCACCGTGGTGGATTTTGTCGCCCATCATGAGCTACGCATCGACCATGTCTACGAGACGTTCTACACCCTCATCATGGGGTTGTTGATGTATATCCGCACGCACCCCGATGTGCCCGACGAGACGGTCAAGGAAATCATCGCCTCGACACTCCACATCGAGGGCTATACCGCCAAGTATCCGGAGCGCAAGCCCCAGGACTGACGACATTTGGCCAAACTGCCCGCGATCAGAAGAGGGGCCGCGGGCGTGTGAAAGGAGAGCAGCATGCTGTTCGATGTTTGGGGTAGCGATACCCTTATCCACTGGGCCGGCTGGGCCATGGTCTTTATTGGCCTGATCGTGCTCAACGAGGTCGGCCGCCGCACCAAGCTGGGCGCGGCCATCATCTTTGGCGTGGCTCCGCTGGCCATGACCATCTACTGCGTCGCCATCGCC
>JAJWXI010000185.1 GCA_021641225.1 Collinsella aerofaciens | reverse complement strand
GACGGCGGGTTCACCTCGGTCATGATCGACGGCGCCGCCCTTCCCTTCGAGGAGAACGTCCGCTTCTCCCGCCAGGCGGTGGACTTCTGCCACGCGAACGGCGTGCCCGTCGAGGCGGAGCTCGGCGCCATCAAGGGCAAGGAGGACGACCACGTCTCCGAGGCCGACTGCAAGACCGACCCCGACCAGGTTGCCGAGTTCGTCGAGCGCACGGGATGCGACCTGCTGGCCGTGTCGATCGGCAACGTCCATGGCCTGGAGGACACGCCCAAGATCGACCTCGAGCATCTGGCGAAGATTGCCGCCGTGTCGCCCTGTCCGCTCGTGCTCCACGGCGGCTCGGGCATCCCGTACGAGACCATCGCGGCCATGAAACAGTACAACATGGTCAAGATCAACATCGCGAGCGACCTGCGCCAGGCCTTCATCCGTGCCGTCGCCGGCGACTACGAGGCCAACAACAACGAGGCGAACCTCGCCAAGGTCCTCATGGACGCCCGCGCCGCCGTCACCGAGGTCGCCAAGAAGACGCAGCTCGCCATCAACGGTATGTCGTATTAAGAGAACATTTGTTCACTGCACCCCGCTAAAGCTGGGATAACAGGTAGTGAGGATGCTCTGTAAAGACAAGAGCTAATTTGAAGGAAATCGGTGAACGGTAGGTGCCGGTCGCCGATTTTCCTGCGGATTTGTTGAAAATGCCATAATGTTAGAAAAAAAGAAACATATAACAGCCCAGATGGAGAGGGTGGCTATGTTATCCTTCTCAAACGGGTGAAATCTTGGGTTTTGGGTTGCAGTTCCAAGGTGGACAAACGTTTTTCCCTGTACCAACGTGTGGTGAAGAACGGAAGAAGCCGGTAGTGCAAGCCGATAATTCAAGAATTCAATAAGCAGCGGTGTGAGAGAGCGCCGCATTACACGTAACTAGGAGCGTGGTTACACAATGCAGGAGGCATGGGAAGGCTTCAAGGAAGGCATCTGGACGGGAGAGGTTGACGTCCGAGACTTCATCCAGAAGAACTACACCCCCTACGAGGGCGACGAGTCGTTCCTCGCCGGCCCGACCGAGCGTACCAAGGAGCTGTGGAGCGAGGTTCTCGACCTGCTGCTCAAGGAGCGCGAGCAGGGCGGCGTCCTCGATATGGACACTAAGACCGTCACGGGTATCGTGAGCCACCCCGCTGGCTACATCGATAACGCCCACCGCGAGAAGGAGACCATCGTCGGTCTTCAGACCGACAAGCCGCTCAAGCGCGCTCTGCACGTCAACGGTGGTATCCGCATCGCTTGCCAGGCTGCCAGCCAGCACGGCTACAAGATCGACGAGAACGTTGTCGAGCGCTACACCTTCGAGCGCAAGACCCACAACGCCGGCGTCTTCGATGTCTACACCCCCGAGATGCGCGCCTGCCGCTCGGCCCACATCATCACCGGTCTGCCCGATGGCTATGGCCGCGGCCGCATCATCGGCGACTATCGTCGTGTCGCCCTGTACGGTGTCGACTACCTGATCAAGGACAAGGAGGCCCAGAAGGCCTCCACCCCGACGGTCATGACCGCCGACAACATCCGCGATCGCGAGGAGCTGCAGGAGCAGATCCGTGCCCTCGGCGAGCTCAAGATGATGGCCGAGACCTACGGTTTCGATATCTCCAACCCTGCTACCAACACGCAGGAGGCCATCCAGTGGATGTACTTCGCCTACCTCGCTTCCGTCAAGGAGCAGAACGGCGCCGCTATGTCCATCGGCCGTACCTCCACGTTCATCGACATCTACGCTGAGCGCGACCTTGCCAACGGCACCTTCACCGAGGAGCAGATCCAGGAGTTCGTGGATCACTTCATCATGAAGCTCCGCATGGTCAAGTTCGCCCGTACCCCCGAGTACCAGGCCCTGTTCACCGGCGACCCGCAGTGGGTCACCGAGTCCATCGGCGGTATGGGTGTCGACGGCCGTACGCTCGTTACCAAGATGAGCTACCGCTACCTGCACACGCTCGAGAACATGGGCACCAGCCCCGAGCCCAACATGACCGTTCTGTGGTCGACCCGCCTGCCCGAGAACTTCAAGAAGTTCTGCGCCAAGACGTCCGTCGCCAGCTCCTCAATCCAGTATGAGAACGACGACCTCATGCGCGTCTACCACGGCGACGATTACGGCATTGCCTGCTGCGTGTCCTCCATGCGCATCGGCAAGGAGATGCAGTTCTTCGGCGCCCGTGCCAACCTGGCCAAGTGCCTGCTGTACGCACTCAACGGCGGCGTTGACGAGGTCTCCAAGAAGCAGGTCGGCCCCAAGTACCGCGCCGTCGAGGGCGATACGCTCGATTACGACGACGTTGTGGCCAAGTACAACGACATGATGAAGTGGCTCGCTGGCGTGTACGTCAACTCCCTCAACATCATTCACTACATGCACGACAAGTATTGCTACGAGCGCATCCAGATGGCTCTGCACGACAAGCACGTGCATCGTTGGTTCGCTACGGGCATCGCTGGCCTTTCCGTCGTTGCTGACTCCCTGTCCGCCATCAAGTACGCCAAGGTTCACCCCGTCCGTGACGAGAACGGCATCATCGTCGACTTCGAGACCGAGGGCGAGTTCCCCAAGTACGGTAACGACGACGACCGCGTCGACCAGATCGCTCACGACGTTGTGCACCAGTTCATGGAGTACATCCGCATGAACGACACCTACCGCAACTCCGTGCCCACGACCTCGGTTCTGACCATTACCTCCAACGTCGTGTACGGCAAGAAGACCGGCTCCACGCCCGACGGCCGCAAGGCTGGCCAGCCGTTCGCCCCGGGTGCTAACCCCATGCACAAGCGCGATAGCCACGGCGCCATCGCTTCGCTGTCTTCGGTTTCCAAGCTCCCGTTCCGCGATGCTCAGGACGGCATCTCCAACACCTTCTCCATCATCCCGGGTGCGCTCGGCAAGGAGGACCAGGTGTTCTTTGGCGATATCGACCTTGATCAGCTGGGCGAGTAACTATTGTTAGTGCTATACTAACAATAACGATTACTGATTAGCGCGCCGGTTTCGGCCGGCGCCTATCAATCGAAGGAGACACATTATGAAGGTTTCTGAAGTTTCCGAGACTCAGGCCGATAACCTGGTCCACATGCTCGACGCTTACGCCGAGAAGGGTGGCCACCACCTGAACATCAACGTCTTCAACCGTGAGACGCTGCTCGACGCTCAGGCTCACCCCGAGAAGTACCCGCAGCTGACCATCCGCGTTTCCGGCTATGCCGTGAACTTCCACACGCTCACCAAGGAGCAGCAGGACGAGGTCATTTCGCGTACCTTCCACAACAAGTTCTAAAGGGGTTTAACTCCCGCAGGATCGCCGGGGCTGTTTGGGCTACCTCCCAAAACGTCCTCGGACATGCAA
>JAJWXI010000184.1 GCA_021641225.1 Collinsella aerofaciens | reverse complement strand
TGAGTTTGCTGACATTTGCCAAGACGGCCTTGGGTTCTATGGTCAAGCAGCCGGTAACGGTGTGCTATCCGCAGGAGAAGCTCGCGGCACCCGAGCGCCTGCGTGGGCACATCGTTAACGACATGGACGTGTGTATCTGCTGCGGCATGTGTGCGCGTCGCTGCCCGGCGGGCGCGCTCGCGGTTGATCGCAAGGGTGGAACGTGGTCGATTGACCCGTATGCCTGCGTGGTATGCGGCGAGTGCATCGAGAGCTGCCCCAAGCACTGCCTGACTATGGATACCGCCCGCACTCCAGTCGCGGCGGACAAGACTCCCACGGTGGAAACCAAACCGGAATAGAGCTGGAATAGGGACCGGTGGGGCAAAATGCCCCACCGGTCCCGCGCTTAAACGAGCGGTGGAGCCGCCGCGAACAAAACTATGCCGGATTACTACGATAAATCGCCTACCCCCGACCGCGCCGCATTTGGCAAAATCAAAATCGCAGGTAGACGGCTTGCGGTTTTGCGAAAAAGTCACGCGTGGTCGGGGATCTTATTTTTATCGTAGTAAACCGGCATGGTTTTGAAATGGCGCCATATCGGTGACGGCCCTTGATCCCCCAAGGACGGAGGAAAACGGGCCCTTTTGCCCCGTCCATCTTGAGTCGCACCCGTTTTCCTGCGAAAACGCCGTGTCTCAACTTTGGTGAGACATTTGTCTCACGCCCAAAACAGAATCTGGAACATGTGTCACCTGCCCAAATTGTGTCTCATTTCGTAACTTTAGGCTGTTGCAAGGTCTGAGACCGCGAGAAGGGAGACGCGATGAGTAAGTACACGAGGGGTCTCTTGGCGGTGATACTTGCCGTAGTGCTTGTGTTGCCGGCTGCAGCATTTGCCATGCTGCCCGAGGCCAACGCCAGGTCCAGCACAGGAATGGACGGACCGGCCATGACCGGAAAAACGGTCGTCGACCGCGATACCAGCAACTACTGGAAGTTCTGGGCCGGCGGCTATGACGGCAAGGAAGTAACAACTCAAAACGTCGGCCGAATCTGGACCGATAAGACGGTCAAGGCAGTCGAGAACGGGGATTCTGATTTCCTGACCACGCTGTCTGCTATCTCTTCGACATCCGATACGACGGTCTCCGGCAAGCCGCTCGACATCGTGCTGGTGTTGGATGCTTCTGGCTCGATGAAGGATGACATGAGCGGAAATGACGGAACCAAGCGTATTGATGCGCTGAAGAAGGCCGCCAATAGCTTTATTGACACCATCGCCACGCAAAACCAAGGTATTGCAGATGAGTCCAAGCAGCACAAGGTCGCCATCGTTAAGTTCGCGGGCACAAAGTCCACTGATGTCGGCAACGGTAAGGATAGATACGGCTACAACTATTCGCAGACCATGAAGAAGCTGACGCTCTGCAAGGGCGAGGACGCGGAGAGCCTTAAGAGTACGATCGACTCCATCAGTCCCGCTGGCGCCACGCGAGCCGATTACGGCTTACAACTGGCTGAGGGCATTTCGTCTGATCGCGCCGACGCCAAGAAGGTCGTCGTCTTCTTCACCGATGGCTCGCCCACGAGTTGGGACGAATTCGAGAACGAGGTTGCCAATGACGCTATCAACAGCGCCAAGAAGATCAAGGATAAAGGTGCCGACATTTATACGATCGGTATCTTTAGCGGCGTAAACCCCAGTGCCATCCCCACGGCTGATGGCACAAGCAAAGAGAATAAGTTCATGCATGCCGTGTCGAGCAACTATCCTGCCGCCTCATCCAGCATTTCTGTCTGGGACGAATGGACCATCAACTTTGGTGCGCGCGCAGAAAACGCCAATTACTACAAGTCGGCAACCAGCGCTTCTGAGCTCGAGAAAATCTTCGAAGAGATCTCGGGAAGCATTATCCAAGCCGGTTACCCGACCGAAGTTCACGGCGGTTATGGCGAGCATAAGTCTGGCTATATTACGTTTACTGACGAGCTGGGCGACTTTATGCAGGTCGACAACTTTACGTCTGTCGTGTACAACGGCGAGACGTTTACTGGCCCGGCAATGAAGGCCGAGGGCAATGTCGATACCTATACATTTACTGGTGCCGCCGCGAACTTGGTTATCACCGTTCAGCATGCCGGAAAGGGCGAGCCCCAGACCGGCGATATCGTAACGGTCAAGATTCCCGCGTCGCTGATTCCGCTGCGCCACTTTAAGATTACCGATGGCGTTCTTACGGTCGACGATACTGAGCCCATCCAGGTGAACTACACCTCGAGTGTTAAGAAAGACGCGCTCGATAACCTGTTTACACCCGAGCAGGTAGTGGGGCTTAAGGACTACATCAAGAGCAATACGATCACCGCGGAGAACGGCTCCAAGACTGTTAACTTCTACGCGAACAAGTGGAATGGCGGTACGCTGGGCGATACGATTGCGAACTTTGAGCCCGCCGATTCCAATCGTTATTACTATTTCCAGAAGCAGACTCCCATTTATGTGGATAAGAACTGCACAACGCCTGCGACGGGCTCGCTGGCTGCCGAGGGCATCTATTACTACAAGGATGAGTTCGAGGCGCTGGGCGCAGACGGTAAGGCCGAATCCCGTATTGCCGTTATTGAGTTTACCGGCGGAGACGCCGCGAGCTCTGAGGACGCCTTCGTGCGCGACGCGAACGGAAACCTGTCGTTTAGCAAGGGAACCGCGCGCCTGGCCTTTATTGACGAATTGCATACCACCAAGGAGCGTGTGGGCGGTGACAACCCCACCCGCACCGCGGCCGACGTGCTCAACCCCAAGTGGAACAACAACGCCACGGAGGTTGACGTTCACCTGGGCAACAACGGCAAGATCAGCTTTAACGTGACGCCGGCAACGGTGGATACCAAGACGAGCTTTGGCCTGACCAAGGTGCTCGAGGGTCGCGATTGGACGGATACGGACGAGTTTAAGTTTGAGCTCTCCGCGACGTCCGAGAATGACGCCCCGATGCCCGCACCCGCGACCGCGACCGTGACCAATGCCGACCTGGACGACAATGGCAAGGCGGCCATTAACTTTGGCGAGATCACCTATAACAAGCCGGGCGAGTACACCTATGAGGTCCGCGAGGTCAAGGGCGGCGTCGGTGGCATTACCTACAGCGAGAACGTTGCCACGTTCAAGGTGACCGTGGCTGTTAAGGCCACAGGTGGGCTTAAGGCTGACGTTGAAAAGATCTCGGGCGAGACCGAGTTCAAGAACACCTATAGCGTGAAGCCTGTCGAGGACCAGATCACCGCGAAGAAGGTCCTGACCGGGCGCGACCTCAAGGAGGGCGAGTTCTCCTTCGAGCTCGTCGAGGGCGGCAGCGTCGTCGTCACTGGCACTAACGATGCCAAGGGCAACATCGCGATGGGCAAGATCACCTACGACAAGGCCGGCGAACACACCTACAC
>JAJWXI010000183.1 GCA_021641225.1 Collinsella aerofaciens | reverse complement strand
GATCGAGACAATCGGCTCCCGAAATGGAAAAACCACCACAAAGGTGCCGGTCCCCTTTGCGGTGGTTTCGACGGTAGAAGTGAAGAGTTGTTACTTGGACAGCTCGTCGGCGAGGGCTTCGATCTGGGCGCGCGATGCGTCGTTGAGCGAACCCAGGACGGTCACCTTGTTCTGCGCCAGGGTGATGTCCTTCATGCCCTCGAGCTCCTTGGTCATAACCTTGGCGGCCGCGGGTGCCCAAGAGCCGGCCTCGACGAGCGCCACGGTGCGGTTCTGGTAGGCATGCTCGGCGAGCGTGTGGATGAAGGTGCTCATGAACGGGAAGATCTCGCCCTGGTAGGTGATGGAAGCAAGCACCAGGCGGTCATAACGGAACGCGTCCTCAACGGCCTCGGCCATATCATCGCGAGCCAGATCGAAGACGGAGACCTTCTGGCCGCGAGCCTCGAGCGCTGCGGCGAGCTCCTCGACGGCAGTCTTCAGATGGCCGTAGACGCTCGCATAGGCAATCGTGATGCCCTCGTCCTCGGGCTGGTAGCTCGACCAAGTGTTGTAAGTGTCGAGGTAGTAGCCCAGGTTCTCGGTCAGCACGGGACCGTGGAGCGGGCAGATGATCTGAATGTCCAGGTCGGCGGCCTTCTTGAGCACGGCCTGTACGAACTTGCCGAACTTGCCGACGATACCAAAGTAGTAACGACGCGCCTCGCAGGCCCAGCCTTCCGGGTCCTCGATGTCGTTGGCGCCGAACTTGCCAAAGCCATCGGCACTAAAGAGCACCTTATCGGTGGCCTCGTAGGAGAAGAGCACCTCGGGCCAGTGCACGTTGGGGGCGCCGACAAACGTCAGGCTGTGGCCGCCCAGGTCGAGCACGTCGCCCTCTTTGACGACCATCTTGCGCTCGGGGTAATCGGTGCCAAAGTAGTTGACCATCATGCGGAAGGCGCCCATGCTGGCCACGATCTGGGCCTGGGGATAGCGCTCCATAAAGGCGGCGATGCCAGCGGAGTGATCGGGCTCCATGTGGTGAACGACCAGATAATCGGGCGTGCGACCGTCAAGCACGGCCTCGATGTTGCCGAGCCACTCGTCAACAAAACCGCCGTCAACCGAATCGGCGACAGCGATCTTCTCGCCCAAGATAACGTAGCTGTTGTATGCCATACCGTTCTCGGACACATCGTACTGGCCCTCGAACAGGTCAATGTCGTGATCGTCAACGCCAACGTAGCGGATATCCTTGGTGATCTCCATCAGGCAAAGCCTCCTAGATAGACAAAAGAACCTGTCTATCATAGCACTCGGCCGCATCCCAACAGCTATCTGCCGGCATCCTTACCGTTTGTTATCCAAACGCAGCAACGCGCCGTTGACCTGCGCAAACTACGCACGCGGAGCCGCTGTGGTATGTCGAACGATGAGCTGGCCGGGGATACGGATCGCGACGGTCTTGCCCGGCGTCCCCTCCTTGGGAACCGCATGTTCAAACACCTCGCGTCCGCGCTGATGCAGATCGAACCGCACGGTCGTGAGCTCGTTGTGCGCGACAAAATCATCGAGCGAATCGTCGACGCCCACCACACTCACGTCCTCGGGCACGCGCAGGCCGCTATCGCGCAGCGCGGCGATGGCCCCGTTTGCCATCTGGTCGTTTGCCGCATAGATCGCCGTCATGGTGCGGTCGTGCTCGGCCAGATACCTGCCGGCCTCGTAGCCACTGTTGGCAGACCAGTCGCCCTCGAGCGGCTCTGCCGACTCGATATGCCTGCGCCCGAGCGCGTCTTGCCAACCGGCGCGGCGGAACTGCTCGTCCACCGAGAAGGACGGGCCGCCGATATATCGAATCTGCTCGTGGCCAAGCTCAAACAGATGGTCCATAAGTAACAGCGAGCAGCCGTAATGGTCGGAATCGACCGTGGTCACGCGCGGATGCGCATACATGGTGACGATAACCGTGCCGATTCCTGGCAGCGGATCAAAAGACTCGAAGTCGGGCGCCATGCGGCTCATGCCGATGATGATGCCATCGACCGGCAGCGCCGCCATGCGGCGGGTGGCCTCGGCAAGCGAAAACTCCTCGGTCTTGGACATCTCGACCAGCGTGATGGCGCAGCCATGCTCGCGAGCGGCACTGGCGATACCGTCAATCATCGTCAGATTCCCAAACTTGGTGACGTCGTTGACGCATAGGCCGACCGAATGGTAGCGACCATCGCGCAGGGAGCGGCCGGCATAGCTCGGGCGAAAGCCGAGCTCTTGCATAGCGGCCTGCACGCGCTGGCGCGTCTGCTCGTTCACATTGGGCAGGCCGTTGGCGACGCGCGAAACCGTCTGCTGCGAAACGCCGGCAGCACGGGCGACGTCGGCCATGGAGACCGGACGCGAGCTTGTATCGTTGGAGGGGCGCCTTGCCACAGGATCACCTTCACCCTTGCGAGATCTGAATAGTGCGCATGCCCTCCGCGCGGGAATTGAGCCCGCGCGGAGGGCCGCTATCGTCGGACGCATGTTAACGTACTCTACTTTTTCTAGCTGCAGCTCTTCTGCTCTATAAGTCCATACGGCACTACCGTTCACGGTCGAATTTCGACCGATTACCAGATTCTCAAAAAGTAATAAGCGTTGTGTTATGAGTACGTTAACATAGCCCTTAACGTGCGGCATCGTGGATGCTGAGTTCACGCCGCTTCAAATTGTTAACGTACTCATAACGACGCAAAACTCACCTGTTCGCGCCAAAGAAAGGACCCTCATGACCGCCCCCGACGAAAAGACGCTCGCCACGCTCACCAAGCTGTTTGAGGAGGAGTTTGGCCCCATCGGCGACCGCCAGGTGCTCTACGTGCACGCGCCCGGCCGCTCCGAGATCAGTGGCAACCACACCGACCACGAGGGCGGCCACGTTATCGCCGGCTCGCTCGATGTCGCCGTCGACGGCATTGCCGTGGCAACCGACACCAACAAGGTCCGCGTTGCCGACGAGGGCTACCCCACCTTTGAGATCACGCTCGACACGCTGGATGTTCAGGAGTCCGAGAAGGGCACTTCCGCGAGTCTCGTCCGCGGCATGGCCCACGAGGTTGCAGCCCTGGGCGTTGAGCCCCACGGCTTCGACTTCGCCTTCACCTGCTCCGTCCCCTCGGGCGGCGGCCTTTCCAGCTCCGCTGCCGTCGAGGCCGCATATGGCCGCGCCATGGAGACGCTCTGGGGCGCGCCCGCCATTGAGCCCGTCGCGCTCGCGCAGATGAGCCAGCGCACCGAGAACAACTACTACGGCAAGCCCTGCGGCCTGATGGACCAGGCTGCCGTGTGCCTGGGCGGCCTTGCCTACATGGATTTTGAGGACCAGGCTCAGCCTAAAACTCAGAAGCTCGAGCTCAACTTTGAGGATCACGGCTATGCGCTCGTGCTCGTTAAGGTTGGCGCCGACCATGTGGCAGCCAC
>JAJWXI010000182.1 GCA_021641225.1 Collinsella aerofaciens | reverse complement strand
CGGCGTGCGGGCGCGGGGCGGCTCGGCGCTGTGGCGTCTGTGCCCCCCCCGGCCCCGGCCTGCGGCGACACAGCTGGCGGTTCTTGGGCATCACTTGCTGGCGGGGTTCCTTGTCTGAGTTGGACTTAGTTGGCGGGTCTACTGGTCCCGGTCGCTGTCCCGTCTCAGCATCGATCTCAGCTTCTCAAAGCTCTCCTCGCTCAGGCAGTGCTCCATGTGGCAGCCCTCTTGCGACGCGACCTCGGGCGTTACGCCTGCGTCCTCTAGCAGCCCTACAAAAAAGCAGTGGCGCTCCCACATTTGACGGGCAACCTCAAGACCGCGTTCCGTCAGATGCACGTCGCGTTTGCCCATCTCCACGTAGCCGGTGCTCTCCAAGGCCGCCATGGCTTTAGAGACGCTTGCTTTGGTTACGCCCAAGTATTCGGCGACGTCGATTGAGCGCACCGTGCCTTGGCGCTGCGACAGAACGTAGATCGATTCGAGATAGTCTTCTCCGGATTCACGTAGGGCCATGGGCCGCCTTTCGCGATGGCTTCTAGTTAGCCTTTGGATACTTTTGCTTGATTTACTTTACCGCAAAAGTTGCCCATGTCTTACTACTTTGCCTAAAAGTTAGCCGTGTTTCACAAAACGTGCGGGACGAAAACAAAATGGGGACGCTCCTCAAGGAGTGCCCCCAGGTGCCGGGTGCCGGCCCGCGGCTAAATGAGGTCAAAGTGCTTCGCGGCGTTGTAGATCCCGTCGTCGTCCACGGCGGACGTCACGTAGGTCGCCGCGGCCTTCACGGTATCCTGCGCATTACCCATGGCCACGCTTGTGCCCACGGCGGAAAACATCGACAGGTCGTTCTCGCCGTCGCCAAAGGCGACCGCCTCGCTCGCGTCGATGCCCAGGCGCTCCAGCGTCGCCGCCACGCCCAGGTCCTTACCGCCGTTAGCGGGAATAATGTCGCAGAACAGGTCGCACCAGCGCGTAGTGAGCGAGTGCGACACCGCATCGGTCACAATATGCTCGTCAGCCGGATCCACAAAGGCGCAAAACTGGTAAACCGGCGCGTCAAATGCGTGCTCAAACGGCTCCTCGTGGTAGACGATTCCCGCGTTGCTGCCGGCCGTCACCACGCGCTCGGACAGGCGGTTCACAAACGAGTTCTCGCCCTGCATGCACAGCGAGTCGTAGCGCCCCTCGGCCACCTGGTCCACGATCACCGCGACGTCGTCCGGATCGATCGGGCAGCTGCGGTAAACCCCCTCGGCATCAAAGCAGTGCTGGCCCGAAAGCGTAATGTACGCATCCCAACCAAGATCGAACAGCCAATCGGGCATCTGATAGGTCGGGCGACCCGTAGCAATCACGCATGCGATCCCCTGCTCATGAAAGCTGTCGAGCACCTGCTGCGCCGACGCCGGAATCCGATGGGTCTTAAAGCTCAGCAACGTGCCATCGATATCGAAAAACGCGGCCTTGATCATCCTCGCCTACTCCTCGCCCTCGAGCTTCTCGCTCGCCTCGAGCCACGCCATCTCCAACTCGTCCATGGCGGCGTGGGCCTCGTCGATCTTTGCCTGCTGCTCGCCCAGCGCCGTGTAATTGGTGGGGTCGACCTGCGCCATCGCAGCCTCGGCCTCCTCCACGCGAGCGCGCTGCGTCTCCATCTTGCGCTCGAGCGAGCTCACCTCGCGGCGGAGCTTCTGGCGCTCGGCGTTGGAAAGACCGTTGGGCTGCCCGCTCGTCTTGGGCTTTTCGGCCGCAACCGCTGCGGCGCTGGTGTCGAACGTGCCGGTCTTGGCACTCGGTGCGCCCACGGGCTCGCCCTCGGCCGTGGCGTTGCACAGGCGCAGGTACTGGTCCACGCCGCCGGGCATATGCGTCAGGTGACCGTCGAGCAGTGCCCACTGCTGGTCGGTCACGCGCTCCATAAGGAAGCGGTCGTGCGTCACCAGAATCAGCGTGCCCGGCCAGCCGTCAAGCAGGTCCTCGACAATCGCCAGCATGTCGGTATCGAGGTCGTTGCCAGGCTCGTCCAGGATAAGCACGTTGGGCTCGTCCAGAATCGTCAGCAGCAGCGACAGGCGGCGGCGCTGGCCGCCCGAAAGGTCGCCGATGCGACTCCAGAGCTGCTGCGTCGTAAAGCCCAGGCGCTCGCAGAGTTTCTCGGGCGAAGTCTCCTTGCCGTCGATGACGTAGTACTTCTTATAGTTGCTGAGCACCTCGCGGATCGTGTCGCCCATGTAGGGCTCGAGCTCCTCGAGCTGCTGCGACAGCACGCCAAAACGCACCGTCTGGCCAATCTTCACGCGGCCGCGCAGGGGCGCGATCTTGCCCTGGATCACGTCAAGCAGTGTGGACTTGCCGGCGCCGTTCTCGCCCAAAAGACCATAGCGGTCGCCCGCACCGATAAGCCAGGTCACGTCGGAAAGCACCTGTTTGGGCGCGCCGTCGGCATCCGCATAGCCGGCGTCCACGTCGATCACGTCGATGACCTGCTTGCCCAGACGGCTCACCGCAAGGCGCTTGAGCTCCAGCTCGTCGCGCACGGGCGGCACGTCGGCGATCAGCTCGCGGGCGGCATCCACGCGAAACTTGGGCTTGGTAGAGCGCGCCTGGGCGCCACGGCTCAGCCATGCAAGCTCCTTGCGCGCCATGTTGCGGCGGCGCTCCTCGGTGACGGCGGCCATGCGGTCGCGCTCCACACGCTGCAAGATGTATGCCGAGTAGCCGCCCTCGAAGGGATCGACCTGACCGTCGTGGACCTCCCACATGCTGGTGCAGACCTCGTCCAAGAACCAGCGGTCGTGCGTAACCACGAGCATGGCGCCCTGGCCGCGCTGCCAGCGAGCCTTAAGATGGCGCGCGAGCCAGTTGATGGTGCGCATGTCCAGGTGGTTGGTGGGCTCGTCGAGCATGAGCACATCGTAGTCGCCAATCAGCAGGCGCGCGAGATCCACGCGGCGGCGCTGGCCACCCGAAAGCTCGCCCACCGTTCCCTCCCAGGGCACATCGCTAATGAGGCCGGCGAGGATCTGGCGCGTGCGGGGGCTCGATGCCCACTCGTACTCGGGCGTGTCGCCCACGACGGCATGATGCACGGTGTCGGTATCGACAAGCTGATCCTTTTGGCCGAGCAGGCCGATCGTGGTACCGCGGCGATGCGTCACGCGGCCGTCGTCGGGCTCCAACGTGCCAGCGAGCACGCTCAGCAGCGTCGACTTGCCGTCGCCGTTTTTGCCGACGATACCAATACGGTCGCCCTCGCCCACGCCGAGCGTCACGCTATCGAAAATATGCTTGGTGGGAAACTCTAGGCTGACGGAATCGCATCCCAAAAGAATCGCCATATGCCCTGCTCCTTCGTAGAAATTCAACGTTGTCCATGATAGCGAAAACCACCACAAAGGGGACAGTGAACTGCCTCCCATTTCTTGGACATCGGGAAATGGGAGGTTTTC
>JAJWXI010000181.1 GCA_021641225.1 Collinsella aerofaciens | reverse complement strand
TGGCGTCGCTCGGCATGCGCCAATCGCCGCGCGGGCTGAGCGTGACCGAGCCCACCTTGGGACCGTCGGGCAGGCAACTGCGCTTAAACTGCTGAGCGAAGAAACGGCGGTAGAACGTTCGCAGCCACGTGTGGATGGTGGTCTCGTCGTAGACGCCCTCAAAGCTCTTGAGTGCCATGCGGTAGATCTTGCCCGGCTCAAAGCCAAAGCGCAGTAGGTAATAGAGGAAGTAGTCGTGCAACTCATACGGACCCACCAGATCCTCGGTCTTCTGAGCGATCTCGCCATCGCCCGTCGGCGGCAAGAGCTCGGGCGACACCGGCGTGTCGAGAATGTCGAGCAGCGTGGTGGCGATGCGGCCGCCAAAGACATCGGCAGCATAGCGCACCAGATGGCGCACAAGCGTCTTGGGCACGCTCGCATTAACGGCATACATACTCATATGGTCACCGTTATAGGTGGCCCAGCCGAGCGCCAGCTCGGACAGGTCGCCCGTGCCGATGACAAAACCACCGGCCTGGTTGGCGAGGTCCATGAGAATCTGCGTGCGCTCGCGCGCCTGGCTGTTCTCATAGGTCACGTCCTGGACCGTCGGGTCGTGCTCGATGTCCTTGAAGTGCTGCTCCACGGCCGCGTGGATCGAGACCTCGCGGAAGCTCACGCCCAGATCGCGGGCGAGCGACTCGGCATTCGACTTGGTACGGTGCGTCGTACCAAAGCCCGGCATGGAGACGGCCGTGATACCGGTACGCGGCAGGCCCAAGGCATCGAACGCGCGCACGGTCACGAGCAGCGCCAGCGTGGAATCGAGGCCGCCCGAAAGGCCGATGACGGCAGCCTTAGTGCCCGTATGGGCCAAGCGGGTCTTGAGGCCCGCGGTCTGCAGGTCGAGGATGGTCTCGCAGCGCTCGGCCAGGTCGCCGTGGTCTGCCGGGACAAAGGGTGCGCGGGGGAAGACACGGTCGATGTCGAGCGCATAGCGCAGGACAGGTTCTTCGACCAGCACGCCCTCAAACGAAAATTCAACGGTCGTGGCCTCCGGCGCATCGTCTGCGCGGGTCCACGTCGTCGAGCGACGGCGCTCGGCAACCAGACGGTCAAGGTCAACGTCGGCGATGGCCATATCGCAGGTAAGCAGTTTGGTCGCGGCGAGCTTGGAGCCGTTTTCGTAGACGAGGTTCTCGCCCGCAAAGACCATGTCGGTCGTGGACTCGCCCTCGCTTGCGTCCGCGTAGGCATAGGCGCAGTACAGGCGCGCGCTCTGGTTGGAAATGAGGCTGCGGCGGTAATCCGCCTTACCGATAATCTCGTCCGAAGCCGACGGATTGAGGATCACCGTCGCACCGGCAAGCGCCATCTCGGTCGAAGGAGGCGCCGGCACCCACAGGTCCTCACAGACCTCAACGCCCAGCACCAGGTCCTCGGCGCCCTCATCACAGCAACGGTAGACAAGTCCCGAACCCAGCGGAACCGGACCCTGACCGGCAAATTCAACCCACACGGGATCCGCAGGCGCCGGAGCAAACCAACGGCGCTCATAGAACTCGCCATAGTTGGGCAGATACTTCTTGGCCGTAAGACCCAAAAGCTCGCCCGCGCAGCACACGGCGGCGCAGTTGTAGATATTCTCGGCAACTGCAACGGGAAGACCGACGGTAAAGACAATCGGCAGCTCGCGGGTTTCATCGAGAATATGTGCCAGAGCAGTCTCACAGGCATGCAGCAGCGTGCGATTATGGAACAGATCGGCCGCGGTATAGCCGCACAGATTAAGCTCGGGCAGCACCAACGCACGAACGCCGCGCTCGGCAGCATCGCGAACAGCCGCCAGCGCAACCTCGGCATTGCCTTCGACATCGGCAACGCGAATCTGCGGCGACGCCGCCGCCACACGCAAAAAGCCATCAGACTGAGAAAGGTGAAGATTCATAAGAATGCTCCCGTGCGTAGACGCCATTCACAACAATTAGCAAGCCCTATTGTAGTTCAACCGCCGGGTGTAACCGCATCCCACCAACTTGGTGAGCTATTGATGAGTTGATGATATCTGTTAAATGTCACGTACGATTCACATCTGGTGGGTACCCTGATGGCTACACGAAACGAAGCAGATTTACACCGGGAGGACCCCGTATGACAACCAAGTACACCGACGCGCCGCGTACACGCGTCATGACTCCCGCCGCACTGAACAACGGCGTTCACGAAAACCATTCCATCGGCCAGACCATGGCCATCGCGCCCAAAAAGGGCCTGTTCGACGACATTTCCATTCCCCAGATCATCGCCGGCGCCGCAGCTGCCGCCACGAGCGTGGCGCTTGCTTCAAAGATCGGTATCGCTGGTTCAGTAATTGGCGCCGCCGTGAGCTCGGTCATCACCGTTGTGTCCTCGCAGGTCTACCGCCACTTTATCTCTGCCAGCGCCGAAGCAATCAAGGGCACGCATGCCGCTGTCGACTACCCTGCCGGCGCCTACGAGCCCGTTGAGCCCAATGTCGAGGAGCACCTAGGTGGCGCCGCGACCACGCAGGAAATGCGCCGGGTTGCGGGACGCGCGACCACGGCGCGCGTCGCCCCTAACAGCCTGCGCGCCAAGGCCGCGGCAGAGCGCAGCCAGACGCAAAAGAAGGTCATCGTCTTCTCGATCGCCATCGCCATCGTCGCGGTCATCGCCTGCACCGGCGCCATCCTTATAACCACCGCCGGTGAGGGTCTGGGCGAGCGCCCCGAGCCAATCCTTTCGTCGCGCACGACCGAGAGCGATGCAAATGGCAACACCCAGTCGCAGGATCAGCAGGCACAGACGGACGATACGCAAGACAGTTCTACCTCTGCCAATTCGTCCTCGAACACCCAAAACCAATCGCAGGGCACCGATTCCTCTACGGCCAACAGCAGCACGCCGTCCGGCACGACCGACTCAAGCCAAACGACTGGCGGTTCGCAGCCGAGCACGGGCGGCCAGACGAGCGACACCACTTCGGGAACGGGCACAGCAGACAGCAACAACACCAACAGCTCGAACAGCTCGAGTGGAACCGCGTCCGGCACGGCATCTGACAACTCGAGCCAAGGCACGGCATCGGGCAACTAAGTACATTTGCCTCTCATAGATAACCGACCTGTACAACGGGCGCGAATCGAAAGCGGTTCGCGCCCGTTTGCCTTGGGCGCCGCCATGGCGAACGCTATGCGATGGTAAGATGCTTTGGTGTGTAAAGAGGAGATTTGCCATGAGCAAGACAATAGTTAGGCCCACGCTTTCGCTGGGCAACCACATCTATCTGTATCGCCTGCTACGCGATGCAATCGGATGCGGCAAGCAAACGTTTATGACGCAGGTCGAGGAGGCGCTCGCCGCCGGCGACATGACCGCTTATGACCTGGGCTTTGAGTCCACGCGTGAGCTGCTCGAGGAGCTCAACGACTGCATTAAGCTGACCGTCTTTAAGGGCGG
>JAJWXI010000180.1 GCA_021641225.1 Collinsella aerofaciens | reverse complement strand
AGGGCCAGAGTGTCAACGAGGCCACGATGGTCAAGCGTCTGGACCAGCAGTTCCGCGTTACGCGCATTATGATGGAGTCGTTCCATCTGTACGGCGATGTTGAGTCTTCGCGCCTGCGCTCGTACATGATGGGCTACTTCACCATGATGATGGCGATCTGCTCGGTGCTCACCAAGCTTTCCGAGGAAGAATGCGCCGATGAGCGCCTGAAGACGCTGTGGAATGATCTGAAGGCTTACGACGAGCGCATGTATCGTCGCGCACGTTATGGTGTGGTGGGCTTCTTTACCAATCTGCACGGACGGGCCGGAGACAAAACCACACTCGGCCTATACCGTCTTGCCTCAAAGATCTTCAAATTCAACTAGCTGCTGAGTAATCGCTGCTGATAGGTTGACTGGGCCCCTTGGCCTTTAGTTTGCTACTGCGAACAGTCCTGCTCGCACGGAAAGCACATTAAGTGCTTTCCGGCTCGTGCGGAACTTGTATCAAACTAAAGGCCAAGGGGCCTCTGCTATAAGAATCGATTATCAGACAGTTTGAATTTGAAGATCTTCGACGCGCGGTACACAGGGGCCTGGGCTGAAAAGAAGCCGGTTGGTAGTCGGTCGGAGGCGGGCGGGGATTACGTTTGTCGCGAGTTCCGCATGCAAAGAAGGCCACTTAATGTGGCCTTCGTCTTGCATAGGACTGTAGAGCAGCAAACGTAATGCCCGCCCGCCTCCGACCGACGGACGATCTAGTTTACTTTGCGGCGCCGGGGATGCCGTGGGAGGTTTTGGCGGTTTTGGCTCCGTTTACGATGGCGGTCTGTAGGGCCCTTACGGCGAGCATGCCCAGCAGATCGAGGGGTACGGCCGCGCTTGCCTGGGTGCCCAGTTTGCCGCTGGCGAGGGTGTAGATGGTGTCGCCGTCGTTGGTGGTGTGCGTGGGGCGAATGGCGTGCGCGTAGGCGTCTGCGGCCATCTGGGAGACCTTGGTGGCCTGGGCCTTGGTGAGCTCCACGTTGGTGACGATGCAGCTGATGGTGGTGTTGGTGCGGTCGAGCGGCATTTGCATGGAGCCGGCGGCGGCAAATGCTGCGAGCTCCATGTCGACGATCTGGTCGCTATCGGCTGCGGCTCGCATGCCGGCGACCCACTCGCCGGTGAGGGGGTCAACGACGTTGCCGCAGGCGTTGACCGAGACCACAGCACCCACCTTGACGGGACCGAGTGCCACAGCGGCGGCGCCAAGACCGGCCTTCATGCAGGTGGCAGGTCCCATGAGCTTGCCCACCGTGGCACCGGTGCCGGCGCCTACGTTGCCCTGCTCAAGCGTGGTGGGGGTGTTGTCGAGCGCCTCGCGCACGGCGGCGATGCCGGCCTCAATGTCGGGGCGAACGGCGGGATCGCCAAAGGCGAGGTCGAAGATGCAGCTGGAGCACACGATGGGCACCTGCGTGGGGCCGACGGGAAGGCCGATGCCGCGGCTCTCAAGCTCGCGAGCGACGCCGCTTGCAGCCTCGAGGCCAAAGGCCGATCCACCCGAAAGGCAGACGGCGTGGACCTTGTCCACGGTGTTCTCGGGTCGCAGCAGGTCGGTTTCGCGCGAAGCGGGAGCACCGCCGCGAACGTCAACGCCGCCGGTGGCGCCCTCGGGCGCCACGATTACGGTGCAACCGGTGCCAGCCTCCTCGTCCGTATAGTTGCCAAAGCAAAAGCCATCGACATTGCAAACATCGATGGCTTCGAGCAGTGTGTCCATGTTTTCTCCTATCGGTTTTCCGCCGGGCCTTATGCCCGGTCGGGATCCGTGCGGTACGCCAAAATTGTAGGCGCTGGGGGATACCCAGCGCCAGATGCAATTACGAGAGTTTTTGAATCGCGCGTGCGACGCGAGCGATGGGCAAGCCCACCACGTTGTAGAAGTCACCCGAAATATCGTGCACAAGCATGCGGCCGCCTGTGCCTTGGATACCGTAGGCCCCGGCCTTGTCCATGGGTTCGCCGGAGGCAACATAGCGCTCGATCTGCTCTTCGGTAAGCTCATAGAACGTCACGTCGGTCACATCGACAAACGACAGGCTCTCGGCGGCATGCGGAGCTGTAGCGTCGCCTGCCTTAACGATGCAGACGCCGGTTGCGACCTGGTGCGTGCGGCCCGAAAGCTCACGGAGCATGGTGCGCGCCTCGTCCTCGGTTGCCGGCTTGCCCAGAATCTTGCCGTCAAAGGTGACGATGGTGTCGGCCGCGACCGTCAGCTCATTGGGCTTGGCATGCTCGGTGGCAACGGCGGCGGCTTTTGCGCGTGCTAAGCGTTCAACGAGCTTAAGTGGGGCCTCGCCATCAAACGGCGATTCGTCGATATCGGCAGGAATGATGCGAATGTCATAGCCCGCCTCGCGCATCAACTCGATGCGGCGCGGTGATTGCGAAGCCAAAATCATAGCTGAATGCCCTCGGCGACCTTCTCGACGGCCTTGTCGCCGGCGAGCGTGCGCAGCAGCTCAAGCGCAAAGGGGAGCGACTGGGCCATGCCGCTGGCGGTGATGATGTTGCCGTCTTGCGTAACCTTCTCGCCGGTATAGGTGCCTTCGGGGAAGCTTTTCTCAAAGCCAGGGAAGCACGTGGCGTGGCGCCCCTCGAGTAGGTCGAGCTCGCCCAGGATAAACGGGGCGGCGCAGATGGCGGCAACGTGCTTGGTCGCGGCGAACTCGCAGACCACGTCGCAGACGCGCTGATCGGCGCGCAGGTTGGTAGCACCGGGCAGGCCGCCGGGCAGCACGACGCAGTCGTACTCGTCAAAGTTGATCTCATCAAAGAGCGCATCGCAGGTCACGGGGATCTGCAGCGAGCTTACGACCTCACGCGTGGGCATGATCGAGACGAGCGTGGCACGCACGCCGCCGCGACGCATGACATCGACCATGGTCAAACATTCAATAGTTTCAAAGCCATCGGCGGCGAGAACGGCAACGCTGGGCATGAGGGTTCCTTTCATAGGCGGCATACAATTAGCCGTCTTATACCCCGAAGACCTCCGCTTGCCACGCTCGATTTCCCAATGATTTTTCTGAGCAATGATTAAGTGGCTAGTTGCGCCTAAGGTGGACGACGGTCTCGCAGTGGAAGGTTTGTGGGAACAGGTCGACTGGCGTGATCTTTACGGGGGAGAAGGTGCCTTCTTCGACAAAGCGTTTGAGATCGCGCGCCAGGGTGGCCGGGTCGCAGCTCACGTAGGCGACATCGCGAGCACTCGTGCTGGCGATAAGGTCGATCGCCTCGGGGGCGAGGCCCGCGCGCGGCGGGTCGACCACCAAGACGTCGGCATCCTGGTCGGGGAACTCGCGCACCGCGTCTCCGCCAATGACGTCGACGTTATCGAGCTTGTTGATCTCCAGGTTACGGCGTAGATCGCGCACGGCGGGGCCGTAGGCCTCGACGGCGGCGACAAAGTCGCAGCGGCGGGCGAGCGGCAGGGTAAAGGT
>JAJWXI010000179.1 GCA_021641225.1 Collinsella aerofaciens | reverse complement strand
GTACCGGCGTGGCAAGTTGCGACAACACGTCGAGGCAATCCCATGCAAGCGAAGTCGCTGCCATAGCGGCATCCTGGGAAAGCGAACCGTGCTCTCGCCGATACCATGCCTTATGTTCGCTTGAAATCAAATAGAACAGGTCTTTGGACGATGTCGCCGCATACAGCAAATCCACCTGCGCCGTGCATGCATCGCGTAAAAACTCAATCGCCACCGAACGACCACGTCGTGAGGGAATGAAGTAATCGAGCCACACGTTGGTGTCAACCAAGATGCGCCTTGGAGCCTCACTCATAGAGCCAGCTCATCTCCTCGCCATAGCGATCCGCATAGGCATTCCGTTTGAGCTCTTCGTCGTCCGATGGCTGAGCCCTAACCAGATCGATTCCCGACTCACGGCAAGCGGCAGCGAACAGCTTCGACCCCTGATCCATGAGCTCGAGCTTACGTTTGGCGGCCTTTTCGCGCTCGCGCTGTTCCGCCCGGGCACGACTGGGCAGCAGGATATCCTCGAGCGCACCGGGGCGATCGGCCAGCGACGCTGCAAGCTGCCAGAGCGCTCGCACCGCTTGGCTCGGCGTCATACCGGCCCTGGAGAGAGCGGCGTCCCCACTCCTTTTAAGATCGGCATCGAGACGTACGTTGATCTGAGCGGCTGTTGTGGTCATAACCCCTCCTTAATACTTTAAAATTATCATAAAACTCTATGGTAAATACGTAAAGCATGTATAGCAATAAATTAGTATTAGCCGTGCTCCGTGCACAAAAAGCCGCCGAGGCACATTGCACCTCGGCGGCTACGCATCACCAATCTAGTTCGGTTTCACCCTTTGCATTTGCCCAGATAAAACCTGCCAAAATTAACATCCCTTTTTGGCAGGTTTTAGAGTTCCACACTTTCGGCGCCGTTGATGGTTAGGTTTCGCTCGTAGAAGGCCGTGAGGGCGCGGATGGCGTACATCACGTCGCGCACGCCGCCGGTCTCGTAGCTCGAGTGCATGGCAAGCTGCGGCAGGCCCACGTCCACGGCATGCATGCTCGCCTGCATGTTGGACAGATTGCCGAGTGTGGAGCCGCCGGCCATGTCGCTCTTGTTGGCGAAGGCCTGTGTGGGCACGTCGGCGTCATCGCAGATGGCTTGGAACACCGCGCGGCTAAAGGCGTCGGTGCAGTAGTGCTGGTTGGCGGCTTCCTTGATGACGATGCCGCCGTTGAGCACAACCTGATTGCGGGCATCGCACTTCTCGGCGTGGTTGGGGTGCACGGCATGTGCATTGTCGCAGCTTACAAGCATCGAAGCGGCAAGGGCGCGATGGTACGACTCGTCGTCAAAGCCCAGCGATCCGTTAATGCGGCGCAGCGCGTCGGCCAAGAACGTCGACATGGCGCCCTGCTTGGTCTCGGAGCCAACCTCCTCATTATCAAAGCAGCAGAAGACCGAAACGTCGTGCGCGTTCTCGGCACCCAAAAATGCCTGCAGCGAGGTGTAGGCGCAGGCCAGGTCGTCGAGCTTGGGCGTCGAGATAAACTCGTCGGCCCAGCCCCAAATGCGCGCATCCTGACGATTGACCAGGAACAGATCGCGGCCCAAAATCTGCTCGGGCTCAACGTCCAGCTCGTCGGCAATCAGGGCGTCAAAATCTCCCTGCTTAAGATCACCGGCGCTGATGAGCGGGCACAGGTCGACGGCGCGATTGGGAGCAAAGCCCTCGTTGACGCCACGGTTCATGTGGATGGCGAGGCTCGGGATGATGGCGACTTCGCGCTCGGTGGCAAGCAAGCGACTCTCAATACGGTCGCCCTCGCGTACCAGCACGCGGCCCGCGAGCGCCAGCGGGCGATCGAACCAAGTGTAGTCGATCATACCGCCGTAGGCCTCGGTGTTCAGGCGCAGCGTCTCGCCCGCGCCGTCGAGCTCGGGCACGGCCTTGACCTTAAACGTCGGCGAATCGCTGTGCGACGCCGTGAGCTGAAAATGATAGTCGCCGGCAACGCCGTCCTCGCCCCACGTCGCGGCCAGGTCCTCGCCCACCTTAAAGGCAACAACGCTCGAGGTGTTACGCTGCGTGTAATAGCGACCGCCCGGTTCGATGTCCCACGCCGCATTCTCGGGCAGGTAGGTAAAGCCCGCCTCGTCGAGCTCGGCCATAATAGTCGCCGCCGTATGGAACATGCTGGGGCATGCCTCGATAAAGTCGATAAGGTCGTTGGCAGCCTCGATATCGTCGGCCGTCACGTGCACGCGCTCGGGCGTTTCCTGATCCGTCATACTCTCCCCTTTCACTGGGTTGATGGTCCCCTCCAGCATACCCCGCCACGCCAGCGCCGCACTCTTCATTCCGTGCTTAATTCCGCGCCGCTCACCAAGTTGAGCCATCATGCCCGCGCTCCTTTTGCGACAATTGCGCTAACAGGACGAGAGGAGCCGTCATGAAGCCACGTAACATTGCCATCGCCTGCGGTGTCGCGGGAGCCGCCGTCGGCCTTGCCGCTGCCACCGGCATCGTTTATCACAAGCAAATCAAGTCCGTCGCGTCGCTCAAACGCTTGACCGACTATGCGGATGGCTATGACCTGTACGCAATCGACATCGCCTACGACTACGACCTTGACCGCATCATCGCCGCTGGCGTGCGCGACGACCAGGCCTACATCGATGCCGTGGTGGCGCAGGTGCTCCCCGGCGTGCCGGCACATGTCCAGGCGCCCCAGTTTGCCTGCAGCGCTTTTGTCGCCGTAGATGCCGAAGGCCGCGTGCGCACCGGTCGCAATTACGACTTTAAGGACGACACCTCGGCGCTGCTGGTGCGCAATCACCCGCGCGACGGCTATGCCTCCATCGGCTTTGCGGCCCTCAATAACCTGGGCGCCAACACTCCACTTGACTCCGTCGCCGGACGCGCCGCGGCGTTGATGGGCCCGTTTGCCCAGCTCGACGGTGTCAACGAATGCGGCGTGTCCATTGCCGTGCTCACCCTGGATTCCAAGCCCTGTGACCAGGACACACAGCGCCCCGTCATCAACACTTCGCTCGCCATCCGTCTGGTGCTCGACCGCGCGGCCACCACGCAGGAGGCCGTCGACCTGCTTTCTGCCTACGACATGCACGCCATGGCCGGACGCGACTACCACTTCTTTATCAACGACGCCGCCGGTGACGCGCGGGTGGTGGAGTGGGATCCGCGCGATCCCGACCGTGCATGCAAGACGACGCCCGTACGCCAGGTCACGAACTTCTACGCCTGCTATGGTGACGAGGTGCTCCCCAACCAAAAGAACGGCGAGCTGGGCCATGGTAAAGAGCGCGCCGTCGCAATCGCCGGTGTCCTTGACGCCCATGCCGGCGCCCAAGATGAGGCAGTCGCTTGGAAGGCCCTACGCGCTGCAGCGCAAGAGCCCAATCCGGAAGACATCACCAGCAACACGCAGTGGTCGGTCGTCTTCGACAACACCGAGCCCGCTGCCGCCATCACGCTGCGCCGCCACTGGGGCGACGTCGACGCCTTCGCACTGTAAGGAGA
>JAJWXI010000024.1 GCA_021641225.1 Collinsella aerofaciens | reverse complement strand
ACGCTGCGCTCGCGGATGGCGTGGCGAAGCGCCGCGTCGGTCTTAAAGTCGAGCGCCGAGGCGGAGTCATCCATGACCAGAATCTGTGGCGAGCCCACTAAGGCGCGCGCGATAGTCAGGCGCTGGCGCTGGCCACCGCTAAAGTTCTTGCCGCCCGCCTCGACCGGGGCATCGAGCCCCTGCGACTTGTTGCGCACGAACTCGCTCGCCTGCGCCATATCGAGCGCCGCCCAGAGCTCATCGTCGGTCGCCGACTCGTCACGCCAGGTCAGGTTGCTGCGAATGGTGCCGCTCACCAGCGACGTGCGCTGCGGGACGGTCGCGACCACATGGCGCAGCTGGTCGAGCGGCCAAGTGCGCACGTCGGCACCCATCACGCTCACGCTGCCGGTGCCCGCATCGTACAGGCGTGGGATAAGCGAGACGAGCGTAGACTTGCCGCTGCCCGTACCACCAATAATGCCGAGCGTCTTGCCCAGCGGCAGCTCCAGGGTCACGTCATTGACGGCGTTGGCGGCGCCCGTGCCAAACGAAAAACTCGCATGGTCAAAGCTCAGTGCAAAAACGGGAGCGGCGTCACCTGTCAGCTCGCTCGGCTCGGGCAGTGTGACCGGCTGGTTGTCCTCGTCGGTGATGCTCGGCACGCAATTGAGCACCTCGTTGATGCGCGACGCGCTGGCGCTCGCCTTGGTAAAGACCACGACCAGGTTGGCGACATACACGATGGAGGTCAGGGTCTGCGTCATGTAGTTGACGAACGCCATGACCTGGCCCTGCGTAAGCTCGCCCACGTTGACCTGGATGCCGCCCACCCACAGGATGGCGCACACGCCCAGGTTCATCACAAGAAACGTGACGGGATTAAGGATTGACGAGAGCTTGCCCACCGCGATGGCGGTATGGGCCTGGTCATCGGCGGCTTGAGCAAAACGCTCGCGCTCGTGGTCCTCACGCACAAAGGCGCGAACAACGCGGGCACCCGAAAGCCCCTCGCGGCAGATAAGCGCGATGCGGTCGAGCTTTGCCTGCAGCTGCCTGTAATACGGAATGCAGCGCGCCATGACAAACCAAAACACCAGGCCGATGGCGGGCGTGCAAATCAAAAAGATGATGCCGAGCTTAAGGTCGATGGCAAGGGCCGCGACCATGGAGCCCACGGCCAAGAAGGGCCAGCGGATGAGCATGCGCACGCCCAGCGCCACGGCAAGCTGCACCTGGTTAACGTCGTTGGTAATGCGCGTGATGAGCGACGGCGTGCCAAAGCGGTCGAGCTCGGCATAGCTCAGTCGGTTGATATGCTCGTAGAGTGCGCCGCGGATGTCGGTGCCCATGCCCTGCGAGGTGAGCGCCGCCATCTTTTGGCAGACGAGCGTAAACGAGATGCCGATTACAGCCATAGCGGCGAGCACCACGCCGTAACGGACGACGGCGTTGACATCGTGCGCGCCGATGCCCTTATCGATCATCTGGGCAATCACCAGCGGCGTAAGCAGGTCAAAGATCACTTCGATCAGCTTGCACGCAGGGCCAATCACCATATACCGGCGAAACCTACCACCAAAACGCCTGAGCAGCTCAATCATAAAAAGGCGCTCCCTATCATCATTCACACTCAATTCGAACCATGATAGTACGGTGAGCCCAAAAGAAGCGTAAACAACTCGTCATTTCTAATGGGATTCGGTTTCCAGAGAAGCGGAGAGGTGCGCATGCCCGGTCAGCGGCGCGCCAATCGCTTGGTATACTTACAGTAGTGCTACCAGCTGAGTCGCCAACCCTTGAAATGAGGTGCCGAGATGAACGACATTCTCGCAAGAAGAGCAAGACGAGCAACCGTGGGCATCGCCCTTTCCGCGGCACTTGTCGCGGGAATCGCCCCCGCAACGGCGATCGCGGCGGAAACCAGCTCCCCCACCGGTGCAGTTGCCTTGCAGACGGAAGATGCGGCCACCGCAAAGGAAAAAGCGTATGCAGCCATGCAGGAAGCGCTCAAAAACCTCGAGGCCGCAAAAGACGCCGCAAGTCCCGAGAAAATTGCGAGATTCAATGATGACATTGCCCGTTTTCAAGAGCTCCGCGACAAGATGGCGGCGCAAGCCGCCGAATTGAGGGAATCCCTTCCCGCCATGCAAGCGGACGTCGATGCAGCCCAAGCCAAATACGACGAGGCCATCAACCGGGTAAGCGAGCTCCAGGTAAAATTAGACAAGAAACTTGAGGCGCTTAAGGAACTCGAAGCACTCGGCGACGAGGAGCTTGTCGAAACTGTTAAACAGCAAATAAAGCAGTTGCGCCAAGAGATCGTAACGGAAAAAGCGCGAGTTGACTTTTGCGAAATGGAGCTCCGCGAGGTCAAGGGCCGCCTCGAAAGGCAGGAAAGACAAGTTAATGACTGTGAACGTGCTGCAGAGAAATATAAAGCCCATATCGACCAGTTCATAGCCTGGCGAGATGCGCTCCTCGACAATTTGAAAAAAGCGCAAACGGCCTATGACGACGCCTGCAAGGCATACGAAGAGGCAAAGGCCGCGGCAGACAAGGCCACCTCGCCCGAGATAACGCAACCGACCGAGACGACGCCTCCCTCCAACTCGGCGCAACCGGCCGAGGCGACACAGCCCACCGGCTCGTCCGCGACCGGCAAAAATACCCCGCCAAGCTCCATCAAGCAGGCGAACTCGAGCAGCGGCAAGCAAGCAGATACGACCGCCGGCAAGCTCGCGAACACAGGCGACGCAGCGCCGAGCGCAATCGCACTCGCAGGAATCGCCGCCGCAGGACTCGGAATAACCGCCACAGCCACACGCCGCCTCAAGAACTCAAAATAGCTGCCAGCGGCTATTGTCTCCGCCAATCCACAAACCCAGAGACAAAAGGAGGCCCGTTTCCCCACCTAGGGAAACGGGCCTCTTTAACTGCAAAAATTCAAGCAACAGCACCGCCGCCTCTTGAACCACATAGCCACCGCGCTCCAGACAACGCCAACGAGCAGCAAAAGGCACGGGATTAAATTATTCAGATAAATGTGACCCTTCAGGCGGTTTTGGTCGGCTACCCGCGAGTGCCGGCAGGGCGCTTGGTAGTCGAGCGATCCCGCAGGCGAAGCCGAGGACCAGCGAGACACCAAGCGCCCTGCCGGCACTCGCGGGTAGCCGCGGCACCAAAAAACGCCTGCGCACTCGATGGATTCGGATGCCCGACAGAGGCTCCTTATGGCTGCTTCCTTCCGGACCTGACCAGATTCGGAACATGTCGTCATCCGAACCCATCGAACGCGCTAGGCGCTCGGTATATCTTACCTGCTCCCGCCCGCCACGGCAAGTGGGGCGAACCCATCGGTTGGATTCGCCCCACTCGTCCATATCGCTAGCGGCGCCTGCGGTACAGGACCGCGCCGCCCGCGACGGCCAGCGCGCCGACGCCGACCATGGCGCCGAGTGCCTCAACCGGCAGGCTGCGGTCGCCGGTGTCGGGCATACCGCCCTTGGAGCTGCCGCCGCCGGAGCCGCTGCCGGAGCCGTTATCTGAACCGCCGCCCGAGCCGCCGCCCGGCGTGCCGGGGTTCTCGGGGGTGCCGGGGGTCCCGGGATTCTCGGCGTAGCTGTTGGTGAAGACCGGCGGCATGTTGGCGTCGCCCTCGTAGGAGACCTTCGCCGACAGATAGCCCGTCTTGGTGCCGTCTGCCGCCTCGTCGCTCACCGTGACGACGATCTTGTGCACCGCCTTGTCGTAGGTCACGTGCGCCTGGCCGTCGTCGACCTCGCTCACCGTGAAGGTGTAGGTGCCAGCCTGCTTGAAGGTCAGCGCATCGAACGTGACGCTGCCGTCCGCGGCATTCTTGGCGGTCGACATGACCTTGCCGTCCCGGCTTTTGAGCTCAAAGCTAAACTGGCCCGCCTTGAGCTCGGCGCCCTTGAGCACCTTGGCGGCGCCCAGCTTGAGGGTGACGGGCGCGGCCTCGTAGCCGTTGGTGAACGTCACCGAGTCGTCGCCCGTGGGATTGCCCTCGGCATCCGCCAGCTCGTGCTTGACGGTGAGCGTGCCGTTTCCGGCGTCGGCAGCCGTCGTGCGCACGCGGTACGCCGCCCTGTCGTACGTCACGCCGCCCGCCGTGCCGGCGACCTCGCGCAGCTCGTAGCTGTGCATGCCGGGCGTGGTGTAGGTGACGGGGCTGAGCGCGACCGTGCCGTCGGCGGCGTTCTTGCCCGTCGCCGCGACGCTCTCGCTGCCGTCGGCGGCAAGCTCGACCAACTGGAACTCGAACTCGCCCTCGGCCAGGTCACGGCCCTTGAGCTTCTTGTTCACCTTGATCTGGTCGGTGACGGAGCTCGGCGTCGGGTTCACGCCGTAGGTGTTGGTGAACTCGAACGCGCCCTTGCCCTCGGGCGTACCCTCTGCGGGCAGGACCTCCGCGACGAGCGTGCCCGCGTTGGTGTCCTCGACCACCTTGACCGTGAAAGTCCTCGTCGCCGTCGCGTCGTTGACCACGCCGTCGACCGAACCGGACTCGCTCACCCGGTAGGCAAACGTCTTGGTGCGCAGGCCGTCGCCGTCGATCTCGACGTCATCGAGGTCGCTCGGCTGCTTAAACGTGACATGGCCCAGCTCGACGTTGCCGGCGGCGTCGTTGGTCGCCTCGGTCACCGTCTTGCCGGAGGCGTCGACCGGCGCGGGCGCGCCGTCCAGCGGCGTGATCTTAAAGGTGTACTTGCCCGCAATGTCGGCCTGCGTGAGGCCGAGTCCGGCCTGGCGGAGCGCCAGCGTCTTGGTGCCCGCGAGGTCGACCGTCGCCTCGTTGGTGCCGTAGCCGTTCACAAACGACAGCGTGCCGTCGGAGCCCTCGGGGTAGACCACGCTAACATCCAGCCCGCCCTTGTCGTCATCTGCCACCTTGACCGTGATGTCGAAGCTCGAGGCGGTCGCCGTCACGCCCGCGGACAGCTGGTCCGTGCCGTCCTCGGATACGGTATAGGGAATGACCCAGGAGCCGTCGGCAGCCCTGGTAGCGGTGCCGTCCGCCACCATCAGCTCGAGAGCGTCGGTGGTGTAGGCAATGGGCGAGAACGCAAGCCCCGCGGCCTCGCCGTCGCCGGAGGCCTGGTTGGTCGCGGTCGCGACCACGTTACCTTGGGCATCGCGGACGGAGAACGAGAACTCGCCCGCCGCCGCGGCGCGGCCCGTCAGCGTCTTGGTGGCATTAATTGCCACGTTGCCCTCGCCGCCGAGCGTTCCGGTGGCCTCGTAGGAGTTCTGGAACGCGACCGTCACGGGCGCGGGCGTCGCCATGGCGTCATCTGCTGTGGAGACCTCGCTGCGGGCGACCTCGACGCCGTCCTTGGCAACCGCGGTCGTGACCGTGAGTCTGCCCGTCGCGGCGTCGTAGGCGGGCGCGATGGTCACCGTGCGCGGCGCGGTGTCGTTGGCGTAGCCCTCGCCGCCGAGCTTGGTCTCGGTGACGGTGAAGCGGTAGACCTTGCCCGCGTCGGCGTCGGTGAACTTCACGTCGCCCTCCGCGGCACCGCCGATGAGGTCGAGCAGGTCGGCCTTCCCATCGTCAGCCGCGGCCACGGCGTAGGCGTCCTTGTCGGTCTTGAGGCCGAGCTTGGCGGCCGTCTCGGCGTCGGCGGTCACGGTGAAGGCGAACTGCCCCGCCTCCATGGCGCGGCCACAGAGCGTCTTGGACAGGCGCACGCCCGCGCGGGCCGAGTAGTCGAGCTCGGTCGTGTAGGTGTTGACGAAGTCTCCGCCGCTCGCTTGCGCGATCGCGGGCGTCGTGGCCGTGAGGTTGCCGGAACCGTCGTCGGTCACGGTCACCGTCATCGTGGCGACGTGGCCGTCGTAGGCCACACCGGCGATGGCGGAGCCGTCATCGGGCCTGGCCTCGCACACCGTGTAGGTGAAGGTCTTGGCGCGCACGCGCTTGCCGCCGACCTCGGCGAACCCGGCGTCCTTGATGTCATCGAGCGTGTAGCGGATGGGACCGAAGTCGAAGGCGACCCTATCGCCCGCCTTGGTGCCGGCGGCCGTCACACTGACGGTCTTGGAGCCGTCGGCAGACCCCTCGGGCATGGGCGCGCCGTCCTTGCCCGCGAGCGCGAACTGGAAGCTGTCGCCCTCCGCCCAGTCACGGCCCTCGAGCGTCTTGGTGAAGAGTCCCGCGGTGGAGACGTCTCTACCCTCGGTGGCCGTTCCGTACGTATTGGTGAACGCGACGGTCGCGCCGTCCTCGGTCACGGCGCCTTCGGCCTTGGAGCCGTCAGCCTCGTTGACCGTGGTCGTATAGCCCTCAACGGCGTCCTCGGCCACGGTGTAGCGCGCGCCCACGGGCAGGCCGGTGATGGCCTTCTCCTCACCGTCCTTAAGCTTGAAGGTCGCCTTACCGTCCGTGAAGGTCACGGCGTTCTTGCCCTTGCCGAAGGTGCCGGAGACGGGCTCGCCGTCCCCGTCGGTCAGCGTGACCGCAAAGCCGAACTCGCGCTGGCTGTCGCCGCCGACGACCGTCTTCTTGACGGTGAGGCTACCAGTCTTGGCGGTGTTGGTAAAGACCGCCGCCTCGACCGTGCGTTCAACAGCGTCGCCCGCATCGTCGGTCAGCTGTGCAATCTTGGTCTTGGCAGACAGCTTACCGGTGCCTTCGTCGGTCACCGTGACGGTGGCACGATAGGTGGCCTTCGAGAACGTGAGTGCCGCCTCGTCACCCGACTGCTCGGTAATCACATAGGTATAGGTGCCGGGCTTGGTGTACTCGATGGTACCGAAGTTGCCGACCTGAGCATCCTTGTGCAGCTCAATCGTCGACACGCCGTCTTTGGCACCCTTGGGCATAGGCGCCTCGCCCTGGGCAGTCAGCGTCATGGTAAAGGCATCCGACGTCGTCCAGTTGCGTCCGGAGATCTTCTTTTGCACCTTAAAAGCGTTTTCCACCTTTGTGGACTCCACGCTGTAGGCGTTGGTGAAGCCCACCTGCGTCGCCTGCCCGACGGTACCTTTCTGGGGGTTCGCCTTATTGACAACCGCAAAGCCGTCCTCGCTCGTCATGAGCTCACCCTTGGAGTCGATCTCCTGCACCTCGTAGTGCGCACCCGTGGGCAAGGTAACCGTGACGGAGCCACCGGCCTTGAGCGCGATGGTGTCGCCGCTCTTGATCTGTCCGCTTACATAAGTGCCATTGGTGCCACTGGGGCGACCGGCGTACGCAAAGGTGCCGGCCAGAGGCGTTGTGCCATCGGCCTGGTAGAGCAGCACCTTAAAGGTAAATGCCTTGTTGGGCGCGGTGATGCCTTCGGCGGCCGTGACCGTCTTGCTCAACGTCAGGCGCCCGTCAGAGACCTCATCGGTAGTGGTGTTGGTCTTGACGGCAGGGTTGTTGCCGACCGTCACCGACGCCTGGTTGGAGATGTCGCCCGAAGCGCCACCGCTCTTAAACGCGTCCTCGGTCACGCGGACCTTAAACTGAACCGTGCCCTCCTTGCCGGCGGGAACGTCCGCCAGCGTCCAGGTGAGGTTGCCGTCATTGTCCTTGGAGCCGGCATCCTTATGGTCGCCGGCGAACTCCACGAACTTGGTTCCCGCGGGAACGGCATCGGTGATCGTCACCGTGGCAGACGCGCCCTCGGTGTTCTTGTAGCCGATGGTGTAGGTGAGTTCGTCGCCCAGCGCCACACCCGACCCCGTCGAATCCTGAACATCGCTCTCGGACTTCTTGGGCACGTAGTTGGTCGTGGTGCCGGTATAGCTCTTGTTGTCAACCGTTACGGTAGCTTTGTTCTCAACGGTGCCGACCGCACCCTGGGCATCCTTCACAGCGTCCTCGGTAATCTTGACGCGCACGCGCACCGAACCGTGGCTGCCCGCGGGTTGCTTACCCAGGTCCCAAGTAAGCGACTGGCCGCTCGCGACGCCCTTATCGGCATACTCGCCCTCAAAGGCCTCGAACACAACGCCAGTGGGTAGCTCGTCTACCACGGTCACGTCGGCGGAGACCAGGTTGCCGTCAGCATTGACCGCAGTATTGACCCAGTTGATGGTATAGACGTAGGAGTCGCCCACAGAAAGCAGCTGCCCGTCGATGTCCACATTAGGCTTCGCGACCGTGCCGATCGTCTTGACCTTGTCACGCGTGTTGTGGAAAACGATCTTGCCGTTCTCGGTGCCATCGCGATAGGTCACCCTAGGCGTCAGCGTGCCGTCGTTGTTGTCGGTCACCTCGAGCAGCACGCGGCACGTCGCGGACGTATCCACGGGACGCACGCCCTCGGGCAGGCTGGTCAAGCGCTCCTTCGCCACCAGGTTAAAGCTATAGGTAGTGGTGTGGTCGTCATTGTGTCGTTTGATGGCAATGCCATCGTTGACGGCGCTGGCAAGGTCAATCGTCTGCCCATCAGTTCCGCTGGTAGCATCGCCAAGCTTAAAGTAAATCTTGCCGAAGTCGACCGTTGCGGTACCGTTCTCGCCCGCCTGGGTCGTGCCCTCATCCTTCTTTTCGAGCGAGCCATCGGCCTTCTCGGCATACAGGTCAAACGTATACTGACCCGCCTCGATCTTGTCGCGGGAGTCCATTACCTTCTCGGCAGCAAGACCCTCAAAGGTTCCGGTCGCGATATAGCTGTTGGTAAAGGACACCTGGGCCTTGGCGGTACCGCTCTCGGGGCCAAAGGTCTTCGTATCGCGGGACTTTTCAACGTCGTTGGCGTCATAGTGCTTGACCGTGGTCACGGTATAGAGCGAACCGTCGCGGCGCTTCTTAACCGCAATCTCTACCATCCAATAGGTGGAGTCGTATGTATAGCCGCGCTTGCCGCCGCCATTTTCGACGATCTTGTAGGTGAACGTCTTGTCTGCATCTTCCGTCGCAAAGGTCAGGCCACCCAAAATGCCGGTATGGGACGTGCCATCGGCCTGCGGTTCATCGTTTGTCACGGTGAGCTTGCCTTCATCCGCGCGCAGCAGCTTGTTGAGTTTTTCGATTGAAGCATCGCCCTCGCCCGTCACCGTAAAGCCAAACATGCCGGCATGCAGGTCGTGCCCGTTAAGCGTCTTGACGATCTCAAGACCGCCCTGGAGCTCGTAGCTCGTTGAAGTTTGGTAACTATTGGTGAAGATGAAGCCTTCTGAGCCGGTCGCACCATCGGCGCGGGCCACAAGCTTGCCGCCCTCATCGGTTACGGTAACGGTCACGGTATAGATGTGCTGGTCATACTTCCACTCGCCAAGGCCGCTGTTCGGGGCCAGCTCATTAATAGCAAACTTATACGTGCCCGGTTTGTTGAAGGTGAGCTTCGAGAAATCGACCTGATAGTGCTCCCCGTCCTTGAGGCCCTCCTTCGTTTGCTCCTTCTCGGCATAGCCGTTGTCCGCGCTCATCGAAGAGCCGGTGATGAGCTTGCTGCTGATGGCAGCCTTGGTAGCATCGTCAGCCGCGGCCATGGCAAAGGTGAACTTGTCCGGAGCATCGGCACCAACAACCACCTTTGTCACGGACGGAGTGTAGGTTGCCGCCTCGGTGACCGTATAGGTGTTCTTGAATTTGACCGTCGCGGCACCGGTAGACGTCGCATCCGACGGATAGATCCACTGGCCCTCAAGCTCGTCCTTGCCATCGACCTGCTTGCTTACCGATGTCGTGACCCTAAGCGTGCCGTCGCCGTTATCCGCTACGACAGCCTTAACCGTATGGACCGTCTCGTCGTATGTATAGCCCGTCGCCTTGTCGTCAATCTCGCTCACCGTATAGGTGAACGTCTTGCCGGCATCATTTTGAGTGAAGGTCAGCCCGCCCGCAGGTACCAAACTCACGGTCTTGGGAGCATTAGCCTCGACATTTGCGGTCTCAAAGACCTTGCCGTCCGTGGAAATGCCAACCTTGCTGGCAGATGTCTTGTCGGCAGGCTTGACGATATAACGGAACGTGCTCTTAGGCGAGCCAAAAATGGTCGCGTCCTTGGGATACGTCAACGTCTTCTCGATCTGCAAACCGCCATCGGCGCCATAGTCGAGACTTGCCGTGTAACGGTTCACAAACGAGACAGTAGGCGTCGTGGCGCCGGCATCACTCGAATCGTACTGCCGCACGTAAGTATTCGGTTTTTGCTTGAGCTCGACGATCTTTTCGTCCGTCAGCGCGCTCGCGTCGGCGCCATCGCCCAGCAGCTCCGTCACACCCGCGCCCTTGAGCACGGTCGTCACGGTATAGAGCTTAGCGGGGTCGTTCTCGCGTGCAAGAACCTTGACGAGCACGATGGCATCGCCGGTGTAGCCGGTGTCATAGGTGTAGCCGGTGTCATAGGTGTAGCCGGCAGCAGCAGGCTGGTTCTCGTGAATGCGATAGGCAAACGTACGCCCCAGGTCCTGTTCCGTGAGCTCACGGGCAAAGAGCTTCTCTTGCCCGCTTGCGCCCACCACGGCACCGGACACGCCGGCCCTCGCAGCCGTATTGGACAGGCTAGCCTCGGCGCCGTCGACCGATGTCTGAACGCCGTTGTACCAAAGGCCCGTCACGGCAAAGGTGAACTGGCCTGCGGTAGAGGCGCGACCCTCAAGGGTCTTGCTCACCGTCACGCCACCAAAGGTGCCCGATGCATGGTACGCGTTGGTAAAGGCAGCCTTGTCGGTTACGACCTTGTCCGCACCGGAGGCACCGGTGTTGGCGTAGGTCACGCTCGACACGCGCAGCATGCCCGTGTGGTTGTTGCCCGACTCGTCCAGATCGGTCACCACAACGGTCGCGCGTGCGGTGTGCTTGTCCATGGACATGCCCGCTTGGCCATCCTGCGCAGCATCCTCGGTGATGTTGAAGGTAAAGGTGCCCGCGCGGTTGAACGTCACGGTCGGAGCAGCTTCGGTGCCAAAGGCGAACGAGGCCACGCGCCCCGTCGCGGGCGCACTGGCGACAGCCCGGTTGACGCCGATGGCAACAGCCCCATCCGTTACCGCCTGCTTTGTGGTCTTGCCCAAACCGGTCGCACCGGCATCGTCCGTAGCGGCAGCAAGGTTAAAGGCATAGCTCTCGCCCTGATTCCAGTCACGACCGCTCACCGTCTTTTGGCCCTGTAGGGTCACGCTCGTGGGATCCACACTATATTTATTGGTAAAGGAGGGCGTGACATTCTCGTCCAGCTGCTTTACCGAGTTGTTTTCTGCGGCCTTGTAGTACTCGACCGAGGTCTGGATGCCGGCACCCTTCTTGGCGTTGCGCACCACGGCGTAATAGACCGACCCGTCGTAGGTCATGCCCGCAATGCTACCGGGATTCTCAGCGAACTTGTACACGTAGGCGCGTCCCGCATCCGGCTTGGCGGTATAGGAGATCGCCGGCCACGTCACCGTGCCGTCGGCGTTGTTGCCCACGGTCGCGGTGTTGCCCTCGGTACCCTGAGGCATGGGGACCGCCATGTTCTTATCGAACGTATCGAGGCTGAATACCGCGCTGGCATCCGCATAGCCACCCACGCCCTTGAGCGTAAAGGTAAAGGCATTCCTGGCAAGCGGGAACGTTCCGGCGTTGTCGACTAGGTTCTTTTGAGCATGGATAATCTTGTTCGATTCGTGCGCATCGTAACGGTTGGTGAAGATCGCGTCGGCAACCTCTGTCTTGGTGCCGGCACCCGCGTCGTTGCGATCCTGCCGATACTCCACGCTCTTAACGACCAGAGCGCCAGCCTGGTTGTCCTCCACCACAACCGTCGCGGTATAGGAGGCGGCAGAGTAGCTTATTCCGTCTATACCGGCATCAGAGCCAGGGATAACTTCCTTGATGGTATAGGTGTACGTGCCGGGCTTGGTATAGGTAATGTCGCCAAACGTTGCCGTCTTATAGGTGATGTCGCCAGCCGTTTGCGTCTGGGAATTCTTGGTAAGCTCGACCGTCGACACCTTGCTCTTGGCGCCATTGGGCATGGGGACGCCGTCGTCGGCTGTAAGCTGCACGGTAAAGGTATCGCCATCGGCCCAATTGCGGCCCTCGAGCACCTTCTTGGCGCTTAGGCCATTCTTTACGGGGTTGGCGCTGTAGTTGTTGGTGAACTCTAGCTTGTTGCTCGCGGGAATCTTTCCGTCCTCGAGCGCGACGATCTTGCCCGTGATGGTGTTGCCGATTCCGGACTGCTCCTCGCCGCCGGCCTTGCGGCTCACGAGGCTAAAGCCAGCCGGAAGCACCGACTCGTCGGCAGAGCCGGTCACAGTGTTAACGATGCTCGCCAGCACATTGCCACTGGACTCCTCGCCCTTAGTGGTGAGCTCGCTCACGCTATAGCTGTCGCCCTTCATAAGGTCGTATACGAGGATGGTCTCGCCGGCCTTGATGGAATGGGTGTCGCCGTTCATAAGCCTAAAGGAATTGCCCACAGCTTTGCCGCTCGCATCGAACACATGCGCCTCGTAGCCCTCCTGGGACTCCGGCAGGGTGAACTTAAACGTAAAGGTCAGGTCGTTGCCTTTCGCATCCTTAGTGGGCGCAGTAAGACCAGTATCTGCCGTCACTGTCTTGGTCACTTGCAGGCGCGCCGCGCGACGGTCGGCATACTGCACGGCCGTTGCCGTGGTAAAGAGATGATTGAGCTGGAGTGTGCCCAGCTTAGTACGGGTCTTGGAGGCATCGTCTATATATGCTGAATCGTCTTCTTGATAAAGAGCCATGCGGTTTACGCCCGTATCGGCAAAGATCGTCGCCAGCTGACCGTCGCGATCGCCACCATCCTCGACATAGCGCAAGACGGTCTTGGCACCTTGCGTCGTCCTGTCATAGCGCATATGCATCCAGTTGTCCGTAGGACTTGTCGGGCCCCATGTCAGGTTTCCGTTGGTGTCAACGGCCGCGCTCTGCAGCTTACCCTTAATGTGCGTAAGCGTGTTGTCGATGGAGTCGGGAGAGCCAAACTGCGCCAGGGAAGCAATCAGCGAACCCGGGCCGCTCATGCTGAGCACGCCGTCGCCTTCCTCGCCGGCATCCACGTACACACCCGAATCGTCCACGATTACCTTGGTGATAGTGTTGTTGATCTCATGGCCATCTGGACTTACAGACTCACGCAGGTAGTACGTACCCTTGATAAGAGGCTCATGCTTTGCCGAATCGAGCGGGAAGCATGCAGCGCCCTCAATGTCATACGGATAGGTCATGCCGTTTGCCTGCACGGTGTCATACGGCTCGGCACCCGATTTAATGGCATACGTGCTGGGACTGTCGCCGGTAACGTCCTTGGCCTGGTACAGCTCAAACGTTGCACCGTTCACGGGCTTGCCCAGGTCGTCAACCTTCTGCACAAACAGGCGGTTCTGAACGTTGGTGAGGTGGATCACCGTAGAGAACTGCCTGTTTATCGTTTGATATTTGACCATAGAGGTGTTGCCGATGGTTGCCTCCGCCAGAGACGATGCCGTGGTGTGATACACCGCCACGGTATATTCGGACTGTGACTTGTCCGTCATCATGGCGGCGTACTTCTCGATATCGCCGGGCAGCGACCTGACCGTTACCTCATAGTCGCCCTTGGTGTTGACGCCAAAGACGCTCGTATCTGCCGATTTGGCAGCCTCGACCGCGCCCTCAATGCCGTGTTTGGAGCACAGCTTATAGCCATTGAGCGGGTTGCCCGTGACCGCCGTCCACGCGTTTACGTCCGTGTCACTCTTGTTTTTATCGGTGCGCTTGAGCACGACAGCAAAGGTCGTACCCGAGCTAATGGGTTTGTCCTTATTGTCTTTTGTCTCTTTGCTAAGGGAAATGGTCTCCTTAGCGGCCAGATAGCCGCCGTTCAGCCACATGCGGCTGCCCGTCCATTGTTCGTTGTTGGCTGTTGTGACCGTTGTTTGCGGCGCAACCACCACGCCACCCGTGCCACTTGCCGCGGCCTTGTACTGCAGGTGCAGCTCACCTGGCGTCGCATTGGTCGATGAGGTCAGACTCGAGCGATATCCCGCGGGCAGGCCAACCTCTTTGAGTACAAAGTAGTCGCAATGATTGGTGTTATGCTCTTCGTCAAACGAGAGGACGGAGCCGTTCGACTTTTGAAGTATCAGCTGACCCCCGTCTTTCGTCGTGCCCTGAGCGACGAGCTCACCCTTCTTCCACTCGGTATCTGGTCCATCGGACCGGTACAACTCGAAGGTTGCGCCATTGACTGCCTCGCCGTTTTGGTCGACCTTCGCGACCTCGGACGACGGCAGGGTGGTGAGGTTGAACTTGAGCGACATGTTCGATGCGCCAGCGCCGCGCTCCAGATAGAAGAAACTCAGCGTGTGCTTGGTGCTGTCGCTGAAGGTGTTAGGGGAGTTAATGGAAAAGTTGGAGACATCCGCACCGGCGGCTTCGTACATCGCCCTGATGGTGGTGTCTTGAATGGTCTTTTCGGGATCATTTGCGTTGTCGACATGGCCGACATGCACGTCGCCGGTGGCGAAGTTGATCTTGAGCGTCGCCTTCTCGTGAATGCCACCCAGATCGCCCACGAGCACGCCATCGATGTACACCCAGACGTCGTCGTCACCCGAGAACTCAAAAATCATGTCCTCGTTTTTGGTGGTCTTGCCACCGTTAGGCTGGACAAACTCCGTGGTCATGGACATGCCAAAGTGGTGGTTGAGTGTATCGTTCGTTCCGTCCGTTATTTTTAAAGGAGAGAGCTGGCTGTTCTTTTCTTCAAAAACCTTGTCAGCCGAGTCAAAGGGGAAGAACTGACCCCGATTCGCATCTGACACGCTGTCCTTATATACGCCAGCCTTATCGTAGACGTCAAAGGAGTTAGTCGTGGAGTTATACACAGCATAGTTGCCGTCAGAGCCGTACGAGTCGTAAACGTAATACCCATTCTTGAGCTGGAAAAGGCCTTGCACTTTGTTGTAAACGGCCTTGCCGTTGACCTGGCTGTCGTTATTAAAGAGATAAGCCAGCGACTCGTCGGTGTACGTACCACTCGTGTTATAGGAGGTGTAGGTGCCGGCTTTGATTGACGGATAGCCATTTACCAGCGTGTTCTTTACAAAAGAAAGGCGTCCACAGCCATTGATGGCGCTTTTGCCCGTCCACTTGTTAATGCCCGTGCCGGCACCACCATTGAACTTGAGCTGGTGATCTTTGTTGATGCCAGTGTTGTTATTGCCATTATTGTTGTTTATGTTGACGGACTTATCGTTGTCGCCGTTCACGACCCAATAGTCGAACAAATTGACCGTAGTGCCGGTGGGATTCACCGTCTTCACGATGTGGTTGCTAAAGGGAACTGTCTGGTCGGCCGACGCACTCGTCGCACCAAACAAGAGTGCACACGCCGCCAGCGGGACGGCCAAAACCCTCAGGGCACGCTTGGCGGTATTGGTTTTCTTGCCAAAAGGCTTTAGCATTTCTCGAGCTCTCGCACACGCGCGATTCATGAAGGCCTCCCCAATCCATGAGGACGGCAAGAAGCGGCTCATTATATGTGTGTCGTCGTCCCCATCGATGCAAATATACGCCCCCCCCCGCGCAGAAACGCAAGGCGGGACATCGCAATATACTTAAAATTGTAGCAATTTAAACGACCCACTATTCCGCGTCAGGTTGCCACTCGGTCGTTAAATCGAACCATTCGCGCCATCAAAGGGGTTCGGTGGGATAAAACCGTCGGCAATCTTTATCCCCCACAACCCACAAAATAGCCCCGTCCCAAATAGACTGGTCTGACGCTGCGCCACGAAAAGGGCCTATCTACTACGTTTAGACCGCAGGGGTCGACCATAGCCGACTTTTTCGGAAATCGGCAAGCTCTCTACCTGCGGTTTTAATTTCACAAAATCCGGGATGGTCGAGGCAGCTCGGTCAAACGTAGTAGATGGCCGCATTTCGTGGCAAACGGTCCGACTCGAGACCCATGTCGACCAGCCTCGGATGGCAATTCACGAAGTTGCGATGGAATACGGACTGAATTGGCACCTTGAAGGCAAAAACACTCCGTATTTCACCGCAAGTTATTGGGGGATGGTTTTTAGAGGCGGCCGAGGTCGTAGGCTCGGGCGGCAGACTCGCCAGCACAGATGAGGTTGGTTGTGGCTTCTTGCGGATTGAGTGCCTGCTCCAGGTCCATGGGCTTGCGGCAGATCGGAAGCACCAAGTCGACACCCTGCTCATACACTACATCCAAGTTGTCCGCACGACCGCCCACGACGGCGGCTACCGACTTGCTATATCGCTTGGCGCGACGCGCCACGCCCACCGGTGCCTTTCCAGCGGCGGACTGCTCATCCATATTGCCCTCACCCGTTATGACCAGGTCAACATCGCGCACGCGCTCGTCAAATCCCACGAGATCGAGCACCGTCTCCACGCCCGAACGCAACTCCGCGCCGAGCGCCAGCAGCGCGGCGCCCAAGCCGCCGGCGGCACCGGCACCGGGCACGCCGAGCACCGAGCCAAATGTCCGTGCGCCCTTGGGCGTGCGCAGCAACCCCTGAGCCCGAGCTCCGGCAATCGCCGTATCGAGCAGGCGGCCGTAGCCGACCATCCAACCGTCGTACCTGCGCAGCGCCTCGGCGTCACCCGTCGGCAAACCCTTCTGCCCGCCAAACACCGCTAGGGCGCCTCGACGCCCCACGAGCGGATTCTCGACATCGGAAAGCACCACGACACGCGCGCCGTTCAGCGCCCGAAGCGCTGGCGCCAAATCGATACTCACCACGTGTTCGAGACCCGCGAGACCGGGAGCGATATCGCGGCCGTGCTCATCGACAAGGCGCGCGCCCAGCGCCTGCAGCATGCCGGCGCCACCGTCGTTGGTGGCACTGCCGCCCAAACCAATATAGATAGTCTTTGCGCCCGCGCGAACCGCGCGAAGCATGAGCTCGCCCACGCCATAGGTTGTAGCAGCCAGCGCCGACGACTCCGTGCAAGGCGAATACCCGATGCCCGCGGCTTCGGCCATCTCAATAACAGCCGACTCATGCTCGACATCAACCAGCATCCGGGCAGGCACACGCTCGCCAAAGGGTCCTGCAACCTCGCAGGTCACAAGCTCGCCACCGCAGGCGGCAACGGCATCGAGCGTTCCCTCGCCACCATCTGCCAGCGGCAATGCGCGCACCTCGGCATCGGGCCACACGCGGCGCACGCCTTCGGCAACCGCCGCCTCCGCCTGTGCACTCGAAACGCTGCCCTTAAAGG
>JAJWXI010000023.1:3196-17142 GCA_021641225.1 Collinsella aerofaciens | reverse complement strand
CCGTCGACAAGGCCAAAGCGCAGCTCGATAACCTTGCGCTCGCGATCGGCAAGCGAGTCGAGCACCTGGGTGAGCTGCTCCTGAAGCATGGAGAAGCTGGCGGCATCGGGCGGAACGATGGCCTGGGAGTCCTCGATGAAGTCGCCCAGCTGGGAATCCTCTTCCTCGCCGATGGGGGTCTCGAGCGACACGGGCTCCTGCGAGATCTTCTGGATCTCGCGGACACGGTCGGCGCTCATGTCCATCTCGGCACCGATCTCCTCGGGGGTCGGGTCGCGGCCCAGGTCCTGAAGGAGCTGGCGCTGCACGCGGACAAGCTTGTTGATGGTCTCGACCATGTGCACGGGAATACGGATGGTACGGGCCTGGTCGGCGATAGCGCGCGTGATGGCCTGACGGATCCACCACGTGGCATACGTGGAGAACTTAAAACCCTTCTGGTAGTCGAACTTCTCGACGGCGCGGATCAGACCGAGGTTGCCCTCCTGGATCAGGTCCAGGAACAGCATACCGCGGCCGACGTAGCGCTTGGCGATGGAGACTACCAGACGCAGGTTGGCGCTGATGAGTGCCTGCTTGGCTTCGAGGCCCACGTTCTCAATGCGCGTGAGACGACGCATCTCGGCACGCGTGAGCTCGAGCTCACCGGCATCGGCAGCCTCGAGCTTCTCGGTGGCCTCGAGACCGGCCTCGATCTTCATGGCCAGATCGACCTCTTCGGAGGCGGTTAGCAGGTCGACCTTGCCGATCTCCTTGAGGTACATACGAACCGGATCGCCGGTCAGCATCACCGTGGAGGCATCGATGCCACGCACGCGCGAGCGTGAACGGGACGTGCGCACGGTGCGCTTCTTCTTGCTCTTGGAAGAACCCATCTCGGCGTCGGCCTGACGGGCCATCTTGAGCTCATGATCGTCGAGCGAGCCGGAATCGTGCTCGTCGTCGTCATCGAAATCGTCGGTATCGGTATCGTTATCGTCATCGTCGACGTCCATGGGGGCGTCGTCGTTACCGCTCGCGGAGATAATCTGGATGCCGCTGTTGCGCAGCGCGGAATACACCGCGGTGAGCTGCTCGTCAGAAACATCGATATCCTTCAGGGCGACCTGAATCTCGTCCTCGGTTACCGAAGTCCTGTTTGAGCCGTTGCCCATGAGCTTTGCAACGTAGGATTCCAGCCCAGTACCCGTGCTCTCAGTCTTTTTTGGCACAGATTCTCCCTTCATAGTCCACAGGACTCAATACTTTAGCACACACATAGACGTCTATACCCAAAAAGAGGACTGGATATAGGCGAGAATACGCTGGTTGACCACAACATCTAGGCCTGTTCGGTGCCTGCGGCCTCCAGACCAATCAAACGGAACGGGTCCGCCACGCCGCCGATCGACTTTTGCAGTTCGCGTTGACGCTGCGAATCCTGCGCGGCCTGCACGGTCAGCGCGCGACGGGCCTCATCGTCGAGCGAACGGTCCTGGCGCAGCTTGGCCTGTGCGGCACGCATGCGGCGCTTGATGGTGTAGAGCTCGAGCGTATCGAGCATAAACACGATGTTCGTCTCGGTGGGGTGCTTGCTCGTCGCCGAGATGCGCCCGGCACTCACAAGCGTTGCCGCCTCGGGACACACCGAGCGCGCTGCATCCATGCAGGCCGCAGGATCGGTTCCCGGCGGCGTTGCCAGAACGGCCCATGCGATGGACTCGTGACGAGGGTCAACCCACTCGATAGAGCAGATACGGTCGGCATACGTGCGGAACAGGTCGGGGTAGCTCGTAAGCATCGTCAACAGCTCGCGCTCCCCCGCCAAGGACTTGCGCTCAAGATCAGTAAGAACCATCGGCGCCGCCGCAGCCGGTGCGCCCGAACCGTCAGCCACAGGCACAGCACCCATACCATCAGGCACGTCGATCGGCGGAAGATCGTCGACGACCTCCACGGGCGCGGCACCGTAGGCATCGAGCGGGACGTAGTCATACGGCTCTTCTTCGACCGGCGTGGACACCGGCGGCGTCGCGCCCGATGACCAAGCACCGCGAGATGCCCCCTGCGAACCAGACGTCCGACCGCCCGCGCTACCAGAGTGCTCGGCTTGCGCCCGCTGGCGTTCATAGTTCTGCTCACGACGTCGTTCCGCATCCTCGCGCTTGGCGACATCGCGAAACACACGGCCCGAACTCGCGCGAACCGTCTCCAGATCCAAACCCAGCAGATCGGCAATCTGGATAAAGTATGTGTCGATCATATAGCTATCGCGCAGCGGATAGATAAGCGTCAGCGCATCTTCCAGCGCCTTGGCACGACCGCCCGGCGTGGTGATGTCACTCGACTCCTGCAGCGAACGGTAGACAAAGTCCATGAGCGGCTCGGCAGCGTCGATGCGCGCCTGAAGCTCCTGTCCACCATGCGCCGTGATGAACTCCATGGGGTCGTTGCCGTCGGGCAGCACCACGCAGCGCAGGTCCATCGAATCCTGCTCGATAAATTGAATCGCGCGACGGGCGGCCTTCTGGCCCGCGGCATCGCCGTCAAACATATACACGATGCGCTTGGCAAAGCGGGTGAGCGTCTTGACGTGATGCTCCGTGAGGGCGGTGCCCAGCGTGGCGACAACGTTTTTAATCCCCGCCTCCCAGCAGGCGATGCAATCGGTATAACCCTCCACCACGATGGCGGTATCCTGCGCGACGATAAACTCCTTGGCCCAATTAAAACCGTAGAGGTTTCGCTTTTTATGGAACACGCTCGTCTCGGCGGTGTTGAGATACTTGGGTTGGCCGTCACCCATAATGCGACCGCCAAAGGCAATGTTGTGACCCTGCTCGTCAAAGATGGGGAACATTACGCGGTCGTAGAAGCGGTCGGCAAGCTGCCCGCGCCCGCGGCTCACGGCAACGTTGGCGTCGATCATCTCCTGCGGGGTAAAGCCCGCCTGGGACAGGTGCGACACCAGCATATTGCGGCCCGGCGCAAAACCCAGGCAGTAGCGGCGGCAGACGTCACCACCCATGCCGCGGCTGGCAAAGTACTCGCGCGGACGGCCATCCTTACCGCGCATAAGCATGGTGTGGTAGAACTGGGCGGTCTCGGCGCACAGATCGTAGATGCGGGCACGCTTGGTACCGCGCTCGCGGCGATCTCCGGTGTCATGCAGCTCAATACCCGCGCGATCGGCCAAATAACGAATTGACTCGGGAAAGCTCAGGTTCTCGCGCTTCATGATATAGGTGAAGACGTCGCCACCCTCGCCGCAGCCAAAGCAATGCCACACCTGCGTGGCGGGAATAATGTGGAAAGACGGCGTCTTTTCGCCATGAAAAGGGCAGCAGCCCCAAAACTCGTGGCCGCGGGGCTTGAGCTCAACCGTTTCCTGCACGATGGCGACTAGGTCGGACGCAGCGCGTACCTGGTCTTTTTCCTCATCGCTAATCACGGATGCTCACCCCCTGCTCGCCCAAGTTGTGACGAATATCTTCGATATTACCCTCGACGGTCGCGATCAACTCATCCAGCGAATCGAACACGCGCGACGGACGCAGCCAGCGCGTAAACGCCAGCGAAACGGAAGCGCCGTACAGGTCGCCCGTATAACCAATTAAATTAGCCTCGAGATGCGCCGAAGCGGCATCGTCGGCATACGTCGGCGGCAGGCCGACGTTCACGGCAGCGGGCCACACGGTGTCATCGACCAGCACCAGACCCTCATACACGCCGTCGGCTGGCACCTGAATACCATCGGGAACTTGCAGGTTTGCCGTGGGAAAGCCCATGCCAGACCCCTCGTGACGGCCGCGAATAACACCGCCACGCACCATATACGGGCGGCCGAGCAACTCAGCAGCAAGCTCCACATGGCCCTGTCCCAGCTCATGACGAATGCGGGTGGCACAAATAGCCTCACCGCCCTCGCAAAGCAGGTCGTGACCATACACGTCAACGCCGTGCTCGGAACCCCAGGCGCGCATCTCGCCAACACCAGCAGCACCGCCGCGACCCAGCCTAAAGTCACTACCAACGCGAATCGAACGAATGTCAACCACGCGCGACAGCAATGCGAGAAAACCGACATGGTCAAGCGCCGCAACCTCAGGCGTAAAGGGAACGGCCACCACTGCATCGACCCCGGTCTGAGCCAAGGCATGTAGACGGTCGGCCGTCGTCATCAATTTTTGAGCGGGCGAAGGGCTCACCACAACATCCGGGTCGGGATCGAAGGTAACCACGACCGCCTTACAGCCATGGGCACGGGCATCACAGACAAGCGCTTCGATGAGTTCCTGGTGTCCACGGTGCACGCCGTCGAACACGCCGATGGCAATTGATGTGGCACCCAGGTGCTCGCACTCATCAAACGCATCGGCAGTAAAGATGCGAGCCTCGTCCGACTCGCCCGCGAAAAAGATACGCGCGAGCTCGCGAGCGGACAACATCATCGAACACCGCCGATTGCCTGCGGAAAAACGTGCTCCATGACAAAGCGGCCACCCTCAATGCGGGCGAGCGCCTTGAGTCCCCCATCGAGCACCAACGCAAACGGCGCCTTCGAGGCATCGAAATCGGCAAGCGCACGCTCAACGGGAATGCGTCGGCCGCAGAGCAGGTCGTCGGCAAGATTGCCCGGCAAGTCAACGCGAGTGGCGCCCAGGGCCACAATGGGATCCAGGGCAAAGCCAGCGGCGGACTCGGGAGAAAGCTCCTCGACCGCATGACAGGCGCCAATGGAAACAACACCGGAGGCCGTGCGGCGCAGCGCGGAAATGTGCGCGGCGCTCTCGCAGGCGCGGCCCAGGTCGCGAGCGAGCGCACGAATGTAGGTGCCCTTGCTCACCGAGAACGCCACGGTCCACACACACGAATCGCCCTCGCCGCCCACGGCGATCAGGTCGGCGGCATAGACCTCGACGGGGCGCGGAGGTAGGTCCACCGCATTGCCCTCGCGAGCAGACTTGTAGGCGCGAACGCCATTGACCGAGATAGCCGAAAACGCCGGCGGCACCTGCATCTGCGGACCCAGCATGGCGGCCAAGTGCTCACGGGCATAGGCAGGATCGCGGAGCTCGTTGGCAACAGCCACCGTGCGGACCGCCTCGCCCTCCGCGTCATCGGTATTCGTCTCGGCGCCAAACGAAATATCGGCGACGTAGCTTTTGGTATCGAGCGTGAGCATGCCCAGCAGACGAGTGGCCTGGCCCACGCCCACCACCATGACACCCGATGCCATGGGGTCGAGCGTGCCGGCATGGCCGACGCGCCGCTCATGGAGGGCGCGCCGGCATTGCGAGACCACATCGTGGGACGTGCAGCCCACCGGCTTATCGACGGCGAGCAGCATATTCAGTTGTGAAGGCGTACGACGAGCCATGTACCATCCAAAAAGTTAAAGCTCGACGGTCACCGAAGCGGGATCCTCCCCTACCAGCTCGGCCAGCATGGGAAGTGCCACGGTGAGCGTCTCGAGAATCGTTCCGTTGTTGGAGAAACCGGCGGCAGCGGGATGTCCGCCTCCGCCAAAGGCAGCAGCGATCTCGGACACGTTGAGGTCGCCCTTTGAGCGCAGGTTGCCGCGCACCTTGGTATCGCCCTCAATGCCCTTCAGGAACAGGCAGACCTCGACACCCATCACCGAGCGCACCACATCGACCAGGCCGTCGCACTCATCCGAGGTGACACCGCAAGCCTCAAGGTCACTCTGGTACGCGTAACTATACGCGACGCGCCCGTGGGCCACCGTCTTAATGCGGCCCATAACGATGGACTTGAGGTGCAAAAACTCAACGCGCATGCTCTGGTAGACCTCGAGTGCCACACGCGCCGGATCGGCACCGTGGGCAACCAGACGCGAGGCGGCATGGAACGCGGCGGCGTCGGCGTTTTGGTACTGAAAACGGCCGGTATCGGTAACCAAGCCACACAGCAGGCAGGTCGCAACGCCATCACGTGCGACAATGCCGCAATTGTCCAAGAAACGGTCGATGATCATGGCGCAGGCTGCAGCTTCGACGCGTCTCAGACTGAGCTCGGCAAACTCCCCGCGCGCCGGATGGTGATCGAAGCACACCACATGCTTGGAGCGGCGAAGCACCTCGGCCGAGTTGTTGAGGCGCTCGACGACCGGCACGTCCACCGAGATGAACAGGTCCGGATTGCCGGTGTACGCAGATGCCGGCACCAGGCGATCGGAGCCTTCCATAAAGCGGTAGATGCGCGGAACCGGGTCATCATCTGCCAGCAGCAGCGCAATGTCCTTGTTGGGAAAAAACTTCATGAGCGAAAGGCCCAGACCCAATACAGAGCCCAAGGCGTCGCCGTCGGGAGAAGTGTGTCCCGAAATCGCAATGGAGGACGCACCCTCGATGAGCTCGAGGATGCGTCGCTGAATATCTGCAGACTCGCACGAGGCGAGGTCGGCGGAATTAGTCATCTAAAGCTGCCTCCTGGGCGGCATCCGCTATCGGATAGCCGTCCTCGTCCTTTTCGATCGCAAGCGTGGCGGGAACGTTTTCCAGCGCACGCGTGATGCGCTCGGCCTCATCGGTCGAGCGATCGATGCGAAAATCGAGCTCGGGCGTAACACGCCAATCGAGCGAGCGAGCCAACAGGCTGCGAATACGGCCCTTGGCGCTTGCGAGCGCCTCCATGACCTCGTCGTAGCGGCTCGCATCGCACGACACGTACACACGCGCGAACGAACGGTCCACCGCGACCTCGACCGCGGTCAAAGTAACCAGGTCGAGACGCGGATCGGAAACCTCAAAGAGCAGGATATAACCAAGCTTCTCGCGAAGCTGCTCGCCCAGACGGCGGGTTGCCTGCGTTTGCTTCATAGCGCTACCCCCTACTCGGTACGGGCAACCTGGTCGATGCGGTAACCCTCGATCTGGTCGCCGGGCTTGATGTCCTGGAAGTTCTCCAGGCCAATGCCGCCCTCGGAACCGCTCTTGAGGCTCTTGGCCTCGTCCTTGTAGTGGCGCATCGAGGCGATCTTGCCGTTGAAGACCACGATACCGTCGCGCACCAGGCGCACGGAATCGGTCGCGGCGATCTCGCCCTCCTCGACGCGGACACCGGCGGCGATACCGACTTTGGGCACCTTGAAGGTGTCAAGGACGGTCGCGGTACCCGTGGCGACCTCGACCTCGGTGGGCTTGAGCATGCCGATACGGGCGGCGTCGAGCTCCTCGAGGCACTTGTAGATGACGTCGTAGCAACGGATCTCGACGCCCTCGCGCTCGGCGGCGGAGCGGGCCTTACCGTCGGGACGGACGCCAAAGCCGATGATGATGGCGTTGGAGGCGTCGGCCAGGACGACGTCGGTCTCGTTGATGGCGCCAACGGCGGAGTGGATCGTGTTGATGCGGACCTCGGACTGATCCATCTTGTCGAGCGAATCCTGAAGGGCCTCGATGGAACCCTGGACGTCGGCCTTGATGATCAGGTTGAGCTCCTTGACCTCGGCGTCGGCAATGGTCTCGAAGAGGTTCTCGAGCGTGACGTGCTTGACGCGGCTCTGCTCCTCGATACGGGCCTTGAGCGAACGCTCGTCGGCCAGCGCACGCGCCTCGCGCTCGTCCTCGAACACGCGGAACTCGTCACCGGCGTTGGGCACGGACTGCAGGCCCAGGATCTCGACAGCGTCGGAGGGACCGGCCTCGGTGACGGCGCGACCCTTGGGGTCGAGCATAGCACGGACGCGGCCGTAGGTAAGGCCGGCGACCAGCGTATCGCCCACATGCAAGGTACCGCGGGTCACGAGCACGGTAGCGACCGAGCCGCGGCCCTTGTCGAGCTTGGCCTCGAGGACGTTGCCGGAGGCAAAGGTGTCCGGGTTGGCCTTGAGCTCGAGCACGTCTGCCTGGAGCAGCACGGTCTCCAGAAGATCGTCGATACCGATCTTCTGCTTGGCCGAGATGTTGACGAACATGTTCTGTCCGCCCCACTCCTCGGGGATGACGCCGTACTCGGTGAGCTCCTGACGCACACGGTCGGGGTTGGCACCCGGCTTATCGATCTTGTTGACGGCGACGACGATGGGTACGCCGGCGGCCTTGGCGTGGTTGATCGACTCGACGGTCTGGGGCATGACGCCGTCGTCGGCGGCGACGATCAGGATGACGATGTCGGTCACCTTGGCGCCACGGGCACGCATGGCCGTAAAGGTAGCATGGCCCGGGGTATCGATGAAGGTGATCTTGCGGTCGTTGATCATGACCTGCGAAGCGCCGATGGCCTGCGTAATGCCGCCCGCCTCGCCGGCAGCAACGCCGGTGTGACGGATGGCGTCGAGCAGCGACGTCTTGCCGTGGTCGACGTGACCCATGACGGTGACGACCGGGGCGCGCGGCTTGAGGTCGGCGGGATCGTCGTAGAACGAGAAGGTGTTCTCCTCCTCGGGGGTGATGATCTTGATTTGACGGCCCAGGTCGTCGGCGACGAGCTCGACGAGGTCGTCGGACATGGACTGCGTCATAGTGAGCGGCGTACCAAGCAGGAACAGGCGCTTGATGATATCGTTGGCCGGAACGTCGAGCGCCTCGGCAAGCTCCTGGACGGTAACGCCCTGGGAGACCTTGATGGCGTCGAGGTCCTCGGGGTTCACGCCCTGGGCCAGCGCCTCCTCAATCTTGCGCTCCTCCTGAGCCTTTGCAGCCTCGCGCTCACGCTTCTCCTTGCGCTTCTTGCGGCGACCGGTGGACTCGCGAGAGGCCTCCTCGACGGCGGCACGAGCCTCCTCGAGCACCTTCTCGCGGCTGTACTCCTCGGCCTCGCGAGCCATGCGGCTGTAGTGGTCCTCTTCGTTGTTGTGACCGCCCTTGCGCTTCTTGCCCTTGCCCTGCTTATCGGGGTTGGGGAAGTCCATGCCGGCGGCGACGTTGTTGCTGGCGTTGGTGCGATGGCTGTGCGGACGGCTCTCGGAGGCGTTGCGCTCGGAGTTGTTGTCGGAGGCGTTGCGATCGTTGCGACGGCCACCACGGCGGTCGTTGTTGCCGCCACGACGGTTACCGCGCTCGGCGGCGCGCTCGGCCTTGGCCTTGTCCTCGGCGTCCTTCTTCTCCTTGAGCACGGTCTCCTGCGCAGCGATCTGGTCGAGCAGCGAACGGAAGCGCGAACCGGAATCGGAAGCGGGAACAGCGCGACGCTGGGCCTCGCGGGCAGCCTCCTCCTTCTCAAGGGCAAGGCGCTCCTGTTCGGCCTTCTTCTTGGCCTCGGCCTCGGCGCGGGCAGCCTCCTCGGCAGCCTGGGCTGCGGCAAACTGACGGCGCTCCTCCTCGCGTGCCTTCTCGGCGGCGATGCGCTCGCGCTCGGCCTCGGCGGCGCGGGCGGCTTCCTCGGCGGCAGCTGCCTGCTCCTCGGCCTGCTTGGCGGCCTCGACTTCCTGAGCGCGGGCCTCGATCACCGAGGCGAGCTGCTTGCGGACCATGGCGACATAGGCGTCCTCCAAGGTGGAGGAAGCGGACTTAGCGGGAATCTTCATATCGGCGAGATGACCCATCAGTTCCTTGGAGGTCATGCCGAACTCTTTGGCCAGGGTGGACACACGGACTTTTGCCATATGACTTCACCTACCCTTTCTGGCACCTTGGGTGCCTAGAGACTGAACGAGCGTGGGGTATGCGCCGGGACCTGCCCGGCGCGACCGCGCGCTAGATCAGGTCCTCCGCATCATCGAAGGCGTCGGTGTCGTGGACACCGCAGAAACGGGAGCCGGGACGAGCCTGGTTGCGGCACTGGATGCCGTCCTCGGACACGTACTCGCAGCGACGGACGTCCTCGTCCTCCTCGTCACCGATCAGGTCGGCGGCGGGCTCCTCGTGAACGGGAACGTTCTTGAGGATGTCGGCGGCAAGCGTCTCGGACTTGATGTCGATGTGCCAGCCGGTCAGACGCGCGGCGAGGCGGGCGTTCTGGCCCTCCTTGCCGATGGCGAGGGACAGCTGGTCGTCGGGCACGATGACGCCGGCGTAGGCCTTCTCCTCGTCGATGAGGACGCGGGTGACCTTAGCGGGCGACAGGGCGTTGGCGACGTAGACGGCAGGATCGGCATCCCACAGGATGACGTCGACGCGCTCGCCACGGAGCTCGCCCACGACAGCGCGAACACGGCTGCCCTTGGGGCCAACGCAGGCGCCCACGGGATCCAGACGGTCATCGAGCGAGTGGACGGCGACCTTGGAGCGCTGGCCAGGCTCGCGGGCGATCGACTTGATCTGAACGGTGCCCTCATAGATCTCGGGCACCTCCTGCTCAAACAGACGACGCATGAGCTCGGGGTGGGTACGGGAGATGACAATCGGCGGACGGCTGTGCTCGCCACGAACCGGCTGCAGGTTGGAGTTGGGGTCGCGAACGTCGATGATCACGGCCTTGATATGCTGGTTGTGCAGGTAGCGCTCGCCCATCGGACGCTCGTTGCGCTCGTTCTCGTAACGACGCTGATCGAAGTGCGGCAGCTCGGCCTCGACGCCCTCGCGGATCTTGACGATCGTGAAGTCGGGCGTGGACTGCAGCACGGTACCGCTGATGAGGTCACCGATGCGGCCGGAGAACTCCTCGTAGATCTGCTCGCGGGCGGAGTTGCGCACGATGGCGTTGATCTCGGCCTTGGCGTGCTGGGCAGCGATACGGCTCGTGTTCTTGGGGGTGACGTCGATCTCCTCGAACTCGGTGAAGTTGCCCTCCTCGTCCATGGAATCGTCGATCGGCTCCAGACGGTAGACGTAGATCTTGCCGGTGGTGCGGTCGATGGTCACCTTGGCGCCCCACTCAAGATGCAGGATCTCGGCATAGCTCTTGGCGAGCGACTGCTCCAGGCGGTCGATCAGGTAGAGCTGGTCGATGTGCTTCTCCTGGCAAAGCTCCATCAGGGCGGACATCATGTCGGATGCTGCCATCTTACTTTCCTTCCTTCGCGGGCTTGAAGTCGTAGGTGGGCTTCAACTTGCACTTTTTAACATCAGAGAAATCGAGAGTAACGGACTCGCCGTCCTCGAGCTCGAGGGTCACGCTCGTCTCGGTGGCGGCGGCAATCTTGCCGGCGTACTTGCGACGGCCCTCGGTGGCGGTGGAGGTGAGCTCGCAGTTCTCGCCCACAAAGCGGGCAAAGTCACTCGGGCGGCGCAGCGGGCGCGCCATACCCGGGCTCGACACCTCGAGCGTATAGCTCGAAGAGATGGGATCGAGCTCCTCAATCACATCGCCGACCCACTTGGTGTTGGCCGTGACGTCGTTGAGCGACAGGCTCTGACCCTCGGCACCCTCGATACGCACGCGCACGCAGGGGGCCTTGGTGGCACCCACGAGCTCGACGTCGACGATGTCGACATCGTGCTGGGGGGCGACGGCCTCGAGCGCGTCGATGATCGCCTGCTCGGTCTTGGTCTTGACCATTGCGGCACCTCCATCCATACAAAAAAGAAGCGGGGCCGAAACCCCACTTCTTTCAATTACAACTTCATTTGCAAGCAAACTATACCAATAGCTGTGGAAACGTGCAAGCACAGTACGAATCTGCAGGTCAGCGTGCGCACAGCTTCTCCACAAGAATAGGACAATTGGACTAAAGACTCCATGAGGTAAGCGTCCGAGGGTCCAAGAACGGGCCATGCGTCCCAATCCACAGGCCCGTTCGGACCCCAAGGGCATTCCTCCCCGAGCCCCTATCGATCAGACTTGCGCTAAGGGACATTCTGCAACAAGCCAGCCAGCAAGTCGCACAACGACAAACCTTTCCAAATCCTCTACGGCAAGGAGGCACCCATGAAACGTCTAGGCACCACCTGCATGACTGCACTCGCCATCGCAACGTGCTCGTTGGTCCTCTTGGGCTGCGGCAACGCGAATGGCAAAACCGAAACATGCGAACCGAACCCTGGCAGCACAAAAGCCATCGAGAAAACGACGCCATCGGAGAGCTTCGACAAAATAGACGAGGACATCGTCGATCCCCAGAGCTTGGGTCCCGATTCCCAAGAACAGTTCCCCATCGACCTTGAGGCAGACGAGAACGTCCATGTTACCTGCGTGGGCAAGGACACCGACGGCTACGGCGACGCCGCGCTCGTCTTTACGGTGACCAACAACACCGGTGTCGACATGATGTTTGGCGATGTGGACTCCTATGCCTACGTCAACGGCGTGGTCCGCGATGTGCACATGCGCCAGCAGGTCGCAGCGGGCGAGGAAACGCGCGCCATGCTCACCTTTGTGGGCACCTACGACGACCCGGACTTTGATGTGAACAACGACCTCAACGACATCTACCTCAACATATGGATGTTCGAAGAGGCAACGGGCAACGTTTACTTTAGGGACCTGGTACACATCCCATAGAAAACGTTGCGACGCAATGACTAAGCAGGGCATACAACACAAAACGAGGGACGACCCAACCGGATCGCCCCTCGTCTTTTATGCGTCAGTTAAGCGCGCAGTGCCTACTTGACCACCAGGTTGACCAGCTTGCCGGGCACGCAGATGGCCTTGACGACCGTCTTGCCCTCGGTCCACTTAGCGACAGCGGCCTCGGCGGCAGCCTGCATTTCCTCGTTGGAGGCATCGCGAGCCACGTCGATGCGGCCACGGACCTTGCCGAGCACCTGGACGACGATCTGCACCGTGTCCTCGATGGACTCGGCCAGGTCGAACTCGGGCCAGGCGGCGGTGTAGGCGTTGCCCTCGCAGCCGAGGGCCTCGTGCCACAGCTCGTCGGCCCAGAACGGGCAGATGGGCGCCAGGACGCTCACGATGTCCTTGGCCACGCCGTAGCACAGGGCCTTGTCGCGGTCAGCACCCTCGGTGGCATTGAGGTAGGCGCTCGCCGCGTTGACGAGCTCCATGACGGCCGAGATGGCGGTGTTGAACTGGCCGCGATCGAAGTCCTCGGTGCACTTGGCGATGGTGCGGTGACGCTCGCGATAGAGCTTCATCGCGACCTCGTCGAGCGCGGACTTGTCGAAGGCCACGTTGGCGTCGCCGGACTGGACGAGCTGCCAAACGATACGCCAGGCGCGCTTAATGAAGCGGTTGGCGCCCTCGACGGCCTTGGGATCCCAGTCGAAGTCCTTCTCGGGCGGGGCGATAAACAGGATCGCCAGACGCATGGTGTCGGCACCGTAGGGCTCAATAACCGAGCTCGGGGGCACGACGTTGCCCTTGGACTTGGACATGGTGTCGCCGTTCTCGTCCTTGACCATGCCCTGGCACAGCAGGTTGGTGAAGGGCTCGTCCACGCTCAGCAGGCCCAAGTCGCGCAGTGCCATGGTAAAGAAACGGCTGTAGAGCAGGTGCAGAATGGCGTGCTCGATGCCGCCGATGTAGTTATCGACGGGCATCCAACGGTCGGCGGCTTCCTTGGAGAAGGGCAGCTCAGTGTTGTGCGGGTCGGTATAGCGCAGGTAGTACCAGCTGGAGCAAGTGAAGGTGTCCATGGTATCGGTCTCGCGCTTGGCCGGGCGACCGCAGACCGGGCAGGTGGTCTCGTAGAACTCCTTGCACTCGGCGAGGGTTTCGCCGGCGCCCAGGTCCAGGTTCTCGGGCAGCGTCACCGGCAGCTGATCCTCGGGCACGGGCACGATGCCGCAGTGTTCGCAGTGGATGGCCGGGATGGGGTTGCCCCAATAGCGCTGACGGGAAATGAGCCAGTCGCGCAGACGGAACTCGACCTTGCGACGACCGCAGCCCATGGCCTCGAGGTCGGCCACGATCGCAGCCTCGCCCTCGGAGTGCTTGCCGCCGCGCATGCCGGTGTACTTGCCGGACTGGACGAGCGTGCCCTCGGCAGCGTGGGCGCAATCCCAGTCGACAGTCTCGGCATGGAAGGTATCGATGGTCTCACCGTTAGCCTCGACGGCTGCGCGGTCGTCATCGTCCAGGATAATCGGCACGATCGGCAGGTCGTACTTGCGGGCGAACTCAAAGTCGCGCTGGTCGCCACAGGGAACGGCCATGACGGC
>JAJWXI010000023.1:0-3096 GCA_021641225.1 Collinsella aerofaciens | reverse complement strand
TCGATGGGCTCGCCATCCTGGTCGCACAGGGTAAAGTCGACCTCGGCGCCCTCGGAACGACCGATCCAGTTGGCCTGCATCTGCTTGACGCGCTCGGGCCAGCCGGGAAGCTTCTCCAGGTCATCGAGCAGCTCCTGAGAGTACTCGGTAATCTTGAAGTACCACTGCTCCAGGTCGCGCTTCTCGGGCTCGGTGCCGCAGCGCCAGCACTTACCCTCGGTGACCTGCTCGTTGGCCAGAACAGTCTTGCAGTTAGGGCACCAGTTGACCGGGTTCTTCTTGCGGTAGACCAGACCCTTTTCCCACAGCTTCTCAAAGATCCACTGACCCCAGCGGTAGTAGTCGGGGCTGCAGGTCTTGACCATGCGATCCAGATCGTAGGAGAAGCCCATGCGCTTCATCGTGGCGAGCGCCTGGTCCATGTTCTTGTACGTCCAAGCGGCAGCCTGCGTGTTGTGCTTGATGGCGGCATTCTCGGCGGGCAGGCCAAAGGCATCGAAGCCGATGGGGTGCAGCACGTCGTAGCCGCGCATGCGGGCCTGACGGGCCATGGCATCGCCGATGGTGTAGTTGCGCGCGTGGCCCATGTGCAGGTCGCCCGACGGATACGGGAACATCTCGAGCACGTACTTCTTGGGCTTGCTGGCGTCGGTGTCGACGGCAAAGAGGTTGGAGTCCTCCCAGGCCTTCATCCACTTGGACTCAATGGCCTGTGCGTCGTAGGCAGGGATCTCGTCCTTATGATCTGTGCAATCGCACATATCAGCTCCTTTAATCTTAGCTGGGGTCGGTCGGCTTAGCTTTATTCGCTACTGCGGACAGTCCTGCGCAAGACGAAGAGCACATTAAGTGCTCTTCTTTGCGTGCGGAACTTGTAGCAAACAAAGCTAAGCCGACCGACCCTAAGGTTAACTTGACTGATGATAGCAAATACAACAAGCGAGATGCCTGCGACTTGCAGGCATCTCGCTTTATCTAAATAACGTGGTTGAAACTCAACCTTTATGTGCAACCCGTTCTAGAAGGAACGAGTTTTCCAGGTGCCGCAGGTTGCCGTGAAAGAGGAGCGCCGCGTACTTAGGTACGCAAGCGACGGTTTGAACGGCAAGATGCGGTGCCTGGGAAAGCCGCTTATCGATAAGACACAGACTGCTGGGAGTCCTTGACGACTACGTCGTGGGCGCCGCCTTCGACGATGGAGGTGGAGCTCACCAGAGTCAGGCGTGCCTTTTCCTGGAGCTCGGGGATCGAGAGGGCACCGCAGTTGCACATCGTGGACTTAACCTTGTAAAGCGTGCCGCCCACGCCGTCCTTGAGGGAGCCGGCGTAGGGAACGTAGGAGTCGACGCCCTCGACGAAGCTGAGCTTCGCGGCGCCGCCCAGGTCGTAGCGCTGCCAGTTGCGGGCACGCGCAGAACCCTCGCCCCAGTACTCCTTCATGTACTGGCCGTTGACGTTGACGCGCTCGGTCGGGCTCTCATCGAAGCGGGCGAAGTAGCGACCCAGCATCATAAAGTCGGCACCCATGGCAAGGGCGAGCGTCATGTGGTAGTCGTAGACGATACCGCCGTCGGAGCACACGGGCACGTAGACGCCGGTCTCCTCGTAGTACTCGTCACGAGCTCGGCAGACGTCGATCAGCGCGGTAGCCTGGCCACGGCCGATGCCCTTGGTCTCGCGGGTGATGCAGATGGAACCGCCGCCGATACCGACCTTGATGAAGTCGGCACCGCAGTCGGCCAGGAAGCGGAAGCCCTCAGCGTCGACGACGTTGCCGGCACCGACCTTGACGTCCTCGCCGTAGTTGGCGCGGATCCACTCGATGGTGCGCTTCTGCCACTCGCTGAAGCCCTCGGAGGAGTCGATGCACAGAACGTCGGCACCGGCCTCGATGAGCAGCGGCACGCGCTCGGCATAGTCGCGGGTGTTGATACCGGCGCCGACCATGTAGCGCTTGTCGTTATCGAGAAGCTCGTTGGGGTTGGTCTTATGGCTGTCGTAGTCCTTGCGGAAGACGATGCCCATAAGATGATCGTTGTCGTCGACGATAGGCAGAGCGTTGAGCTTGTTGTCCCAGATGACGTCGTTAGCGACCTTGAGGCTGATGTTCTTGTCGCCCACGATGAGCTGCTCACGCGGGGTCATGAACTCGGAGACCTTCTTCTGGTGGTCATCGCGGCTGGGACGATAGTCACGGCTGGTAACGATACCCAGGAGCTTGCCCTTGGGGGTGCCATCGTCGGTGACCGGCATGGTGGAGTGGCCGGTCTTCTCCTTGAGCTCGATAACCTGCTCCATGGTCATGTCGGGGGTCAGCGTGGAATCGGACTGAACGAAACCAGCCTTGTGATCCTTAACGGCCTTGACCATAGCAGCCTCGGACTCGGGGGTCTGGGAACCGTAAATGAAGGACAGGCCACCCTCGGTAGCGAGCGCGACACCCATGTCGACGCCCGAGACGGACTGCATGATGGCGGAAACCATGGGGATGTTCAGGGTGATTGCCGGCTTCTCACCGCGCTTAAAGCGGGTCAGCGGCGTCTTAAGAGAGACGTTGTTGGGGATGCACTGCGAGGACGAGTAACCAGGGACCAGCAGATACTCCGAAAACGTGTGGGACTCACCGGGAAAGAACGTAGCCATGTTTCTCCTTTTTCCATGCGACCGGTCGGCTGCAGGCCTCGTAGGACCCAGCCCAACCTTGGGCGCCCAATACTGGGGAAGTATCTTAACGCACTTTGACTGCTACAATGCATGATTTAAGAAGAGCACACGAGGGTTTGACGCAGGCTTTGCGTTTGCCCAGCAAACACTTTAGCGGGGAGACGTGGAGCGTATGAAGTACAAGACGACGGCAAAGTTGGTCATTCAAGCGTGCGACAAGGATTTGCCGGGCGTCTTCGGCCACGGCTGCGTCTTGCTGCTGCAAGGTATCGCCCGCGAGCACTCGCTCAACCGTTCCGCCAAGAGCATGGGCATGGCGTATTCCAAGGCCTGGCGCATTGTGAACGAAGCCGAAGGCCAGCTGGGCTGCAAACTCATCGAGCGTGACGGAGCCCGCGGATCCACCCTCACCCCCGCCGGCGAGCGAGCCAT
>JAJWXI010000178.1 GCA_021641225.1 Collinsella aerofaciens | reverse complement strand
TCACATTAGTATCTGTCGGCTCCCGAGTGTTCCTAAACGTTGTGTGCTTGTCGCACCCTTCTGTAGGTCCTAGCAATCGGGGCCCCGTAGTTCGAAAGGGGTCCACCTTTGAGTGAGATTCAGAACTCGTCCATTTTCTCTCTTGACGATGTCAACGAGGAGGAGATGAACAACCTCATCGACGGTACGATTACCGACTTTGATGAGGGCGATCTCGTTAACGGCACTGTCGTTAAGATCGAGCATGACGAGGTGCTCGTTGACATCGGATTCAAGTCCGAGGGCGTTATCCCGGTCCGCGAGCTGTCCATCCGCAAGGACGCTAACCCTGCAGACATCGTTGCACTCGGTGATCCCATCGAGGCCCTGGTTCTCCAGAAGGAGGACAAGGACGGTCGTCTGGTCCTCTCCAAGAAGCGTGCTGAGTACGAGCGTGCTTGGAACCGCATCGAGGAGAAGTTCAACTCCGGCGAGAACGTCGAGGGCGAGGTTATCGAGGTTGTCAAGGGCGGCCTGATCCTCGACATCGGCCTGCGTGGCTTCCTGCCCGCTTCCCTCGTCGACCTCCGTCGCGTCAAGGACCTCACCTCTTATATGGGCACCCGCATTGAGGCCCGCGTCATCGAGATGGACCGCAACCGCAACAACGTCGTCCTCTCCCGTCGCGTCGTGCTCGAGGAGTCCCGTAAGGCCGAGCGCTCCGAGATCCTGTCCAAGCTCAAGTCTGGCATGCGTCTCCAGGGCACCGTTTCCTCCATCGTCGACTTCGGCGCCTTCGTCGACCTCGGCGGTATCGACGGCCTCATCCACATCTCCGAGCTCTCCTGGAACCACGTCAACCATCCTTCCGAGGTTGTCAAGGTCGGCCAGGAGGTCGAGGTCGAGGTTCTCGACGTCGACCTCAACCGCGAGCGCATCTCCCTGGGTCTCAAGCAGACCACCGAGGATCCGTGGCGCGCACTGGTCAAGAAGTACCCCGTCGGTGCTATCGTCGAGGGCACTGTGACCAAGCTTGTCCCGTTCGGCGCTTTCGTCGACCTGGGCGAGGGCATCGAGGGCCTGGTGCACATCTCCGAGATGGCCAACAAGCACGTCGACCAGCCTTCTCAGGTCACCCACGTGGGCGACAAGGTTCAGGTCAAGGTCATGGAGATCGACCTCGACCGTCGTCGCATCTCCCTGTCCATGAAGTCCGCTGCTGAGACTCTGGGCGTCGAGATCGAGGTTACCCCGCTGCCTTCCGAGAAGAAGGACGAGGAGACCGACGCCGAGTAAATCGGTTTGACGATCACTTGTTTTAAGGGATCCGTCCGCAATGGACGGGTCCCTTTTTGCATGTGGCGCCGAGATGCGCAATGTCGTCCGTGCACGATACTGTCCGTGCTGTTCACAGGCTATTTGGTTGTCGGTGCATGAAAAAATGCCGACATCCCGCCTCGGGGAGGAGGCGGGAACGCACCGAGTAGACGGAGGGGTGCGGAGCGCGGTCGCGTCTCGACTGACGACGTTGCCCATCGACGGGACTATTGTAACGCATGGGCGGTTCTTGGTTTATCGTGTCGAGCGCGCGTGTTGTGTCGTCTCGTGCGCTGACGGTGTGCTACACTCTTGCACTGCTGAGTGGGCCAGACGGTCGCGCGATGTACTGCTTGCAGTACGCGTGAGGAAAGTCCGGGCTCCAGAGGGCGGGATGCCGGCTAACGGCCGGGCGGAGTGATCCGACGGAAAGCGCCGCAGAAAAGAAGACTCCCACCTGCGCCGTAAGGCGTAAAGGGAAAAGCTGAAACGGTGGTGTAAGAGACCACCAGCGTCGTGGTAACACGGCGGCTTGGCAAGCCCCATCCGGAGCAAGCGCGAATAGGAACGCTATGGGCCGGCCCGGTCCGCGTTCGGGTAGCGTGCGTGGAGCTGCACGGTAACGTGCAGACAAGATAAATGACCGTTCACGACAGAACCCGGCTTATAGGCCCACTTGGCACTTTGTTGACGCTGCGAACCCGTCAGCGCGGCAATCTGCCTTTCAAGCCTTCGGGCATGACCAAAAGGTCAATGCCCTCGTCTTTCAAGGCACATTGCTCGCGCTGGCGGGTTCTTGCTCCGACGGCGTCAGCTGGCCGATTTGGCGCTCATTCGTCGGTCGCCGCCATAAGGCGTGCTCCCTCCTCTTTCGGGCCAAATCGACTCAGCTGACGCCGTCTCGCTGTTTTTGCCTGATCTTCGGCGTTTCCGTTCTTGTTAGCGAGGGTACCAGTGCTGCCTTTGCCGTATTATTGAGGCTGTTTGTTGCTTTGCTTTTGTTTGAGGGGCTTTGTTGGACAGCTATTTTACTTTGCAATCGAATATTGAGGCTGCGGGCGAGTTTGTCGACCGCAAGAGTCGGTTTATTGCCCAGCTGGTCCATATTGAGTCCGAGGACGAGGCAAACGCCTTTATCGAGATGGTTCGCAAGCGTCACTACGATGCTCGTCATAATGTTCCTGCGTGGATTTTGGTTGATGGGCGCGAGCGCCAGAGCGATGACGGTGAGCCGAGCCGCACGAGTGGTATGCCGACGCTCGAGGTGTTGCGAGGGGCGGGACTCAAAAACGTGTGCTGTGTGGTGACGCGCTATTTTGGCGGCACGTTGTTGGGGCCCGGAGGTCTGGTGCGCGCCTATACGGCGGCGACACAGGCGGCGGTGGCTGCGGCCCAGCAGGCCGGGCAGATCGTCGAGATGACGAGCGTTGTACCCGTTGACGTGCATGTGGCCTATCCGCAGTATGAGCAGGTGCTTCGCTTGGCGCAGGATTCCGGCGCCAAGGTTTCGGACACGGACTATGCGGACGCCGTGACGATTCATTTGGTATTTAAGGCGGGGGAGCAGGAACCGTTTTGCGCCAAGATGCGCGAGCTGATGGCGGGGCGCGAGGAGATTGAGGTCGGCGCTCCCGAGTTTGCCGAGTTCTAACGACGACGGCCGGCGTGCTTTTGGATGGACTCCAAGCGCGCCGGCCGTCGTTTTGTGTTGCTGCCGTTTACTCGGCGAGCTGCTTCAACACGTCGCAGGCGATCTCGACGGCATCGTCGATGCAGCCGGGGCAGCTGCGGAGCGGACCCTTATCCGATCCGATGCCCTTGAGCGTACCGCAGATGGTCGTCGTGTTCTTCTCGCCAAAACGCTTGGCTATCTCGCGCGACAGCTTGTAGGTCTGGCCCTTGGTCTTGGGGTTCTCCATGCCGTCGCTCATCACAAAGCCCATGACGGCCACGGCGCCCGAGATGGCGCCGCAGGTCTCGGTCATGCCGCCCATGCCGGCACCGAAACCCTCGGTGAGGGTGAAGGCAGTCTCGGGGTCGAGTCCGACGGCGGGTGCGAGCGTGCAGGCGACGGCCTGTGCGCAGTTGAAGCCGCGGGCATGGTATTCAGCGGCCTGAGCCTGGCAAACGGCGGTGTCGAGCAGGGTGGTATCGATCTGTTTCATGTTCTTCTCCTTGGTCACGGTGTACCCGCCTATGGTACCCTTGCCGACGCTTATGATCATCGAGACCCCAATGC
>JAJWXI010000177.1 GCA_021641225.1 Collinsella aerofaciens | reverse complement strand
GTCCTCTCCGCTCGACCTACCAAAAAGGGACAGGTTTATTTTGGCAGGTTTTATCAGGCAAAACGCTCAAACAAAAACGCCGGATGCAAGACGAGCGTGCCCGTCAGCATCCGGCGCATCCACGGCTACCAGCTCAGCAGCTCGTAGCCGTCCTCGGTCACCACGAGCTGTACCTCGCACTGGGCCGAATCGCTGCCGTCCTTGGTGCGCACACACCAACCGTCACCCTTGCTAATCTTGATGTCGGGCGCTCCGGCATTGACCATGGGCTCAATGGTAAAGACCATGCCCGGAGCCATGATGGTGTCCACATCGGGTGCCTCGGTGGTAAAGCCCACAAACGGGTCCTCGTGGAACTCCTTACCGATGCCGTGTCCGCCGTACTCGCGCACCACGCTAAAACCGGCGTCCTCGACCGTCTTTTGCACGGCCTCGGCCATGACGGACAGCGGCAGCCACGGCTTGACGGCCGCCAGACCCGCCTCCACGCTGGCGCGGGTGACGTCGACCAGGCGCTGGCGCTCGGCCGAGACCTCGCCGATGCAGAACATGCGGCTCGAGTCGCTAAAGTAGCCGTCCAAAATCGTGGAGCAGTCCACGTTGATGATGTCGCCCTCGTGCAGCACGTCCGTATCGCAGGGAATGCCGTGGCAGACGACGTCGTTGATCGAGGTGCACACGCTCTTGGGGTAGCCCTCGTAGTTGAGGTCGGCCGGCGTGCCGCCATGCTCGACGGTGTAGTCGTAGATCATCTGGTCGATCTGGTTGGTGGTCATGCCCGCGGCGATGTGCTCGCCTACGTAGTCGAGCACGCCCACGTTGATGGCGGCGGAGCGCTTGATGCCCTCGATGTCGGCGGGCGTCTTGTAGAGCGTACGGGGCAGAACCTCCCAGCCCTCCTCCCACAGGCGCTCGAGGCGCTCATCGAAGGCGCTATGGCATTTCTTGTATTTCTTGCCGCTGCCGCACCAGCAAGCGTCGTTGCGGCCGGGCACGGGTCCTTTGTCATACATGGCTAACTTCCTTTCATCCGCAGCTAGTATAGCCCACCCACGCGTCCATAAAAGTTGCGGTGATATAGTTCCGATTTAAGCGGTTTAACAGCACAAATAGGAACTATATCACCGCAACTGATGGGGCGGGATAGCGGGTGCTAGCTGCTGCGTGGTTTTGCTAGTAGCTCACCTGGCAGGGGATGCCGAGGGCTTGGACGCGCGCGGCAATGGCGTCGAGCACCTCGGGCGCCGCTTTAGCAAGGCCGGCGACCGGTGTCTCGCGCGCCACCGTGTAGATGGTCGCCTCCTGCGGACGAATGCGCTCAAGCGCCGCGAGCCAGGGGGCAACATACTCCTCGCCGGTATTGTCGATGAGCTTGCCCTGATACTCGCCGGTCAAAAAGATCGTCTGGATAATAACGTGACCGTCAAAGCTTGCGAACGTCTCGATCTGGTGTTCGACGTTGTAGGGGCCAACAGGCTGGTCGAGCAGCTGGATAAACGCCGGGTCGACGGTATCGAGCTTAAGAATGTTGTCGTCGACCATCATGAGCGCGTCGTGCACCTCGGGGCGGTCGGCGCGCGTGCCGTTGGAGAGCACGGCGATCTTGGAGTTTGGGGCAAGCTCGTCGCGCAGCGCGACGGCGCCGGCAATGGCCTGCGGAAACTCCGGTGCGGCGGTGGGCTCGCCGTTGCCTGCGAAGGTGATTACATCGGGGAGCTCGCCCTCGGCTGCCATCTCGCGCAGCTTTGCCTCGAGCGCTTCGAGTACCACGGCAGCCGTGTTATACGGCTCATGGCAGGGGCGCTCGGCGTTGAGGCCGTTCTCGCAGTAGATGCAGTCGAACGTGCAGATTTTGCCGCTGGCCGGCATCATGTTGACGCCGAGCGAGAGACCAAGGCGACGGCTGCGAACGGGCCCAAAGATGGGGCTGGCATTCAAAAACGTAGACATAGGCATATGCTCCTCAAGACAATTGTGCCTAAGCATAGCATCGGCTCCAAAGCAAGGTGTGGGCTCTTGCTTTACAAGTTTCGTTTTTTCACGTCGCCCATGATGCCGTGCCATGAAAAGCCTCGGGTCGGGTAAAGTTAATCTGTTAACAAGGTGTAAAGCAATGCGGGTCCATCCAACCGTGCTGACGTGCAACTGGATGAGCATTGATGATGGGGGCACAACATGGATTTTACGGTCGAGAATGCGGGCACCACGATTGCCTGTCGCGAATATGCCGACCCGGATGTGTCGCCTGATGCTCCTGCCTTGGTGTGCGTGCACGGCGCTTGTGTCGACGGCACATTTTTCGACGGCATCGCTTGTGAGCTCAGTCGCAACTACCGCGTAATTGCCTACGACCGCCGCGGCTGTGGTGGCAGCAGCGATGCGGCAGACGGCAGCTATGATCTTGCCGCTCAGGCCGCCGATCTGCAAGCCGTGATCGAACACGTTGGCGCTCCGACAAATGTGCTTGCGCACAGCGCCGGTACGTTGGTGGCGCTGGAGCTTCTTCGTACCGAACCCCATCTCGTCGCCCGTGCGATTCTGCATGAGCCGGCTGTGTCGGCCGAAGGCGTCGGCATGGGCGCAGCCCCGGTTTTGCTCGATATGATTGCGGCTGGAAAGGTTTCAAGGGCGCTCCGGCTTTTCTTGGGAGCCCTCGGCGACTTGGATCCCGAGGCTCCTGGGACGACCGAAGCGGAAGCCAAACATGCCCTGCGCAATGGTCGTTGCTTCATGGCCAATGAATACGGGATTACTATGACCTGCGTTCCCGATTGGGATAGCGTTCGCGCGTCAAAAACGGTGGCCGCCGTGCTCCTGGGCGAGCTCTCGATTGGCACGCCCCGCGAGGCTGGCACGCGAGCGGCTGCCGAATATCTCGATTGCCCTCTCGTGACGATCCCGGGCGCGCATAACGGTCTGCGCGATCGCCCGGCAGCGGCTGCCCGGGCTGTCCGTGGCATCCTGGGGCTCTAACACCCGCAATGGCCAAAGCAGGCTTCACCCGCAAACGTTTCGGCCGTGTTAACAAATGTGCTCAAAACCTCACGTCTGCGACTTCAATCGCGCCGCCTGCCAACTCATAAAACTGTAACAGCATTCACGTACTTACCTGCATCGACAAGGTGTTACCCTTGTAGCATTTGGAACCCACCGCTACCATGCGAAACTATCGAAAGGGCCCCATATGCTCAATAATCACGAGGTCAATCTAACCGACGAGGAGGCTGCCGCTGAGGTCGCCCGTGTCGCGAAGACCTACCCCGTGGTGCGTTTGCTGTCGGCCGATCAGATTAAGAGCGAGCCTAACTGCTTGCTCGCCGGCGATCGCTGCCCTTGTCTGCGTCAGTCGAGTCTTGAGGCTTTGGCAGACTCCGATGAGGTGTCGGAGCAACTGCTCAATGATGGCACTGAGTACCGCGCCCGTCTACGCCCTCTGAAGGTCGAGGGCGAGCCTCACGTCCTGCTGATGGTGCGTCCGGTCGATGAGCAGGAGGCTGCAGAAGAGGACCTTGTCTACACCGACGTGCTGACGAGCGTGCGCAATCGCCGAT
>JAJWXI010000176.1 GCA_021641225.1 Collinsella aerofaciens | reverse complement strand
CCACGCCGATGCTCTCCCCCGTTGCGGCGTATGCCGCCTCGCAGGCAACGCAGGATCAGCTTTCCGCCGCACAGCAAAAAATTGAAGCCGCCACGAGCGCCTACAACGATGCCCGCACCAAACTCGACGACCTGCAAAAGCAGATCGACTCCAACGAGGCGAGCATCGAGGAAATCGAGGCTAAGCTTCCCGAGCAACAGGCCAAGGCAAGCTCCGCCATGCGCGATCTGTACAAGTACCAGAAGGGCACCAATCCCATCGTGAGCTTCCTGGTCAACGCGCAGAGCTTGGGCGAGTTCATCACCACCTGCAAATACACCAACCAGATCACGAGCTCGAGCGTCGACGAGATCGAAGAGCTCAACAACATGCAAACCGAACTCGAGCAGAACAAGGCCGAACTCCAGCAGGCCAAGTCACAGCTTGAGGCAGAGCAGAAAAACGCCGAGGATGCGCTGGCACAGGCCCAGCAGCTCCGCAGCGAGGCGCAGGCAAAAGCCGAGCAGGAAAATGCCGCCGAGCTCGCCAAGCTTGAGGCCGATAAGGCCGCTGCCGCCGAGAAGCTCTCGGGTGAGGGCGTAAGCGGCAGCAATTCCAGCAGCCAGGCCACCAACACCAACACCACCATCGACACCACGGTGAACAACGCCAATACCGGCAACTCCGATTACGATTCGTTCATTAATGAGTGGACGAGCCGCATCGACAATTATCTTGCCGGCTCCCCCATGGCAGGCCAGGGCTACAACTTTGCCGTCGCCGCTTGGAATACCGGTGTCGACCCCCGTTGGTCCCCCGCCATCGCCTGCATCGAGAGCACCAAGGGTGCTTATTGCGCCAATTCTTACAACGCCTGGGGCTGGAGTGCCCGTGGCGGCGGTTGGCGCAGCTTTGGCAGCTGGAGCGAGGGCATCTCCGCTCATGTTGCCTACCTGGGCGCCAACTACGGCTCCACCCTTACCCCGGCAGCGGCCAAAAAGTACTGCCCGCCCACGTGGCAGGACTGGTATAACAAGGTCGCTGCTCAAATGAACCGCATCTAAGTACAGCTGAAAAGGGCCCCAATGGGGCCCTTTTCGTTTACGCGACGCTGGTATCGACGACACCGGTCGCATTGGCAATGGCAACGATGAGAATCATCGTCAACAAGAGCACGCCCATGGCCTTGAGCCAGAGCACTGCAAGCCTTTTGCCGCGATATCTATCGAGCACCTCGAATCGCCGACGCAGACGGCGTTTATCGAGCATCGCGAAATGAATGAGCACCACAAGACCGTCGACAAAGACAAAATACTCAATCGTGAGAAACCACATCGGGTAGCTTTGGTTGGCACCCGTAGGATGAAAAACGGCGAAATGGCTCCCGGCGAAGAAAACAAGCAGCGATAGGTAGACAAATGCGTTCCAAATGCGTCCGACAGCATCGGGGATGCGAGAGAGCAGGCTCGGGCGCTCGGACACCAACGATAGTCCACCCTGAGGCTGATCTGCGGAAAGCACGGATGCGGGTTGAACGGTTTGTCGCTCCGGAGACTCTTGGGAAGAAGAAACGTTCGACTCGGATGACAGTGCCGGAGTGGACAACGCATACGATGCACGCGCGGCATTTCCCAGCGCAGCAGCACTTGCAAAACGTTTTGCTGGATCGAGGGACATCGCCATGCAAATGACATCGGCCAGCGGCGCAGGGACGTCTTGAGACTCACATTGCTCGCACATATCCAGGCCTGGCTTGGGGTCTGCTCCCGTCAGGCAAAAGAACAGCAGGGCGCCCAGCGCGTAGACATCGCTGCGAACGCTGGTCTGGCCAAACCCGTACTGCTCGGGCGGCGCATAGGGACGCGTACCAAACTTAACGGTATCGGCATCGGCTCCTTCGCGCCACACGCGCGCGATTCCCAAGTCGATAATCACCAGCGACGAAAACGTCATGCCCGCATCGGGCGTATAGTTCGTGCCCGACACGATAATATTCGAGGGCTTAAGGTCGCGGTGAATCACCGGTGCCGCCGCCTCCCCTGCAGACGCAAAGCCGGCATGGAGCTCTTCTACCGCATCGCACAGCGTCGGGAACAGCTCGCGTGCGTAATCGGGCGTGGCTCCCAAGCGGGCCACCAACGCCTCGAGTGTCTCGCCTTCGATGTATTCCATGACCACGTCGAGGTCATCGCCGATGCGGCGACAGTCAACAATTCTGGGCAGGTGCTCAAATCGACGGCCCGCTCGCTGGGCTGCAAACAGACGCCCGTAGGCGCCACCAATCTGCGTCGACGCATCGATGCGCTTGCGAACAAAAGGCCCAAGCGAACCGCCGCCAGAACCCTCAAAATATACGAGCTCGGTTGTCTCGACCGGTGAGCGCTTAATCACGCGCTCCACGCGATAGCTGTCATCGCGGTCGAGCGACGCCAGGTGCTCGGCAAGTGAAGCAGTCAGCTCGTCATCGGAATATGTTGGGCCCTGAGTATCCATGGCGTCCATCATAACGCAGGACGCGGACACCTCACGGCATCCGTGCCCTGTTCGGTTGCGTGGTTGTTCTGGTGACACCGCCGGCTCAGCAATTGGACCCTAACTCACCGTTTCCTCGTCAAAGCGATACAGCTCCTCATTGACCTTTTGGAGGCTGCACCCGCGATCGATGCAAAAGATGATAATTGCATCGCGACGGTCCTTGCAATTGAGAACACTCACCCCGGCAGCCGTCAGCGCTCGGTTGGTCTCCTTCATCGACAGCGCCATCGCAAAGGCAATCTGCAGTACCTTATTGCGGCTTGGATGGCGTGCGCCGGTAAAAATCTGGTACCCAAAGGTCTCGTTGAGGTCGGCCATGCGCACCACACGAGAGCGCTCCAAGCCCTTCTCTTGCAGCAGCTGCTTTAGGTAGTCCGAAAGCGATGGGGCGGCAAAGTCGTGCTCCTTTATGTAGCCGTCGATGCTTGGCGCATCGAGGAGCTCGTTGAGCAACTCTTCGGTCAACTTTTTATCGGGCACGCGGCTTCACCTCCCCATAGGGTCAACAGCAGCAACGAGTTAGGCGAGCGCCCAGCTCGCAGTCGCGGACTTATCGAACATGTTGGCAAAATACAGGGCCTTCTTGATGTCGCCATCAAAGTAGATATTGCCCGCCACGGAACCACCAGCGGCAAGGGTGCCTGACTGCAGCTCATCGGAGCCCTCGCTGTAATAACCCTGGTTCTGCTGAGCACCGTTGGCGTCCTCGCCCTTCCAATCGTAGACATTGTAATCCGCGCCCTCGTCGCCGTTGTTGACGTACGTGACGTGAATGCCCGTCATAGTCGAGCCGTCATAATTGGTAAGACCCGTCTGAACAGAGTCAACAACGACGGAAAGACCGGCAGACGTGGTCACCGTCGTGCCAACGGCCAAATCGGTCGTAGCCTGCTCTTCTTTCTTCGACTCTTCCTTCTTATCGCCATCGCCGGCATCCTCGGTGACGGTCGCCTTATCGCTACCACAGCCGGCGAGGAATCCAGCGGTCCCCAGGGCAACAGTGGCGAATGCGCCAAGTGCAGCGCGACGGCTCAGCAGCACTTCGTTTTCGAGCTTATTCATCATGCATCCTTCCTACG
>JAJWXI010000175.1 GCA_021641225.1 Collinsella aerofaciens | reverse complement strand
CTCTACCCCATGAGCGTGCTCAACGGCCGCCGCGCCCGCTCGAGCTTTACCGGCCTCACCTTTGCCGGCGCCGGCCAGAACCTCGCCACCGGCTGCAAGGTCGTGCTCACCGCGCCCGAGACCTCGGCAACCGTCGAGACCAAGGGCATCTCCAAGAGCGGCGGCATCCAGACCTTCCGCAGCTCCATCGTGGCCACGCCCAAGGCCGAGGGTTCCAAGGCAACCGTGAGCTGCCAGTCGCTGATGCTCGACGACCAGAGCCGCTCCGACACTATTCCGGCCATGGACATCCGCGCCAAGAACGTCGACATCGGCCACGAGGCCACCATCGGCCGCATCGGCGACGACAAGGTGTTCTACCTGATGAGCCGCGGCATCTCGGAGGAAGAGGCCCGCACCATGATCGTCAACGGCTTTGCCAACCCGGTCTCCAAGGAGCTGCCGCTGGAGTACGCCGTCGAGATGAACAACCTGATCAAGCTCGAGATGGAAGGAGCGATCGGATAATGAAACAGACCACGAATACCGCTGCTACCACGCTCGAGCAGGTTAATGCGATGCCTGCTGCCACTTGGGGTTGGCTCAAGATGAACCAGACCAAGCTCGAGCTCTCTGACGAGCTTGCCGCCGCTCCCGCCGAGGCCGTCGAGGTCGAGGGCTTGGACGAGCAGTTTTCCGGCGCTGCCGACGCGTTTGGCACCGCCATGGACGCCATGGCCGAGCGCTTCCCCGAGCGCCGTGCCTCCGCCCCCGGTGATGCCGCCGACCGCGCCCGCATCATGCCCGAGACCGAGCTCGACGTGCCCGCCACCTCTGTCTACCAGGCCGGTGCCATTAAGCTGGAGGAGGAGCTCTCCCCCGCTGAGGCCTTCGAAACTGGCATGGGCGAGGCTGCCTACGCCTACTTGGCCGAGCACGCTACCAAGCGCATCGTCATCGATGTGCCCGCATACAAGCACGCCACGGTTACCGTGCGCGTGAGCGGTGTCGATGCCGCCGCGGCCATCGCCGCCATCGACGTCGTCGCCCGTCCCCAGTCGACGCTCAATCTGCATATTGCCCTAGACTCCCCCGTTACCGGCGAGGGTGTCGTGGGCTCCGTGCTGCGTGTGTGTGCCCACGAGTACGCCACCGTCAACGTAACCTGCACGCAGACGCTCGACGATAGCTGGATCGCGCTCGACGACACCGGCCTGTTCCTGGACGAGGGCGCGCGCGTCAACGTGCAGCACACCGTCCTGGGTGCCGGCGCCAGCGCCACCGGCCTTGCCGGCGACCTGCTGGGCGATACCGCCAAGGTCACCATCGATACTGACTACCTGGGCGCCCGCGAGCAGGTGCGCGACTTTAACTACGAGTTGCGCCACCGCGGTCGCAAGACCGAGTGCGAGATCGACGCCAACGGCGTGCTGACCGGCACGTCCAAGAAGGTCTACCGCGGCACCATCGACCTCGTGCACGGCTGCAAGGGCGCAACCGGTACCGAGCGCGAGACGGTGCTTTTGGCCAACAAGGGCGTCGACAACAAGACCGTTCCCGTCATTCTCTGTGACGAGGACGACGTCGCCGGCAACCACGGCGCCACCATCGGTCACGTCCGCGACGAGCAGCTGTTCTACCTCGCCTGCCGCGGCCTTGACCAAAACGCCGCCGAGGACCTGTTCATCCGCGCCAAGCTGGAAGACGCCGCGCTTTCCGCCACCGACGAGCGTACCCGCGCCGCCGTCGTCCGCTTGGGAAACAACCTGATCGACAACTTTGAAGAGGAGCTCGCATGATCGACACCGAGCACGTTAAATGCGACACCTGTACCGCCCCCGAGCCCATGGAGCTCGACGCCAGCGACGAGGCCTCGCGCGGCTGGCCTACCGTAGACATCGAGACCAACCCCTACAAGGCACAGTTCCCGCTGTTCCAGCAGCATCCCGAGATCGCCTTCCTCGATAGTGCCGCCACCGCGCAGCGTCCCGCCTGCGTGCTCGACGCCGAGCGCGACTTCTATCAGCGCATGAACGCCAACCCCCTGCGCGGCCTGTACTCGCTGTCCGTCGAGGCCACCGAGGCCATCGCGAAGGTGCGCCAGCAGATCGCCGATGTCATCGGCGCCCCCCAGGCCAACGAAGTCGTCTTCACCCGCAACACGAGCGAGTCGCTCAACCTAGTCGCCAAGGGCTTTGCACCCACGGTACTCGAGCCCGGTGACGAGGTCGTCATCACCATCATGGAGCACCACTCCAACCTGATCCCGTGGCAGCAGGTCTGCCGCGAGACCGGCGCCAAGCTCGTCTACCTCTACCCCACCAAGACCGGCCAGCTCACCACCGAGGAGGTTCTGTCCAAGGTGGGCCCCAAGACCAAGATCTTGGCCGTGGGTCAGGTCTCTAACGTTCTGGGCGTCGAGAACCCGGTCAAGAATCTCGGCAAGCTCGTGCACAAGTACGGCGGCTATCTGGTCGTCGACGGCGCGCAGTCGCTGCCGCACATGCCGGTCGATGTGGCCGATCTGGGCGCCGACTTCTTTGCCTTTAGCGCACACAAGGCCATGGGCCCCATGGGCATCGGCGTGCTGTGGGGCAAGATGGACCTGCTCAACGCCATGCCGCCCATGCTTACCGGCGGCGAGATGATCGATTCGGTCACCGAGCAGGACGCCGTCTGGGCGCCCGTCCCCGAGAAATTCGAGGCCGGCACGCAGGACGCCGCCGGCATCTTCGCCACAGGCGCCGCACTCGATTACCTGGTCAACACGGTGGGTTACGAGAACATCCAGGCACGCGAGCAGGCACTCGTCCACTACCTGATGGGCGAGCTCATGCAGCTCGACTTTGTCCAGATCATCGGCTCCATCTATTGGGACAACCACCACGGCGTCGTGAGCTTTAACGTCAAGGGCATCCACCCGCACGACGTCGCGAGCATCATGGACATGGACGGCGTCTGCATCCGCGCCGGTCACCACTGCGCGCAGCCGCTGCTCACCTGGCTGGGCGTCGAGAACCTTGCCTGCTGCCGCGCCAGCGTAGCCTTCTACAACGACAAGGCCGACATCGACAAGTTCATCGCCGGTCTGCATCACGTTTGGAGCACGTTCAATGGGTAATCTGTACACCTCCACCACATTTATGGAGCACAACTCGCACCCCGACTATAAGTACGAGATGGATGCTCCCACGCACGAGCACGACGGCATCAACCCCAGCTGCGGCGACGAGCTCACCTTGCAGCTGCGCGTCGAGAACAACGTGATCGAGGAGGCCTCCTTTACCGGCCACGGCTGCGCCATCAGCCAGGCAAGCGCCGACATCATGGCCGACCTCATCACCGGTGAGACGGTCGAGGAGGCTCGCCGCCTGGCGGAGCTCTTCCTCGCCATGATCCGCGGCGAGCAGCTCTCCGAGGAAGACCTGGAAGACCTGGACGAAGCCGCCCAGCTCCAGGACATCTCACACATGCCCGCCCGCGTCAAGTGCGCCGAGCTCGCCTGGCGCACCCTCGACGGCATGCTCACGGGACAAAATAATCAGTAGTATTTGTCCCAAATCTTAAGAATTTTGTTGGCCGAATCGCTTGACAAGAGTGGTTCGGCCATTTTC
>JAJWXI010000022.1:15828-17480 GCA_021641225.1 Collinsella aerofaciens | reverse complement strand
AGGAGCCCGCCATGATTAAGCCCATCATGAAATCCGAGTTCTTTTTGCGCCTGCCTTCCGAAGACGCGGGGCCCGACGATGCCGCGACCGGGCAGGACCTCCTGGATACGCTCCATGAGCATGAGCACGAGTGCGTGGGCCTTGCCGCCAACATGATTGGCGTGCGCAAACGCATCATCTGCGTAAAGGACGGCAACAGGGCGCTGCTGATGTACAACCCTCAAATTCTTGAGCAGGTCAATTCCTATCAGACGAGCGAAGGATGTCTCTCGCTTTCCGGCGAGCGCCCCTGTACTCGCTATCGCCGCATTAAGGTTGAGTATTTGGACGAGAATTTCGTCCACCGCATCAAAAACTTCTCGGGCTACACCGCCGAGATCATCCAACACGAAATCGACCACTGTTGCGGAATCGTTATTTAGTTCCGCCGATTCAAGAAAGCTCCCTGCAGCAAAACAACTGCAGGGAGCTTTTCATAGTGCGGAACTTCTATCCCACTAGCTCTGGCGGTAATGGTCGAAGAAGTCGGCGAGGTCTTCGAGGGACTCTTTGAGCACTTCCATGCGCGGCAGGTACACGATACGGAAGTGGTCGGGCTCAGCCCAGTTGAAGCCGCCGCCGCGCGTGATCAGAATCTTCTTCTCGTGCAGCAGGTCAAGGGCGAACTGCTCGTCATCGGTAATGTTGAACTTCTTCACATCCATCTTGGGGAAGATGTAGAACGCCGCACGCGGCTTAACCACCGAGATGCCGTCAATCTTGTTGAGCGCCTCATACACAAAGTTGCGCTGCTCGTAGACACGGCCGCCGGGGCGGATGTAGTCGTTGACGGACTGGTGTCCGCCGAGCGCCGTCTGAACGATCGACTGAGCCGGCACGTTGGAGCACAGGCGCATGTTGGAGAGCATGTTGATGCCCATGATGAAGTCGCTCATGCAGCGCTGGTTGCCCGAAAGCACCATCCAGCCAATACGATAGCCCGCGATCATGTGCGACTTGGACAGACCGCTAAAGGTGACGCAGGGCAGATCGGGAGCGAGCGAGGCAATCGAGACGTGCTCGTAGCCGTCCATGCACAGGCGGTCGTAGATCTCATCAGCAAAGATCATCAGCTGATGCCTGCGTGCAACCTCGACGATGCCCTCGAGCACCTCGCGCGGGTAGACCGAGCCCGTGGGGTTGTTGGGGTTGATGATAACGAGGGCTTTGGTCGCGCTCGTGATCTTGGACTCCATATCCTCCAGGTCGGGATACCAATCCGCCTGCTCATCGCACAGATAGTGCACAGGATGACCGCCGGCAAGGGTTGCGCACGCCGTCCAGAGCGGATAGTCGGGGCTGGGGATCAGAATCTCGTCGCCATTGTCGAGCAGCGCGTTCATCGAAAGCTGAATGAGCTCGGACACGCCGTTGCCCGTGTAGATATGCTCCATCTGAACGTTGGGCAAGCCCTTGATCTGCGAATACTGCATGATCGCCTTGCGCGCGGAGAACAGGCCACGCGAGTTGGAATAGCCTTCGCAGTCGGGCAGCTGCTGGCGCATGTCCTTGATGACCTCATCGGGCGTGCGGAAACCGAAGGGCGCCGGGTTGCCGATATTGAGCTTGAGGATGCGCTCGCCCTCGTCCTCCATACGGGCGGCCTCGTCGAC
>JAJWXI010000022.1:0-15728 GCA_021641225.1 Collinsella aerofaciens | reverse complement strand
TGCCGAGCATCTCCGATGCGCGGATCACGTCCGACTGGCGAACGTCGCGATCGGACATAGCCTGTCGCAGACGATCGCTAAACGTCTCTTGGGCCACTAGAACCTCCTTGCTGGCAAAGTTCAATTTATACAACACGAATTGAACCTGAGTTCAATTTAGGCAGCAGTATAACGCCGTGCTATTTCGAAAAGTTCAATTTCAAAAATAAAATGAGCAAGACCTCGAGATTTATCCCAAGGCGATAACGACGTGCACGCATTTAGAGGTATTCGAGGAAACGAGCGGCGGCAAGCGAAACATCGGCCGTTCGATATATGGCGTTGATCTGCCGATGGGGATGCCCTTCGAGCGGACGCACAGCAACATCGAACTGGCAGCGACGCAAGATGAGCGCGGGAAGAATGCTCACGCCCAGGCCATCCTCGACCATAGCCATAATCGCATAGTCATCCCAAGTCGACAGTTTTGAGCGCACCGCCAGCCCCGCCCGACGGAATAGCGGCGTAATCTCGTCATCAGTGCCGCGTTCTAGCAGAATAAACTGCTCGTTGGCTAAATCGGCAAGAGAAACGACCTCCGCCGTGGCAAGCGAGGAGTCCGCTGGCACCACGGCCATCAACTCGTCTTGCACCAACGGTCGCGACGCCATGCCGGCGCCGCGTGGCTCGCGCGGAATAAAGCCCAGGTCGCAGCGGCCTTCCGCCACCCATTGCTCGATCTCGGAGTAATCACCCATCAGCAGCTCGTAATCGACATCCGGATGATCGGCGCGAAAGCGCGCAATCACCGGCGGCAGTACATGGGTCGCCACACTCGAAAACGTACCAATGCAGATCTTGCCGCGCATGAGCCCACGCATCTCGTCCACGTGTCGCTGCAGGCGGCCAAACTCCTCGCAGAGCGCCTCAACCGCCGGCATGATCTGCCGCCCATCGGCAGAAAGCACCACACCCTCGCGGCTGCGGTCGAGCACCTTAAAACCCCAATCGGTCTCAAGGTCGCCCACCATGCGGCTCACGCCCGACTGCGAATAGCTCAGCCGCTCGGCGGCGCGCGTAAAACTGCCGGCCCGCACGGTCTCGAGCAGCACCTGCATCTTTTGAATATTCGTTTCCACGGCACCCCTCCACCTTTACATGAGTTTTTGTCATGTTATCCATGCATTATATTCGCTTTTCTTCTAAAGCCAGTTCACCCATAGTGAACATGCTCGGATATAGAGGGGATGTCAGCACATGAACAACGGATTGTTTACGTACTTAGCAGCATTGCTATTGTTTGGCTCCAACGGCATCATCGCCGCTGCCATCGCGCTGCCGAGCTCCGATATCGTACTGTTGCGCACGTTTTTGGGCGCTCTCACCCTTGCCGCCATCCTCTTCATAACCAAGCGCCATAACCTGCAGGCTCCGTCTCGCCCCCGCGAGGCCGCAGCGCTCATCGTCTCGGGCGCCGCGCTGGGCGCCAGCTGGATTTTCCTGTTCCGCGCCTATCAGACGATCGGCGTTGGTATCTCCTCGCTGTTGTATTACTGTGGCCCCATCATCGTTATGGCCCTCTCCCCGCTCATTTTTGGCGAAAAGCTGACCGGCGGCAAAATCGCCGGCTTTGTCGCCGTTGCTTGTGGTGCTTTTCTCATTGCAGCGCAAGGTCTAGGCGGCAATATGCCCATTGCGGGCATCGTCTGTGGAATCGCCTCGGCCTTCTGCTATGCATTGATGGTCATCGCCAGCAAGGGTGCGCCGCACATCGAGGGCCTCGAGAACTCCGCACTCCAAGTGAGCGCCGCCTTTGTGACCGCACTGGCCCTCACGCTCATCACGCAGGGCGCTCCCTCGTTCCTGTCCGCCGGCGTCGCCGCCAGCATTGATTGGCGCGCCGTCGCTATGCTCGGCGTCGTCAACACCGGCATTGGTTGCCTGCTCTACTTTAGCGCCGTCGCCAAGCTGCCCGTCCAGACCGTCGCCGTCGTCGGCTACCTCGAGCCGCTTTCGGCGGTCGTGTTCTCGGCCGCCCTTTTGGGTGAAGTCATAACACCGGTCCGCCTGATGGGCGCCGCGCTTATCATCGGCGGCGCGATTTTTTGCGAACTCGCCGGCAAACGCGCAAACGCCAAGGCTGGCATCGCCCAGACAGCACGTGCTTAAAAGCCCCTGCTTTGAAATGCTACCTGCGTAGATAAATAATCCCCAGCTGAGGATTATTGTCTAAAATAACCCGATGTGCCAAACTGCTCTTGTATGTATAAAGACGGCATAAAGTTTTTTGTCCTAGACAGATAACCGGATGTCTAAGGGAGTCCTCGTGGCACACAACAAACTGGAGGCAAACCTCCAAGACCAGCGCGGGCAAGGCGGGCACGGAGCCATCCCCCTCTCCGCTGGCATGCTGCTCGTAACGCTCGGCGTCGTCTATGGCGACATCGGCACGAGCCCCATGTACACCATGAAATCAATCGTCGCCAACAACGGCGGCATCGGTACCGTCAGCGAGGACATGATCCTGGGCGCGCTTTCGCTCGTCATCTGGACCATGACGCTCGTGACCACGGTCAAGTACGTGGTAATCGCCATGAAGGCCGACAACCACAACGAAGGCGGCATCTTCGCCCTGTTCAGCCTCGTACGCAAGGTGGCACCATGGCTGATTCTGCCCGCCATGATCGGCGGCGCGGCGCTGCTCGCCGACGGCATCCTCACCCCCGCCGTCACGGTCACCACAGCCATCGAGGGTCTACGCACCATCGAATGGGGCCATGCGCTGCTGGGCGACGGCCAGACCAACGTCATCATTATTACCATCATCATTATCTGCGGCCTATTTGCCATGCAGCGCGCCGGCACCTCGTCGATCGGCAAGCTGTTCGGCCCGCTCATGACACTATGGTTCCTGTTCTTGGCAGGCGCTGGCCTGTTCAACATGCTCGGCAACCTGTCCATCTTGCGCGCGCTCAACCCCATCCGCGGCATCATGTTTCTGTTCTCGCCCATCAACCACTCGGGCATTATGGTGCTCGGCTTTGTCTTCCTATCGACAACCGGTGCCGAGGCGCTCTACTCGGACATGGGCCACGTGGGCAAGGCAAACATCTATGCATCCTGGCCATTTGTTAAGGCGGCCCTTATCCTCAACTATCTGGGTCAGGGAGCCTGGCTGCTCGCCAATAACTCCAACCCCCAGATGCTCGCGATGGATATCGTCAACCCGTTCTATATGATGCTCCCCGAGCCCCTACGCCCCTTTGCCATCGTGCTTTCGGCCGTGGCGGCCATCATCGCCTCACAGGCGCTCATCACCGGCTCGTTCTCGCTGGTATCCGAGGCAACGCGCCTCAACCTTATGCCGCACCTGCGCATCCACTACCCCAGCGACACCAAGGGCCAGCTCTATATTCCGCTCGTCAATAACATCATGTGGGTCGGCTGCATCTTCATCGTGCTGCTGTTCCAAAACTCCGAGCGCATGGAGAGTGCCTACGGCCTCGCCATTACCGTGACCATGCTTATGACCACCACGCTTTTGACGAGCTATATCGCCGGCATTCTCAAGCACAAGCTGGGCGCCTGCGTCTTCGCCCTGCTCTTCGGCGCCATTGAGCTGTGCTTTTTCGCCTCGTGCCTCACCATGTTCTTTGACGGCGGCTATGTGATGATCTTCTTGGCCGCACTGCTGTTTGGCCTTATGTATGTGTGGCGTCGCGGCACCGCCATCGAGCGCACGCAGACGATCCTGCTGCCCGTCTCCAAGTACATTGACCAGCTCAATCGCCTGCGCAATGACGAGACCTATCCCGTGCTCGCCGACAATCTGGTATTTCTCACCAACAGCCCCGACCCGCTCACACTCGACCGCGACGTGCTCTATTCCATCCTGGACAAGCACCCCAAGCGCGCCAAGGCATATTGGTTCATCAACGTGCACGTTACCGACGAACCCTATACGCACGAGTATTCCGTCGAGACCTTTGGCACGGACTTTTTGTTCCGCGTGCGTCTAGACCTGGGCTTTAAGGTCAACCAGCGCGTCAACGCCTATCTGCGTCAGATCGTCGGCGACTTGATGGCATCGGGCGAGCTGCCGCCGCAACATCACACCTACTCCATCTACGAGACGCGCGGCAACGTAGGTGACTTCCGCTTTTGCATGCTGCGCAAGATGCTTGCCCCCGAAACGGACATCAACCGCAACGACCACCGCGTGATGGCCATCAAGTACGCCGTCCGCCGCGCCTGCGGAAGCCCGGCACGTTGGTACGGCCTAGAGAACTCGGCCATCATCATCGAGTACGTGCCCCTCTTTGCCCGCATGCGTCCGGCAGTCAAGCTTGTACGCACCCAGGTGCCACTCGAAGTTCAGATCGAGGAAGCCGAGGAAATGGAAGTCGACATCTTCTCGGACGACCTGGTCAACGGCAACGAGGCCGGTAGGAATATGAACGTCGATCCCACTGAGCTGCTCGAGAGCGTCGCCGATACGCCCGAGCAGCAACTCGACGGACTCGAGAGCACCCAGTTCAACGACGCCAACTTCTAACACGCCACCAGCCATTGACGACAACGGCCTCGCATCTCATAAGAGGTGCGAGGCCGTTTTATGTCGCAACGGACCAGTGAGCTACGAACGGCGCGGCTCGGGAACCACGAGCCTATCGGGGCTCGCGCCCTCGGCATCCATCAGGCTCACGTAGCGAATCGACGGATCCCCATACATCGCGTAGTAATAATTGCCCGTGCGCGCGCTAAAGCATCCGGTATAGATAGTCTTCTCGAACTTGCCATCGCCCATCCTGGACGCCCCCTCAATCATCACCACGCCCTCGAGTGAACGGAACATGCGGACGACGTTTTCGGTCTCGCTCTCCTTTTGCGGGTAATTGGCATTGAGGTACGCCGCCTTTACAAAACGGCTCGGCGAATAGCAATCGCCCGGAATACCGCGCATGCCGGCACCCGCGCCATAGGGCTTGAGCTCGGCGCCACGCCATGTCGCCGTCTGCGGAAAATCGCTTGTGGCAGTGATATAGGTGCGCAGGTTTTCCATGTGCCACGGGAAGGTCGGCTGATTGGCAAGGGTGTCGACCGGATCGTCGTATACATGCAGGCCGTCAGCCATCATCTCGACCACGATGCTGCGCTGGCTGTCGCCAATAATCCAATGGAGCAGCGACACGCCCAGCCCCTCTCCGGCAGATTTGGCGACAATCACCGTGTCGCGCAGCGCGGCCTCGACCTCATCGACCGTCGAGAACGTCGCTGCCACCCACAGGGGAAACTCATAGGCCGCGATATTGGTCTTGCCGTCGACAGGGTCCTCGGCATACTCGGCATAACCCGGGAAATTGAGACCCGCCACGGCGAGGCCCGCATCGTTGCCGCAATCGAAGAACATAGGGTAGTTCTTGTAATCGATGCACATACCGATCACCGCGTGTGCCGCTGTCGCGTCGTCGATAAACGAATACGGAATGTGAAACCCGCGCGGCATCACGCGAACCTGTTGGCCGTAGTCAAAGCTCCAGTCGAGGTTGCGGCCCAGATACATGTGGCCAGAATTATCGGTAAATCGAATGCTCGTACACATAGCGCCTCCTAGCTTTTCGTTCTTGCTAAACTCATTGTCACCAAACAAAAAGGCGCTAAACAACAAAGCCCGGACATGACAACAATGTCACGCCCGGGCCAAAGCACTGGTTCGATCCCTGATCAAATCACTCTAGACAAGCTTGCCTAGACAGTGATCGATCATATGTTGGACCATCTGCGCTTCAAAACCGACGAAGTCCTGCTTGCGCTCGCGCATCTTGCCGTCGACGATCACGTCAAAGGCAACCTTGCACTTGATGTAGCGCGTGGACTTGGTGATCTCCTCGTGCGTCAGGCAGCTCTCCTCCATCTTGCTGGCGCCCAGGCCAAACACCAGACGGGGGTTGTAGAGCACATGGGGCTCGCCGGCATCGTCCAGGTAGACGCAGACCTTCTTGGTGACGCCGATCTGGTTGGCGGCAAGGCAGCCGGCATCGTCGAGCGACTTGATGGTATCGATCAGATCCTGGGCCACCGACTCGTCCTCGACGGTCGCAACCTCGCAACGCTGAGACAGAATAGCCTCGTCGTGGCAGAGCTCTTTAATCATACGTTCCTCCATAGGGGTCGTTGTAACTGCTTAAGTATACGGTACCTACACATTTTCATACGGAAAATACCGCCCGTCTGCTACATTGCGCCGAACATCAACATGTGGGGAACAGCAAGGTCGTAAAGGCGATATAGTAAGTAAGTTCGTGTCAATCGGCCTAAACTCGGGGCCGAACAAGGAAAGGGTATGCATGGACGAACTATTTCACGTCAGTGAGCGCAAGTCCACAATCGGGACCGAACTTCGCGCTGGACTGACAACGTTCCTGGCAATGGCCTACATCATTGCCGTCAACCCCGCGGTGCTCTCGGGCGCCGGCATCGATGCGGGAGCGCTCGCCTGCGCCACCTGCCTGGGCGCTGGCATCATGACCATCTGTATGGGCATCTTCGCTAACCGCCCACTCGCCTGCGCGTCGGGCCTGGGCATCAACGCCATGATCGCAGGCATCACCACCACTATGTGCGGGGGTGACTGGCATGTGGCCATGAGCGTTATCTTCCTCGAGGGTGTCGTCATCTTGCTGCTCGTCCTTTGCGGCCTGCGCGAGGCCATCATGGACGCCATCCCCGTCGTCCTGCGCCACGCCATCTCGGTTGGCCTGGGCCTGTTCATCGCCATGATCGGCCTGTGCGACGCCGGTATCATCACCGCTGGCGCCGGTACGCTCGTCGGTCTGGGCGACATCACCTCCCCCACCTTTATCGTCGGCATCATCTCCATCATCGTGACGGTTGCCCTGGCCTCCCGCAACGTGCCGGGTTCGCTGCTCATCGGCATCATCGTCGCCGTTATCGCCGGCATCCCGCTGGGCGTCACCCACGCCCCCGAGGGCCTCATCGCCCCGCTCAACTTCTCGACCTTTGGCGCTCCGTTTGCCAGCACCGCCGACGGCAACCTTGCCATCGTGAAGGTCCTGACCGACCCGATGTTGCTCGTCGTTGCCTTCTCGCTGCTCATGAGTGACTTCTTCGACACCATGGGTACCGCCATGGCCGTCGCCAAGCAGGGCGAGTTCCTGACAGAGGACGGCAATGTCGAGGACATCCGCCCCATCCTGGTCGTTGACTCCGTGGCCGCCGCTGCCGGTGGCTTTATGGGCGTCTCCTCCATCACCACCTTCGTCGAGTCCACCTCTGGCGCTGCTGACGGTGGCCGTACGGGCCTCACCTCCGTCACCACCGGCGTGCTGTTTATCCTCGCCGCGTTCTTCTCCCCCGTCGTCTCCATCGTTTCCAGCGCTGCCACCTGCGGTGCCCTGGTCTACGTCGGCTACCTCATGATGAGCGAGGCCTCCGAGATCGACTGGTCCGATGTCTCGCAGGGCTTCCCGGCGTTTATGATCGTCGCCGGCGTGCCCTTCACCTACTCCATCTCCGCCGGCATCGGCCTGGGCTTCATCGCCTACGTGGTCGTCGCGCTCTTTAAGGGCGAAGCCTCCAAGATCAAGCCGCTCATGTGGATTGCCGCCCTCGCCTTCCTCGTCTACTTCTTTGTGGCGTAACGGCAAGGACGCTAAAGTAAAACAACAAGGCGCGGAGTCGCAACGAGCGGCTCCGCGCCTTTCTTTTAAAGCAAGGCAACACGTGGGCACGCGGTTTATTGTTTCCCGAAATTTTTTGGACATTTTGCCCTCCAAACGGCACTACCGCCGGCAACATCCAGCAGATACGCTGAACCTAGCCGTATAGGCCCTATGAGAACGGGAGCAACCATGGCAGCCTTGTTCACGACCCCCAAACGCAATGACACTACCGCCGGAACCCATGTTGCCGAACCCGACGTTCGCCGTCGCATAGGACTCGCGCACGGCAGCTGGCGCCGCGTGACGCGCCGCATCGTCGTAGGCGCCGTGTGCGCGCTCACGGTGAGCTCGCTGCTCATGCCGAGCGTCTCGCTCGCGGCGGAATGGGTCAAGGTCGGCGAAACCAAATACAACGCCGGCACTGCGGCGGGCGACGAGACCGGCACCTGGTCGTGGGACGGCGCCGACGACTTGAAGCTCAACAACTATAACGGCGGCGAGATCCAGGCCGCAGGCAAGCTCAACGTGAATTACTCGGGAACCAACATCGTCACTGCCGAATGGATCGAAGGCATCAAGGCTTCTCATGGCAAGAATGAGAACGCCGAGCTCAATATCCAAGGCGACGCGGGCAGCACGCTCAGCGTGACATCTACTGAGGACGCTATCCTCTCCACGGGTAATATCAACATCGACGGAGCCGGATCCGTCAACGCCACGAGCGTTGGGTTTGATGCCATCGACGCCGAGGGCGATCTCGCTATCAAAGGTTCGGGCAACGTCAACGCCACGGGCGTATCGGATGGCATCAGGGCAAACGGCAATATCACGATTGACGACAGCGGGGCCGTCACCGCCAGGGCTACCAAGGACAAGGGTATTGGAACCGACAAGAACCTCACCATCAAGGGTGGCGGCACAGTCGAGGCAAGCTCAGCCGATGGTGAGGCCCTTTGGAGCGGCGGCAATATCAACATCTCGGACGGCAGCCAGGTCAAGGCAAGCTCCGAGAAAGACGCTGCCGTCGAGGCCAAGGGCAGCCTCGCAGCCACAAACGCCTCCCTCAACGTAAACGGTGTTGAATATGGCGTCTATGCCCACAAGGGCATCACCCTCGATCATGCAAACGTGACGGTCCGTGCAAGTAAAGGCAGATACGGTGGCGCCAACGCCCTCTTCACCTACCAGGACGACATCGTCGTCAAGAACGGCTCCACCGTGGACGCGTTTGCGGAAGGCGAGGTTTCGGCTGCATTCTCCACCAGAAACGATCGACCCAACGAGAAGGGCGGCCACATCTACATCAGCGACTCCGTTGTCAAGGCCATAGCCCGCTATGTCGAGAACGGCGACGGCCCCATCCCCTACAGCGAAAACCAAGATGGCGAGACGAGGCGCGAACCCCAAGGCGAGAACATCGGCATCATCGCCCAGACCAGCGAGGGCGTCACACCCGCAGTCATCTCGATCATCCGCAGCAAGGTAACGGCCGAAGGAGATACAGCGGCAATCTTTGCCCGTGCCATGAGCGCTGACGGCAAGACAATCGGCACCATCAAGATTGAGAACGCCGCCATCCAGACGCCCGAAGGCGGCAAGGTCATTGACTATCGCAAGCTCCGTGACGGCATCTACGAGGCAGGCCAAGCCATCGGCACGGGCGACGCTGTGATCGACTCCCCCTATAACGAAGCTGTCGCCAAGAGCATGGTCATCGCACCTCCCGAGGTAGCCAAGCCGGAAGACCCCAAGCCCGACGAGACCAAGCCCGCAGAAAGCAAGCCCGCGGAGTCCAAGCAGAACCCCAAGCCTGAGGGCTCAAAGCCGACCAAGGCCGTTGCGGCTTCAACCACGAAAGCCAAGACTACCGGCGTGCTCGCGGCAACCGGCGACACCTCGGGTGCGGCCATCGTGGCAACCGTCCTTGCGGGAACAGCCGCTATCGCCGCAGGCGCCGTGGTGAGCCGCAAGCGCTCATAGACAGCTTTGACCTTTAACGCACGGGGCGGCACCCACAGAAGTGCTAGCCCGCACACCGTTTAGCAACGCCACCGCCGAGCTCCCATCCGGCGGTGGCGTTTCCTGTTTGCGCCCGCACGACGCGCGCGAATGTTCTTGATGCTGCCCAACCGGTATACGCTGGCGTGCGACAATTGGGACTGCCGATATCACAACACTGAGAGAAGCCCGTCATGGAAGCGCAAAAGCAGATAACCGTTCATTCGGAGCATACGGAAAGCGCACCCGTCATTTACCTCCCCGTGGTCATGGGCGACGGTAGTGATGTTTATAACCGCTGTCGAGAGCTCGACTGTCCGCCGTTTACGCTCGTTGCCATTGGCGGGCTCGATTGGAATCGCGAGCTGAGCCCCTGGGCATGCGATGGAACTGTACGCGATGCTGAGCCTTTCGGCGGTCAGGCTGCCAGTTTTCTTGATGAGTTGCTGAGCCAGATAATCCCGCAGGTCGAGTCATCGCTTCCCCAGCCGCCCGTTTGGCGCGGCATTGCCGGTTACTCGCTCGCAGGCCTTTTCGCGCTTTGGGCCCTCTGGCAAACCAACGTCTTTGACCGCGCCGCGAGCGCATCGGGGTCGCTGTGGTTTCCCCACTTTGTCGATCGTGCCAGCACGGAGCCGTTTGTCAGCAACCCGCAAGCCGTCTACCTGTCGCTCGGTAAAAAGGAAACCAAGACGCCCAACCGCATGATGCGACACGTGCTCGACGACACGCGCGCGATGGAAGAGTTACTCGTCGAGCGTGGCATTCCAACAACGCTGGAGATCAACCCCGGCAATCATTTTGCGCAAACCGACTTGCGCATGGCCCGCGGCATCCACTGGATACTGACGCATTAAAAATGGCGCCCACGTGTACGCATGGGTGCCATTTTTTGATATTGCTGAACGTAACCGCTACTCAACAGCTTCCTCGAGCTCGGAAGCATCAAACTCAAAGTCGTTACCGGGCAGGATTGCGTTGAGAACAATACCCACCAGCGAGCCCACGGCAAGGCCCGAAAGCGAGATCGTCACGCCGCCCAGCTCCAGCACGATGGCGCCGGCGGTGCTGTAGGCAATGCCGAGCGAGAGCACGAGCACCAGCGCGGCCACCAACACGTTGCGGTTGTTCTGGAAATCGACCTGGTTCTCGATGAGGTTGCGAACACCCACGGCGCTGATCATGCCGTAGAGCACGAGCGACACGCCGCCGATGACGCACGCCGGCATGGCGGCGATGACTGCAGCGAACTTGGGGCAGAACGAAAGCACGATGGCGCAGCACGCGGCAATGCGGATCACGCGCGGGTCGAACACGCGCGTCAGGGCGAGCACGCCAGTGTTCTCGCCATAGGTGGTGTTTGCCGGAGCACCAAAGAGCGAGGCCAGGATCGTGGCAAGGCCATCACCGAGCAGCGTGCGATGCAGGCCAGGATCGGCGATGTAGTTGCGCTCACAGGTAGAGCCGATAGCCGAGATGTCGCCAATATGCTCGATCATGGTCGCGAAGGCCAGCGGCATGATGGTGATGATGGCCGTCGTGGCAAGACCGCTATCGAACTGCGGACCGAAGAGCGCAAACACGGTGTTGTCCCATACAACGGGCAGGCCGACCCACGGAGCGGCCGCAACGCCCGAAAAATCAACTTCGCCCAGTGCTGCCGCTACGGCATAGCTCACCACGACACCCAGCAAAATCGGCACGATCTTGACCATGCCACGGCCCCAGATGTTGCAGATCACGATGACGGCCACAGCAACCACAGCGACAAGCCAGTTGGTCTGGCAGTTGGCAATGGCAGAGCTCGCCAAGATCAAGCCGATGGAAATAACGATGGGACCAGTCACCACCGGCGGAAAGAAGCGCATGACGCGCTTGGCACCAAATGCGCGGAACAGCGCCGCCAGCACCGGATAGAGCAGGCCGGCGCAGGCTACGCCCAGACAGGCGTAAGGTAAAAGCTCCGTCTCGCCGTTGGGTGCAATCGCGGCATAGCCCGCGATGAAGGCAAACGACGAGCCCAGAAAGGCCGGCACCTTACCGCGCGATAGAAAATGAAACAGCAGCGTGCCGATGCCGGCGAACAGAAGCGTCGCCGAAACGGAAAGGCCGGTGAGCACGGGCACGAGCACCGTGGCGCCAAACATCGCGAACATGTGCTGCAAGCCCAACACAAACATGCGCGGGCGGCCGAGCGATGACGCATCGTAGATGGCATCGGTGACGGCGGGCGTCGAAGACTGGGACATGGAAGTCCTTTCGAATGGAAGGGCGCCCGGGCATGGCTGATTACCTGCCCGAACGATACGATCCGAACCATTGTATGCGATGTAGCCCCAATCACGCCCGCCGCCCCGACGAACGGTAGCGCTACTTCCAGACGCGCTCGGCGATGCGCTTGACCAGTGCGAGCTTTGCCCACTGCTCGTCCTCGGTAAGCTTGTTGCCGATCTCGCAGCTGGCAAAACCGCACTGAGGCGACAGGTATAGGTTCTCGAGCGGCACATACTTCGCGGCTTCGTTGATACGCTCGACGATAACCTCCTCATCCTCGAGCTCGGCCGCCTTGGTGGTCACCAGGCCCAGCACGACCTTCTTACCGGGGGCAACATACTTGAGCGGCTCAAAGCCACCGGCGCGCGGCGTATCGAACTCAAGGTAGAACGCGTCGACATCCTCGTGCGCAAACAGGTACGGTGCAATGGGATCGTAACCACCCTCGAAGGCATACGTGGAGTGATAGTTGCCGCGGCATACATGCGTGTTGATGACCAGATCGTCGGGCTTGTCCTCGATGGCGGCGTTGTTGAGCGCCACGCCCAACTCGCTTACCTTTTGCAGGTCGACCGGACTCATGCCGGTTTTGGCGACAAAATCAGTATCGCAGTAGATGCCCCAGGTGCAGTCATCAAACTGGATGTTGCGGCAGCCTGCTGCGTACAGGTCGGCGATCACCGTGCGATAAGCGGCTGCAATGGCGTCGGCAAGTTCCTCATCGGTCTTGTAGACGGCGCGCAGACTCTCCTGCTGTCCATCGCAGCGGTCGAGCGTAACCTCCGAGAACGTCTGGATCGGCGCCGGAATGGTTTGACGCGCGACCTGGCCCTCCCCCTCAAGCGCCTTGACAAACTTAAAATGCTCGACGAACGGGTGGTTCTCGCCGCTAATGGGACCGGTAACCACAGCGGTGTCGGCCGTCGTCTCCTCGTCATGGAACATATAACCCGTGCGTGAGGTGCGGCGCTCAATGCCGTTAAGGCCCCACATAAAATCGAGGTGCCAGTAGCTGCGGCGGTATTCGCCATCGGTAATTACCTGTAAGCCGGCTGCCTTCTGCTTGGCCACCAAATCGCAAATGGCCTCATCCTCGACGGCCTTAAGGCCGGCGGCGTCGAGCGTGCCCGCGGCATAGGCGACACGTGCATCCTTAACAGCCTGGGGACGAAGAAAGCTGCCGACGATATCGGCGCGAAACGGCGCGTTCGGTTGAATCAAGGTGCTCATAGATATCTCCCTTTGCATTGGTTGCTTTACTGGGACAGAGTATGAGCGCTCATATGGCTATCGTAAAATATACGTTTATAACAGTTTGATATAGATGCTTCCTATATCAAATGAGACTGCCGCAAAGAGATTTGACCCGTGCAGAACGCAGCAATCTAGATATGCTGACGAATCGCGTTGATATAGGCCTGTCCATAGCGCGTGAGCGTCGTGTTCTTGCGCGTGATGATGCCAATCTCCATGTACTCGTCTACATCGAGCGGAATCGAGATAATACCGGGGCCGTTAAGTTCATGGCTGATCACGCCCGAACACACCGTGTAACCGTTAAGGCCCATAGCTAGGTTGAACAACGTCGCACGGTCACGCACGCGGATATTCTTGCGACGCTCAAAGGTCGAGGTCAGTTCCTCGGAATAGTAAAACGAGTTATAGCTGCCCTGCTCATAGGACAGGAACGGGTAGTCCTCGAGATCTTCGAGCGTCACGCTGGCATGGTCCGCCAGTGGATGGTCTGCGCACACGAAGACATGCGGCGTGGCGCAGAAGAGTCCTTCGAATACGAGCTCATTGGCTGCCAGCATGCGCTCGATAACCTCGCGATTGTGTTCCGACAGATACAGGATGCCCAGCTCGCTTTTCATGTGTGCGACATCCTCGATAATCTCGTGGGTCTGCTCCTCGCGCAGGGTAAAGTCGTAGCGCGCGGCATCGAACTCGCGGATCACGTCGACAAACGCATTGACGGCAAAGGAATAATGCTGGCAGCTCACGCTAAAATGCGGCACCTGCTCGGACGCACCTTTATATTTGTCCTCGAGCAGATCGGCCTGATCGAGCACCTGACGCGCGTAGCCCAAAAAGGTCTCGCCTTCCTCGGACACGATAACGCCCTTGTTGGTGCGCTCAAAGATATGAACGCCCATCTCGTTTTCGAGCTCACGGATCGATGCAGTGATCGAAGGCTGCGACACAAAGAGCCGACGTGAGGCCTCGGTAATGCTGCCGCATTCGGCAACCTTAACGACATACCTGAGCTGCTGGAGCTTCATAGTGGCCTCCCTAGGCGTTCGCGACGCGCGGACCCGCCGCATCTGCCTGGCGCATAAACGACGGCATCTTCCCCGTCGCCGCACAGGCAGCGATCTGATGCAGGGCTTCGGCAACCGCATCGTCTGCCGCGGCGCCGATATGCCAGCGCGCCGCAGCCGTGACGGCCTCGTTGGCGTTGGCGACTGCAACGGAGTTGGGGACGGCATCAATCATGGGCAGGTCGTTATCGGAGTCGCCGAACACGGCCACCTCGTCGGGCGTAAGGCCCAGAGCGCGCGCCAGTTCCAGCGCAGCGCAGCCCTTGCCCCAACCAGCCGGAAGGATGTCGAACAGGCGCACTCGGTTGTTGGGAAACACGAGCGAGAGCTCCGGCACCTCAGCGGCAACGCGCTCGCGTAGCTCCGCGAGCTCCTCACGCGAACGGGCACTCCAGATATTCGCCTTGAACACCGGCGCGTCATCGACGACGGGACGGCACGGGGCCTCTTCGCCTTTGAGCCATGCATTGCCGCCCGACTCCATAGCGCGACGCACACGCTCGGGATTGCTCGTCACGCAATAGGCATCATTGCCCCAAAAGTCATCGCCCAGGCTATAGACCTTCAGATAGGTATCGTCGGTCTCTTGCTCAAGATAGTCGGCAAGACGCATGAGGGCACCGTTGTCGCTCGCACGGGAGGCAACAACCTCGCCGTCGACAAACATCACCTGGCCGTTACAGAACGCGCCAGTCGAAAAACACTCGGAACGATTTTTGAACATCCAGCCCATCGCGGACGGCTGACGACCCGAAACCGGACCAAAGTGCAGACCCGCCGCCTGCATGGCATGAATACCCTCGATGGCGTAGTCGCTGGCTCCGTCATGCCCGGCTGGAATCAGCGTATCGTCCATATCGGTCAGCACAAGTTTAATCATAAGGCCCCCATTCGTATCGGTCCTACCCATTGTAACGACCTGCCAAAAAGGGACAGGTTTATTTTGGCAGGTTTTATCTGGGAAAACGCAAAGCCCCAGTTGTTACCTGCCAAAATAAACCTGACCCTTTTTGGCAGGTGCGCTAGTATAGGGGACAACAGATTCGATGCGGGAGTGCCGGCGGTGCAAACCACAAGGCTGAGAGGGCAATGGGCCCAATCCTTTGAACCTGTCAGTTAATGCTGGCGTAGGGAGCATGCCGCCTTTACAGGGGCGCTGTCTATGCACAGCGCCCCTTTTCTATGCCAAGGAGGCATGTGCAGTGATTGATTCGGAACAGCTTAAGCAACATATGGTCAAGGCGGTGGACGAGATTCGCGCCACCAATCCGATGGCCGGCTCCATCACCAACACGGTAACGATCGACTTTGTCGCCAACGCGCAACTCGCCGTGGGCGGCTCGGCCGCCATGGTCTATCTGCCCGACGAGGGCGAGGCGCTCGTCGCCGGCGGCGGCGCCATCTATCTCAACATGGGCACGCTCTTCCCCATCTACGAGCAGACGATTCCCCGCGCGGCCAAGGCGGCACACGA
>JAJWXI010000174.1 GCA_021641225.1 Collinsella aerofaciens | reverse complement strand
TGAAAGGCTACCTTATGGCTATCGAGAAGACCTTCATCATGATTAAGCCCGACGCGGTGCGCGATCGCAAGATCGGCGAGATCGTTGCTCGTATTGAGCGTAGCGGCCTTGTCATCGAGCGCATGGAGATGACCACGCTCGAGCGCGCTACCGTCGAGGAGCACTACGCCCATCTGGCCGACAAGCCCTTCTTTGGCGGTCTCTGCGACTTTATGACGAGCGGTCCGGTCGTCAAGATGGTCGTTTCCGGTCTCTCCGCTGTTTCCAAGATGCGCACCCTTATGGGCGCTACCAACCCGCTTGATGCTGCGCCCGGCACCATTCGCGGCGACTTCGCTGTCGATGTCAACGCCAACGTGATCCACGGCTCCGACTGCCTGGAGAACGCCGAGATCGAGATCAAGCGCTTCTTTGGCTAAACCAGCTTTGACTCCTTAAAGCTGTTAGCGTGTGGCTTGGGCGCCGCGGAACTCCATCCGCGGCGCCCTTTTATATTCCAGTAGATTTTTGGGACATGCCTAGAAATCTACTAAAGAGCCCCCGCCTGGAATGTGCGTGCATTCCAGGCGGGGGCTGTCGCTAGCGTATGGCGTTGTTAGGCTTTAAGCCTCGTCGACGACCTTAAGGCCGCGAGTCTGGTCGATCTCGTTGAGCATGTTGACGCGACGCTCGTGACGGCCTCCCTCAAACTCGGCGTCGAGCCACTCATCGACGATCATCTTGGCGAGCTCGGAACCCACGACGCGGGCGCCGAAGGCGAGCACGTTGGTGTTGTTGTGCATGCGGGAGAGCTTGGCGCTGAAGGGCTCGGAGCACACGACGGCGCGTACGCCCTCGACCTTGTTGGCAGCCAGGCTGATCCCGACGCCGGTACCGCAGATCAGGATGCCCAGGTCGACGTCGCCGTTGGCAACGGCCTTACCCACCTTGTAGCCGGCGATGGGGTAGTCAAAGCTCTCGGAGGTGTCGGTGCCAAAGTTCACGACCTCGCAGCCGCGCTCCTTCAGGTGCTCGGAAATGATGTTCTTGAGCTCGACGGCGGCGTGGTCGTTACCGATACCGATCTTCATAGATGGTTCCTCTCTGGTCTGTGCGGCGCAAATGCTAAAGGTGTTTACCGCGTTCGACTGCATGATAGCGCGACTTTTGTGTAAACGCTCGGGCGTTTTTTGATCAAACGCTTTAGCAGGCAACAAGACCCGCTTTTCATGAATGAATGCCGCCAGTTTGTGCTTGAGCGCCGTCCGCCGGAACCATGGTTGCGGTTTTTGATGCATTGTTATCAAATAGAAGAGCTAATTATTTTTGAGAGACCAGCCCGTTATGCAAGCAGGAGATACCTATGCCTACCGATTCCCTTCGTGATGCCGCGTTTTGCGATGTTTTGAACCGCGAGCTTGTCTGTGCGCTCGGCTGCACCGAGCCTATTGCCGTTGCCTATGCAGCGGCGTTGGCGAGCCAGACGCTCGGTTGCGAACCCGATCATATGGACGTTGCCTGCTCGGGCAACATCATCAAGAACGTTAAGAGCGTGACCGTGCCCAACTCGGGCGGTATGCACGGTATTGAGGCCGCGGCCGTGCTGGGTGCCGTGGGCGGCGACGCTAAGAGCGCGCTTGAGGTGCTCGAGAGCGTTAACGATGAAGACCGCGCTCGTGTGGCCGAGCTCCTCGCCGACGCCGGCTACTGCGATGTGTCGCTTGTCGAGGGTGTGCCCAACCTCTACATCAAGGTGACTGCGACAGCCGGGGGCCATACCGCGGTCGTCGAGATTACCGATCACCACACTAATGTCACGTGCCATACGCTCGATGGTATTCCGGTATGCGGCAAGTCGGCGGGGGAGTGCGCCGCCTGCGCCGAGCGCGTGGTGGCCGAGCGTGCGGCAGATAACGCCGATACGCCCATGTCCATTGATTCCATCATCGACTTTATCGAGGACGGTGACATTGAGGGCGCCCGCGCTGCCGTTGAGCGTCAGATTGAGCTGAATGGCGCAATCAGTGCCGAGGGCCTTGTGCACGCTTGGGGCGCCGAGGTGGGTCGTACGCTGCTGGGTGCTCGTGCCGATGACGTCGCCTGCCGTGCCCGTGCCCGTGCGGCCGCCGGGTCCGACGCCCGCATGAACGGTTGCGCGCTGCCGGTCGCCATTGTGTGCGGCTCGGGCAATCAAGGCATTACCTGCGCATTGCCCGTCATGGAGTATGCCGAGTACCTGCGTTGCGACCACGAGCGCCTGGTGCGTGCCGTGATGCTGTCCGATCTTATCGCCGTGCATATCAAGAGCTATATTGGTGCGCTCTCGGCGTTTTGCGGTGCTATTTGCGCTGCGTGCGGTGCCGGTGCTGCGATTACCTGGCTGTGCGGTGGCACGCGCGAGCAGATTGGCTCGACGGTTTCGAACACGCTCGGTAACGTTGGCGGCATCGTGTGCGATGGCGCCAAGGCGAGCTGTGCCGCCAAGATTTCGGCTGCCGTCGATGCGGCGATTCTGGGACATGACATGGCCATGCAGGGGCGTGGCTTCCGTGCCGGCGAGGGTTTGATCCAGGATACCGTCGAGCAGACGATTGCCAGCATGGGCTACGTGGGCCGTGTGGGCATGAAGGACACCGACGTCGAAATCCTCAACATCATGATCGGCAAAACCCAAGTGTGCTAGGACAGTTCGTCGGCTACTTGGTGTTCGTAGAAGGCTTCTACTACGGCGTTGAATTCGCGGGCGAAGTCTTCCATGGTTCCTCGCCAGGTGGCTCGGCCGGGTTTTCCCTGACCAACATAGGCAGTCTGAATGCCGCAGGCGGGGCTGGGGAAGTCACGCTTGGGGTCGTTGCCCACCATAAGGACCTCGTGCGGCTCGAGCCCCATCACCTGAAGCTGCTCTAGATAGTAGGTGGCATCGGGCTTGCAGCGGGTGGTGTTTCCCATGTGCGTGACGAGCTCAAAGGGGGCGTCGGCCAGGTCGCCCCAACCCATGCGGCACTCGATGGCCCCCTGCGGAAAGCTGGGGTTGGTGAAGAGCGCGCAGCGCAGCCCTGCGTCCTGTACGGCCTGAAGCGCGGCGTGTGCGCCCGGCATGGCGTGGGCGTTGATGACGTCGTCATTCTTATGCGGAAGAACTTCGCGGTCGTAGTAGGTAAATGCCTCGTAGATGATAGGATCGGAGAGGCAGATGCCGCACCTGCGTTCGACCTCGGTGCGGTAAAACTCAAGATTGGTGCGGTTGTCCGTGCCGCTTCGGCGGTTGGCGTTGAGGTCGACCAGGATGGTGCCGAGGCGTGCCATCGTGCCACCGCGGCTGCGACGTCCGATGTCCGCGAGCATCGACGAGACATCCTTAAAATAGCGAAGGATGAACGCGTTGAGGTTGATGCTAAGAAGCGTCTCGTCCATATCGAAAACGACTGCTTTGAGCACGCGGGCACCTTTCTCGAAAAATCGTTCCAGAATCGTTGGTTCCGGATACTTTACCCCAAAGCCGTATACCTAACGGCCTATCGTCAACTTACAGAGACGGTCGTCCACAAGATTGCGAAAAAGTCTCCATACGAGTAAAAAATCGCAGTTCGCGCTTGAAATCGAAGCAATTTCCCCGTAATCTATACGAACGTGATTGCATAAGCGTCACATTAGTATCTGTCGGCTCCCGAGTGTTCCTAAACGTTGTGTGCTTGTCGCA
>JAJWXI010000173.1 GCA_021641225.1 Collinsella aerofaciens | reverse complement strand
GAGCACAACCTTGCCAAGGTTGGGGTCGCGGGTTCGAGCCCCGTTGTCCGCTCCAAACGCAGCAGCCCGACTACTACGGTAGCCGGGCTTTTTTGTACCCATCGCCTGGGCTCGAACCCGAGAGGGAGCGAGCGTTAAGCAAACGCGGAGCGTTTGTAGCGAGCTGGCGAGGACGCCAGCAGGCGGCCGAAGCCGCTGCGGATCCGCGAAGCGGATACGCGGACGCCCCGTTGTCCGCTCCAAGCGTAACAGCCCGACTACTACGGTAGCCGGGCTTTTTCGTACCCGTCGTCTGGGCTCGAACCCGTGAGGGAGCGAGCGTTTTGGGGCGTGGCTGTGGCGTTGTTTGCCGCGAATGTCCGCTTTGGGCGTATCATCGTGGGCATCTCGCAAAACCTCGTTGCAAGGGAGGCGCACCCCATGGCTACAGAAAAGTCCTCTTCGCGCTCATGGATGTCCGATGCCGCGATTTATCAAATCTACCCGCGCTCGTTTAAGGATTCGACTGGTTCGGGTCTGGGCGATATCGCGGGCATTACCCAGCAGATGGACTATCTTGAGCGGCTGGGTATTGAGGCCATCTGGCTGAGCCCGTTTTACCCATCGCCTCTTGTTGATGGCGGCTATGATGTGGCGGACTACTGCGATGTCGACCCACGTCTCGGCTCGCTTGACGACTTCGATGACATGATCGCTGCGGCTCACGCGCACGGCATCAAGGTCATCGTCGATATCGTGCCCAACCATTCGTCCAACCAGCACCCCTGGTTCAAAGCCGCTCTTGCCGCCGGCCCCGGATCGCCCGAGCGCGCCCGTTATATCTTCCGCGATGGTCGCGGCGAGCACGGCGAGCTGCCTCCCACCAATTGGAATGCCAACTTTGGCGGCCCCGCCTGGACGCGCGTCGCGGACGGTCAGTGGTATCTGCACATGTTTACACCCGAGCAGCCGGACTTTGACTGGTCGTGCCCCGAGGTTCATGCGTTCTTTTGCGACGTCCTGGCGTTTTGGAGCGATCGAGGCGTCGATGGCTTTCGCATTGATGTGGCGCACGGTCTCGCCAAGGATCTCGACCGCGATGACCTCGACCGGTGGCATCTCGCCGAGGGCGATGACATGGTTGAGGACGGCACCCATCCGCTGTGGGACCGCAACGAGGTCCACGAGATCTATCGCGAGTGGCGCCGCGTGTTCGACCGCTATGATCCGCCACGCAGCGCCGTTGCCGAGGCGTGGGTGCTGCCCGAGCGCCAGTATCTCTATGCGCGTCCCAGCGAGCTTGGCCAGACATTCAACTTTGAGTTTGCCAAGGCCACTTGGACCTATGATGACATGCACGCTGCAATCGAGGAGGGCTTGAAGGCAGCTATAGAATCCGATTCCGCCTCGACCTGGGTGCTCTCCAACCACGACGTGCCGCGCGTGGCGACGCGCTATGCCCTGCCGCAGATCAAGGCGACGCGCTACCACCAGATTGCGCTCGACTGGCTCTTACGCGACGGGTCGTCTTATGACGAGGACCGTGAACTCGGCGAGCGCCGCGCGCGGGCGGCCCTTTTGCTCGAGCTGGCGCTTCCGGGCTCGGCATACGTGTATCAGGGTGAGGAGCTCGGCCTTTTTGAGGTGGCCGATATCCCGTGGGCCGCACTTGAAGATCCTACTGCGACCAATACGCACGGACCGAAGCGCGAGAAGGGGCGCGACGGCTGCCGTGTGCCCCTGCCGTGGGTGGCAGCGGACGATCCCGCGCAGGGCGGATCGTTTGGGTTTTCACCGGCGGACGCCGATGCGGCTCCCCATCTGCCGCAGCCTGCATGGTTTTCCGATTACGCTGCCGATAGGGAAGAAGCGGACCCGATATCGATGCTTGCGCTCTATCGCGACGCCCTCTGGCTGCGGCGCAAGCTGCGCGGGCGCGCTAACGATCTTGCGTGGCTCGATCTTGACGGGCGCACCGGCCTTGCGGATGGTGCCGAGGGCGCTGAGGGTGGCGTCATCGCCTATCGCCGCGACAACGGCTGGGCATGTGTGACGAACTTCGGTGCAGCACCCGTGGAGCTGCCGGCGGGTAGGGTTCTGCTCACCTCATCACCGCTTGCAGATGGCAGGCTCGCGCAGGACAGCTCTGCCTGGATCATGCTCGCTGAGTTGTAGGGGCCTCTTGCGGCGAGCTTGCGTTTGCCTACACCTTCCGTGGTGGCTGATGTCTTCGCGAGGTTCGCGAGGGCGTCGCAAAACTTTTCAAAAAAGTTCTTGCATAGGATGCGGGTATCACGTAAGATTAATCCTCGTAAGCGGACATGGCTCAGTTGGTAGAGCACAACCTTGCCAAGGTTGGGGTCGCGGGTTCGAGCCCCGTTGTCCGCTCCATTTGGGCGTTTAGCTCAGGGGGAGAGCGCTTCCCTGACACGGAAGAGGTCAGAAGTTCAAATCTTCTAACGCCCACCAAATGTTCGCAGCTCAGAGGCTATGTCCTCTGGGCTGTTTTGTTTTGGTCGCCAAATGGGTCGCCAAATACGTCACCAAATTTCGAGTTTTTGATCTTCCGGGATGCTTCTCAGTAGTCATCCGAGGAAACTCTCATCTTCTCCGTTTGCATACACATATCTTTTAAGGATTCGTGCCGCGGTTGCATGAGGCACGGCAAGGCACGACCGCAACATGTTGGTCAAGCATAATCTTTTGGATTCTTTTGGCGTGAGCGGCTTGGTTTTGGTAGGATTTGTCAGCGGCATGACTAAGGGGGTTTTATAACTGCCATGCAGGTAGCCGTGTTGGTAATGTTTTACCGACTTGCCAAGAAACCCTCATAATTAATGCGTCTGCAAAATGACCAATTGCTTTGACCTGCTGAAACACTATATGTTGTGTTTGACCTAAAAAAAGAATACAGGATATAGATGCGTCTTTGTCGTATGATAGATGGCGGACAGAGAACGAGGACCTTATCTGCCTCCTTTGGACGTGTCTTTGAGTCGCCTGATCGGCTCCCGGGGATGTCCGCGTGGAGGCTTATGGTTTATCGAGAACACAGATTGCGCGACGGCGCCGCAAGACAGGGGCAAGCCCTGCCGGGCATCGTTTGGCTCTGAAGCGCAATGAGACTACGATGCGAAAGAGGCAAGAGGATGAAGATCATCAAGCGCAGCGGCACCGAGGTTGTCTTTGACATCGATAAGATCGTCAATGCCATCCGCGCCGCAAACTTGGAGGTCGAGGAGAGCTCTCGTCTAACCGACCGTCAGGTGATTTACGCGGCGCAAAACGTTGCCGAGGCATGCGAGAATGCCGGACACACCGTTTCGGTCGAGGAGATTCAGGATCTGGTCGAGGACGAGATCATGCGTCTCGACTGCTACGAGGTCGCCCGCCACTACATCATCTATCGCTATGTTCAGAGCTTGAAGCGCCAGAAGAACACGACCGATGACAAGATTCTGTCGCTCATCGAGTGCAACAACGAAGAGGTCAAGCAGGAGAACTCCAACAAGAACCCGACCGTAAACTCCGTTCAGCGCGACTACATGGCCGGTGAGATCTCCAAGGACCTGACGCAGCGCGTGCTGCTGCCTCAGGAGATTGTGGATGCCCATAACGAGGGCCTGATTCACTTCCACGATTCCGACTACTTTGCCCAGCACATGCATAACTGCGACCTGGTGAACCTGGAGGATATGCTCCAGAACGG
>JAJWXI010000021.1 GCA_021641225.1 Collinsella aerofaciens | reverse complement strand
GTATAGGTTTTCTATGTACCCAGCACAATGTATCATTGCATATTTTTTATTCTTCTGATCGGGCAAATAATTAAAAACAAACCAAAATATGAGACTTGTAGCTATTGCAGTCGTAAAAACATCGACTAGCTCGAATAAAGGTGAACCGCTCACATTAAATATGGGTTTCAGAGAATCAGGGAACCCTGGGAAGTAAGGAATTTGCGATTGTTTTATCATAAGAAAAAGAGAAATGCTCAAGGCTGAAATCTGCTTATAGCAAGGAAGCCTAAGATAAGTGGCTTTAACTTTATGTTGCATATATCGTTCTCCAATCCTTGAAAGATGCGGCCCATTAAATCGAAATAGATATTTTCTGATTTTGGAAGCAACTACTACAAATAAATGTTTACTCATTCTATGACTGAACAGAAGCAAGTTGTGGGGCGAAATCCCAAGCTCATCATCGAACGCTTATTTCCTGACGATACCATCAGCCGGTACCAACAGGGCGCCTGCGGGCGCTTTTTTGGTACCGGCTATGCCGCCAGCCCCAAACTCCTGCGGTATTGCTTCGACCGTATTCCAACAGCCCAAACACAAAACGATATAATCAGCACCAGGGGAAAACACAGCGTTCAACCTAGGAGGTCGACGTGTTAACGATACATTATGGGGACATGGATAACGTGATTTACAACACATCGGTCTATTTCGATAACGTGTACTCCCCCCAGTGGTTTGAAGATTCCTTTGCCCAACGTGTCATTAAATCTATCGACAAGGGCAGCGTGGTGGGGCCCTACGCAATCGACACTAAGATTCTAGGCATCATCCCTCCCGAGAAACTATCCAGCGGCACCAAAACACTGCTGCTTATGTACTTTATGCCGCAAAATGTATATAACGCCTCAAACTGTGGTGACAATTGTGCCTACTGGATTCTAAGAATCGCCGCACAAAAGGACCTAACAATCAACCTCTACCATATATTGGATTTTGGAAACGGCAAATTCACGGCAACCATTGCGAACACAGGCGATGTTGTTCACACGATGTTTGACCTTGTCCCCATAGCTGGAAAATGCCTAAGGGAGAACTCCTGATGCGCGGATCATACAAGGTAGTTATTCAGAACAACCGTGTTCAGTTTAAACTGACCATCAATAGAAACTTGACCATCATTCAAGGCAACAGTGCCACGGGCAAAACGACGTTGCTCGATATGGTGACTGCCCACGAAGAATTAGGGGCACAAAGCGGCGTAACAGTAAGTTGCAAAGCATCCTGTAAGACAATAGCTGGAAAGAATTGGCGCAGAGATCTACAAGAGATTTCCGGCAGCATTGTTTTTATTGATGAGGGTAATACTTTTGTTCGAACGGAAGATTTTGCACATGAGGCAAAACATAGCTCGAACTATTACGTTATCGTTGCCCGAGAGTCACTGCATCAACTACCCTACAGTGTTGATGAAATCTACGGCCTTAAGAATACCAACCGAACCACAACGAAGTATCCTGTTTACTCTCGTGTCTACACCTCTACATATCGTATTTACGGTGATACTGAATTTAGAGGCGAGAGACCCGAGCTCGTCATTATCGAAGACACAAATTCGGGCTACGAATTCTTCAGTTTGCTATGCAAAAAGAGCAACATTAAGTGCATCAGCGCGGGTGGCAAATCAAATATTTGCAACTGCATTATGGACGCACCGGAAAACGACATCCTCGTGATTGCCGACGGCGCCGCCTTTGGACCAGAAATTGCAGAAGCTACTGCGCTACTGCGCCGAAAGAGCATCAAGCTATTCCTGCCGGAATCGTTTGAATGGCTCGTGTTGAAGTCGGGATTATTCAACAGCAAACACATTAAGGACATGCTGCTTAATCCCGCTGAACATATCGAAAGCTCAAAGTTCTTTAGCTGGGAGAAGTTCTTTACCGCGGAACTCATCGAATGCTCCCGAGACACACGTTTTCGATATGACAAGAGCCGCTTGAACGAGGAGTACTTGAACCCCTCCACCCTTGCGGCTCTTGAGGATACTTTGCCGGACCTTGGAATTACTTCGCGCTAAAGCGAGAAGTACTCACTGTCGAAGGACAGGTTTGGTCCGAGCCACGGGTCGGCATCGAGGAAGAACTCCGGCCAGCGCTGCATAAACAGCGCCTGTTCGCGTTTCCAGCGGCGCAGCTTTTCCTCGTTGGCCTCTTCCCTGCCGCGCGAGGTGAACTCGTAGTGGTACAGCTCGGCATAGGGCGTAAAGATGGTGCGGTAGCCCGCCTCCCACACGCGCAGGCAAAAGTCTGCGTCGTTAAAGCCGACGGCGAATTCCTCGTTATAGCCTCCGACCTGCTCAAATACGTCGCGGCGGACCATCTGACAGGCGCCCGTCACGGCACTAAAGTTGCCCGGGCGCACAGCGCGGGCAAGATAGCCCTCGCGCTTTGCCGAGAAGTCCTGGTTGGCATGGGCAAGTGCGCCACGCACACCAACCACAATGCCGGCATGTTGCACCAGATGATCGGCAAAATAGAGCTTGGCGCCCACCACGCCCGCATCGGGACGCTGCAGATACCCCATCATCTCTTCGATAAAGTCAGGGCTTATGACCTCGGTATCGTTGTTGAGCAGCAGCAGATAGTCGCCCTTGGCATGCTCAACGCCAAAGTTGATGATCTGGGAGTAATTGAACTCGCCCGGCCAGTACACAACGTGTGCGATGCCCTTGCCTTCGGATGCTGCGGTCACGCGCTCTGGCAGGGTTTCGTAATACGCAAACGTCTCCGGGGCTTCGCTGTTATTCTCCACCAAGACGATCTCGTAGTTGGCATACGTTGCCTTCTGGGCGATCGACATCACACAGGCGTCGAGCGTCTCAATGTGATCCTTGGTGGGGATCACAATGCTCACCAACGGCGCAGGCTCCGGCAGCGCATAGCGCATGCGGTAGACAAACGGCGTCTCGGTCTCCTCGACTGTTCCGCAAATGCCCAGCGCGTTAAAGTGACGCTGAAGCGCAAGGCGCCCGGCTTCAATAGCATACGGCTTGCTATCAGCAGAGCCATCGGCGGTCGATCCAGGATGAACGCGCCAGTGATACAGCACGTGCGCGACATGCTCAAACCGCGCACCCGCTGCAAGGCAGCGAAGCGTCAGGTCGTAATCCTGGGCACCCGCAACGTCTTCTGGAGACGTACCAATGTGATCGATGAGCGCCTTCCCCACCATCAGGAAATGCGTCACGCAGTTATGGCTATAGAGCAGGTCGACGTTGAGCTTAGTCTTAAAGACCGGCTGGCCCCACTCCCCCGTTTTCTGGAACATGTCCTCGTCGCAGAACAGGACCTGGGGACGCTCGCCCTCGGCAGCCTTGTTCAGCGCGGCAACATAGTGGAATAACGCGTCCAGTTCCAGAATGTCGTCATGGTCCAAGAACGCGATGTAGTCGCCCGTCGCTTGCTCGATACCCGCGTTGGTGTTGACCACAATGCCGCCGTTGCCGGGCAACTCGATGCGGCGAACGCGCTCGTCATTGGCGTCGGCCGCAAGATTGGCCACCGCATCCCATTCAGGCGAGGCATCCATCAGCAGCAATTCCCAGTTGTCATAGCTCTGGGCTAGCACCGAATCCAGCAGCTCGCGCAGGTAGACCCGATCAGTCTTGTAGCACGGCACCACAATGCTCACGAGCGGCCTATAGGCAAAGGCCGCCGAAGCGACACGCTGGCACGCCAAATCGCCCGGCTTTGCGCGATGCTGCTCAAACCAACGTCGATAAGCTGCGTCGTCTGCACGCGCGTCCTTCATGCGGCTCCAACTGTCGTCGACCATGCCGTTGTACAGGCGACCGTCCATAGCGCAAAACCCGCTCTGGATTAGGCCCGTGGGGTCAGCCGCAATCGTGACAAAATCTCGTATATCCTGAGGCATCTCAACGCTCAGATACGTTTTATTGACGCGGCATCCGTTCTGCTGCGGCACGTCAACCTGCGATTCAAAAACATGCACGGTAACATCGATGGCGTTCATATGCGTATCGAAGATCTGGAACTCAGGGGTGCACTGGGGGTCTCCCGCCCAGGTAACCTCATAGCGCCACACCGCGCCGGCGTCTGCCGGCAAATAGCGAATGGCATCGATTTCGTAGCGACCGCAGCATTCGCCACGCTGCGCGTCGCGGATAAGCGCACACGGCGCAGGCTTTGCTTTGTAGTTAACCTTGGATTCCAGCTTGGCCACGCGGCTATCGAGGCGAATGGAGCCAAGCTTTTGGCCACCGGACACAAATGCAGCATCGATTGCAGAGCCATCCAAAAACGGCAGCACCAAGACGGCGAGCTCGCGCTCGTAATCGGCAACCGAGGGGCAAAGTGCCAGCACGCGGCCATGATCGACCGGGAGCGCCAACGACGGCACGCTGGCACCATTGGTCATCGCGTGGGCAAAAGCCTGGGAACCCTCGCACTCAATAATCTCCGCGACATCCTTGCCGGCAAAGCGAAGTAGGACGAACAGACGACCCTGGCTGCGGCAAAGCGCCAAACGCTTGATACTCATCTACACTTCTCGCTTTCCCAGGGCATTCGCGGCCATACGCTTGCACGCGCCCAAGCGCCCAAACCTCAAGACGTCGTAATCGAACATGAGCTTTTTGCACGTACGAGCGCTAGGAGTATTATCGGCGAGCGCTGCGCGCACCATGGCAGCGACAGAGGGAGCACATTGTGCGAGCGCGGCATCGCAACTCACGGCAGAGCCGGCGAGCGCGTCAGCAACGGCGGAAATCACCTTGCCGCAGTTCGCGCCCAGCAACCTAAGCGCGTCATACAGCACCAGATCGCACAGGAAGTACGCCAGGTCCTCGGCATGCTGAGCATCGAGACTGTCTCGCTGCCAGTCAGCCAGCACCGCAGCGTAAATCTTCACATGCTCCAGCAGGCGCGTCTCGTCGTCATAGCGCATAGTATCCATGAGCGAGCCCTTGCGCGCCACACGGTAGTCGTACAGCCTGTTCGAGATAAGCGCGGTCTTGCGAGAGCGACCATACACGGCAAAATCGAAGACCTGGTCCTCGCCATACTTGACGGTTTCATCGAACACAATCCCGTTGCCCAGCAAAAACTCACGCTTGCAGGCGGTGCGCCATGCAAAGGGGCGAGACGCTTCCTTAAACAGCAAGTCCGAGCTATAGCCCTCAAATGACACATCGCGTGGGCTCAACACATAGTTAAGCCACGGATACCCCGCCTCTAACGGATACGGGTTAGCGCCAAAGGTCAAAACGTCGCAATCCTCACGCTCAAAGGCATCGACGATCACGCGGCATGCATCGGGCGTAAACCGGTCGTCGGAATCCAAGAACGCGACGATAGGTGCCGTGGACGTGGCGATACCCGCATTGCGCGCACTCGACAGGCCGCCGTTGGGCTTATCAACCAGAGTAAAGCGTGCGTCCTTTTCGCAGTAGACAACCGCGATGTCGCGCGATCCGTCCGGCGAGCCATCGTTGACCAGCACGCCCTCCCAATCGGGCATGTCCTGCGCAATCAGGGAGTCCAGGCACCATGCCAGGCACTCCTCCACCTTATAGATGGGAACGACAACGGAAATCTTAGGGGTAGCCATAGTCAAACACTCCTACTGTGCCGCCGGCACATCGTCGGGATGCGGGTTATCGCCGTAGGTGCGCTGATACGTCAGCACGCGCCAGACCAGCGGCAGGCCGCCGATCTTAAAGTAGTGCTTAAACGTATTGAGCTTGCCCGGTTTCTTAAAGTCAAAACGCGAATCGATGTAGGCACGGGGCGATTTGACCATCAGGCGCAGATCAGTCTCGCCGCGCGGGTCGAACAATGACAGGTCAAAGCGGCCGGCGTCCCAATCGGCCTTGAGCTCGGGCGAGGCCTTCTCCCAAAACTGCTCGCGCAGCTCATCGATCAGACGCTCGTCATTCCAACGATAGGTATCGACCTTCATGCGCATTAAAATGCCCTGGAGCTGAGTCTTAAGCTCGGGGCGCATGTCCAAAAAGCGCTGCATCTCGGCATATTCGTCGCATACGCAAAACACCTTGTTGGGCGAATTAACGGAGCTCTTCTCGTTGTCCTGGCGATAGCACAAAATGGGATCCGCAATAAACGCGGCACGCTCGGCGCACGCCCAGACTTTAAAGTTAAAGCCCGCGTCCTGATACGACGCCCCCGGCGTGGGAAGGAACCGAATCTGATTGTCGTTAAGGAACTCGCGGCGATAGATGGCCGACCAAATGGAAGGCTTGCGGTAGAAGATGCCCGGACGATCGACGGGACGATACGCCGCACCCGTCATATGCTCGTCGATAATCCCAAACAGCTCACGGCGCTCGGCGGGCGTAGACCAGTACAGGTAGAAATCGCCTTTAACCACATCGGCATGCTCGGCGTCTGCCTTGGCTACCAGCTTTTGGAGCGAATCCTCAAACATAAAGTCATCGGACTCCAGGATGCCCACGTACTCGCCGCGTGCCATCTCCAGGCCGCGGTTCATCGAGTCGCCGTAGCCGCTGTTGGCCTTGTCGATCATCTTCACACGCGCATCGCGCTCCATGTACTCGCGGATGATATCCGGCGAACTGTCGGTGGATCCGTCGTTGATGCAGATGATCTCGATGTCCTTGAGCGTCTGCGCCACGGCAGAATCGAGGCACTCGCGCAGGTAGCGCTCAACATTGCAGATGGGAACAAGCAGCGAAACTTTAGGGGTATCAGAGTTCTGCAAGAGAACCTCCTGTTGAATAGCGTGTAACAGGGTTATTTTAGCAGCCGGGTCGCGGCGGACGGCAGCGCTTGGAATTAGATAAAGCGCTCCAGGCAGGCTTTGAGACCGCGAGTCGAAAGATAGAACAGCGTGGCGTTTGCCATCGAAACGCCCGAGGTCGCCGCAACGAGCTTGTGGGCAACACGGCGAACGGCGCCCTTAGCAGGCATATCCGCCCACTCCGTTCCCAAAAACGTCGTGAGGTCCATGTTGACGCGAGCCGCCACGCGATGGAAGTCATCGGCATCCAAGCGCGCCAGGTCGAACACAATGAGGTCCAAAAACCAAGTTATCAGCTCGCCGGGACACAGATCCAAAAGACCGTAGGCCGACCAGTCCTCCAAGACCTCCTCGAGCATCCTCATGTGGGCGTCAAGCTTTTTGGCGCGAGCCTCGGCACTGTTGAACTCATGCGTCGCCGATTCGCTCTCCATCACGTAGTGGTAGAACTTGTCCGGCATGACGACGGTCTTGCGGGCAAGCGCATAAGCCGCAAATTGGAAGACGACGTCCTCGCCCAAAGCCAAACCGGGGGCGAAGCGAATGCCTTCGCGATTGAGCAGCTCGCGCGAAAAAGCCGCACGGCAGGCATAGGGCTGCGCATTCGAATGGAACAGCAGTTGGGGATCACGGGCGCCGAAGGTACCGGCTTTGGGGCTCATGAGTTGCTGGACGCGTTTGGGGGCAGCATCGGCAGGTTCACAGACGCCGCCAAAAACGGCGGCCTCGGCATCTGCAGACTCCATGGCATGCAGCACGCGCTCGACCGTCTGGGCATCGATATAATCGTCGGCGTCCACAAAAAAGACGGTCTCGCCCTCGGCGGCATCGATACCGGCATTTCGAGCACACGAGACGCCCGCGTTTTCCTGATCAATCACCAGTACGCGATCGTCGGCCTGCGCGATCTGGCGCAACACGTCCAACGAATCATCAGTCGAACCGTCGTTGACGCAGACAACATGAATCGAGCGCTCGGACTGAGCCAGCAGCGAATCGAGGCATCGCTGAATGGAGCGCGCAGAGTTGTAAACGGGGACGACAATGGTAGCTTTAGGACACGAGGCCTCTCCCATGCCGACCTACCCCCTCAGCGATTCGATGAGGAAGGCGGCGACCACGCCTGGGCCTCCAACCGAGGCGTAATACTTAGCACGCCCCAAGGCACCATCCGTCGCAAAACTTGGATGCTCGTCAACCCAGCCCTCAGGATCTTTGAGGATGGCAGCGAGATTCGCGCGCTTCCACGGCTTGAGGTCGTCAAGCGAAAACTCCCCCGCGTCCAAGGCCGCCTGAAATTCCTTGGCCATCTGCACCAGGAACTCTTTATAGAACTTAGGCGCCAGGCGCACGTAGTTCCACATGTACGAATCGTACTTAATGAGCTGATTGAACTTGAGCATGCGCGCGATGTCATCACTTGCGTGGTCACGGGCATAATCCTCTCGAATCCAACGCTCAATCTCGGCATACTCGGTATTGACGCAAAAGACCTTAGCCGAAGAATTGACCGAGGAATTCTCGTTGTCCTGGCGATACGACAACACGGCATCATGCAGGTAAACAGCCTTATCGGCGCACGCGATCACCTTAAAGGCAAATGACGTGTCCTGAAAGGATGCCCCCGGAGTCGGCAGGAAAGTAATGCCGTTGCGCTCAAGAAAATCGCGACGGTACACGGCCGACCAAATCGACGGTTTTTGCTTAAAGAACTGAGTCGTATCGCTCGGGTGCACCGGCTTGCCACAGTCCTTGGCTTTAAACATCTCGTGCAGCGAACGGCGCTCCTCGGGCTTAGACCAGTAGAAATCAAAGTTCGCCTTCGCAAAGTCGGTATTATTGGTATCGGCGGCCGAGACAAGCTTTTCGAGTGCGTCGGGCGCCATAAAGTCATCGGACTCCAAGATGCCAACGTACTTGCCACGCGCCATCTCCAGACCGCGGTTCATCGAGTCGCCGTAGCCGCTGTTGGCCTTGTCGATCATCTTGACGCGTGCGTCGCGCTCCATGTACTCGCGGATGATATCCGGCGAGCTATCGGTAGAACCGTCGTTGATGCAGATGATCTCGATGTCCTCGAGCGTCTGCGCCACGGCGGAATCGAGGCACTCGCGCAGATAGCGCTGAACGTTATAGATGGGGATAAGCAGCGACAGAACAGGGCTGCCAGAGGCGTTAGTAGACAAAAGTGCTCCTTAGGAAATACCTGTCGTTTCATGGTATCAAAGGGTCGGCGCGCCGACGGGCGTTTATATAATCTATGGAGCCTATGGAGCACCCGGAGACGAAAGGAAGACATGCAGCCCAAAGCCGCACGCAATATTTCTATCGAAGCGCTGCGCCTCGTCGCGGTCGCCGGAATCGCGATTTTCCACACCTTTCAGTGGGCCTTTCAGGCAGCCTGCGCCGGCATACCGGAATACGCACCGTTTGCCGCCTTCCCCTATTCCGGCGTCCTCGGTTTTATTAACTTGCTGGGCTGCTGGGCCAACGAAGTCTTCTTTATGATCTCGGGGTATTTTCTCATCGCCTCGGCCGCGCGTGCTTGGAATGATGGGACGACCCGGACGTCGCAGATACAACGGACGGTGCAGCGTCTTGGCAAGGTTGTCTTTCCGACAGCGTTCTATTGCCTGGTGGCGCTTGCATGGTCCACGGTCATCTCCCCCATTCCCGACGTTTCCCTGGTCACGCACTACTGGTACACCCTGGGGCTCGAGTTTATCTGGGTCTACGCCGCCACGGTCTGCATGGCGCCGCTGTTTGGGCTGGCCAAGGGTCAGCTGCCCCAGAAGAGCTACGCGGCGACTGTCATCGTCGTTGGCATCCTCGTATTCGTTGTTAACGGGTATTTGGCCGCCATGAGCTCAGCAAACGGCGGTGAGTTTTCTTGGCTCCAGAAGATTATGAGCGCCGCTACCTACGTTGTCGCGTTTTTGGCGGGCGGGCTGCTCCGCGACGTTACCGACGCCATGGATTCGGGCAGGGTGCGCTCCCTGGGCATGCGGTCGCTCATAACAGTTTTGACAATCACAATCATCCTAGAGGGCACACTTTCCTTCACCGACAACCTCACGGTGATGGCCGCCCTCTCCTACAAATCAACCTCGTTGATATCGTTTGTCCTTGCCGGTGTTTCTTTACTCTTTGCGGCAACCCGACACAGCACTTCGAGCAATCCGCGAGTCGCAGGCGTCATCGTCACCCTATCGGCGGCCACGCTCGGATTCTATGTGATGCAGTCGCTCACCAGCAGCCTTTGGCGCCCCATCTTCAACGCGATGCTTGCAAACATACTGGTCGCCCAAAGCAACCCTGCATCCATATGCATTGCCACCGGAACGGCCATCAGCATTGTCTTTGCCCTGGTGCTACTCGTAGTTGACGCAGTTAGAAGCCGAGTCGTCCACAGCCTCAAACAGCGATAAGCGCGCCAACGCCCAACGTTGAAGCCGCCACACCCGTGGCAGGTTCCTGCGTTTTATTCAAACCTTGCCGACAAAGCGCGGCGAGCCTTTACAATAGGACAGTCCAATGGACGTATTCGATAGCTTCCGTGCGGCGCATATCTGCCGCGCGTGAAAGGATATATTGCCCCATGCCTTCAACCCTTCCCGCCCCCATCGATAAGCTCGCCATCGTCGTCGTTACGTACAAGCGCCAGGAACTTCTGGCCAACTTGTTCGACTCCATGACCGAGCTCACGGCAACGCCCTGGCGCATCGTGATTGTCGATAACGAGAATTCGCGCGAGACCGAGGCCATGTGCGCCGCATTTAACGAGCGCCTGGCCAACCTGTGGGGCATCGACACCGAGCAGCCCGACGCGCAGGGCGGCACCGACCGCGTCATCTACGCCCCGCAGCTCGAAAACGGCGGCGGTGCAGGTGGCTTCTCCGCCGGCACCAAGTGCGCCTACGACCTGGGCGCCCAGTGGTTCTGGGTGATGGACGACGACGTGCTCGTCATCCCCGAAGGCATCGAGCGTCTTGCCAAGTGGACCGACCGCTACGATGTTATCCAGGGTTCGCGCCTGGACTTTGACGGCGGCGCCTTCTTTTGGCAATACCAACTCATCCTTTCACTCGGCATTCCCAACCCTGTCGCCAAGTGGGACCTGGGACCCGAGGGCTACCGCGCCATGAACCAACTATGCTTTGAGGGCGGCATGTTCTCGCGCCGCGTGGTCGACAAGATCGGCCTGCCCGATGCGCGCTTCTTTATCTACGGCGACGATGCCTGCTACGGCTACGTGGCCAGCCAACACTTCCCCGCCGCCGTGGTCGTCGACGTGGTGCTCAAGCGCGCCCGCGCCGTCTCTAACTGGGATATCGCCGGCAAGCGCCAGCTCAACTCCACGAGCGACACCAACCGCTACTACATCATGCGCAACCGCGGTTATCTGGCCCGCTACATGCAGATCTACGGCGACTACCACCCTGTGCTGTTCCGTCTGGGCAACGCCGCGACCTTCTGCAAGGAGTTCATTCGCCTGGCCGCGGTCGACAAGTGCTTTAAGACCGGTATTCCGGCGCTACGCCGCGGCATGAAGGACGCCCGCAAGATCATCAAGGACCCCAACTGGAAGCCCATGCCGCCCATGAAGGACACCGAGTAACGGAAGCCGGAAACACCTCGGCGCTTAAAGCCGCTGGCACACCGTAGCCACATGCTGCCCATCAAAACCGAACCCCCAGCGCATGCGACCCACGCCGGGGCGCGGCACACGGATTTCGTCGATGCCGTCGCGCTCTATGTCGAGCAGCGCCTGCACGGCCAGCAATTCCAGGCCCAGCGCATCCACACCGGGGTCATACATCATGTTGATCGTTATCAGCGGACGTTCATCGAGCATACCGATCGTATCGGCTATGTCGAACACGGCGCCCGTAGGAAAAACCTGGATGTCGCAGCGACCCGCGCCACACTTTCGCCTCGAGGCAGGATTGGCATAGCCCGGCAAGCCAAAGCAGAGCCCCTGCAAGAGCAGATGATATGGCAGTGGCGCATCTGGGTCGGTCGCACCGATTCCCGCATCTCCTAAGATGCGGCTTAGCGCCCGCCTCACGGTATCCTCGTTCCCATGGCACAGCCCGTCGCGAAACGCATCGACGTCTCGAATGTCTTCTGCAGCGCACTCAAACCACTCAATAATCACTAGACGCAAGGTCTGGCGAAGCTCGTTATTGGGCAATCGCAAAGCACGGAGGCGATCGCCATGCTCCGGCTCCTCAGTCATATCCGTCGTGAGAAAACCGGACAGATACAGCGCTGTCCACATGCCATCGTCAGGCGAGACATCTGGCTCTGCAGTGCCCAAACAAAGCGGGACCTCAGCGCACCCATGGGCCTCGAGCAAATCAAACAAGACCGAAAGGCGGTCGAGATTCCACCCGGCAACTACCCTACTCAGACAATCGGCATATCCATACAGATCGGCACGCACAGGCGCCGTGCAGCCTCGGCCCAGAAAACCGATCACACGCTCTGGACTCGAGCAATAGGCCCTGCCAAACCGATATCCCTCGAGCCATTCACGCGCATCATCCAGGTATTCCTCGCGCCCAGCATGATTCAACAGAGCCTCGACCTCGGCATCAGAAAAGCCGAACCAACGGTCGCACCACGTCGAAAGCGGCGTCGACAGACAATACGAGCAGCCATACAAAGAAAGCGCCGCTTCGGCAGGGCCGGGATACTCCCCCATCAGACACGTCAGCCGCAACGAATCGCGCGCAGTGGCAATGGCGTCGAACAGCACGCGATCGAATAGCCCTGCCGGATCAGCGCCGGAAGCGCCCCTCGCGCTCGCACGGCCCAACCACGCCGCGTCGTACCCATCAACGAGCAATACAACCTGCTCATCGCAGGCCATCTCCAGCAGCTCAATGAGCACGCCAAGCACCGAGGCGACCTCATCCTCGCTCGCCACGCCACGCGCGACACGTTCGATGTGACGCACCTTATCTCGAGCTAAATCCGGAGCCTCCAAGAGCGCCAACAAGCGAGCGCACTCGCCCGAAAGGGCATCGCGCACGACGCCGGCAACAGCGGGGCCACGCCTCGCAGCGCCAGAAAAGTCCAGCGATATCACCGGATAGCAAGCATACTCATCCCGATAGCGCCCGCCGTTCGCATCCCAAATCTGAGCATCGGCAAACAAACGCTGACCAGAGCGACCGACCGCTGGACGCTCCAGAAAAGCCCTGAGCATCGACAAGTTCATGCTCTTGCCAAAACCCTCGGGTCGACAGCACACCACAACGGACGCGTCGCAGTCCAACACATCGGCAATAAACATGGTCTTGTCAACCAGCATGCAGCAACCAAGGGCCTCCGCATAGTCGTGCATGCCAATGGGCAAAACCGCATCGTCGGCACAGCCGATCAAGCGCACGCCAAAGCCAGCAGCACAATCAACATTTGCCTGTTCAGACACCAAAACGTTCCCCCTAAATCGCTGCACGATGCCAATTGTAATGACCGCCTCGCGCGTACCGACGACGCCGCGCGAACATATCGGGCAACGGTAGCAACAAGAGGTGTGAGGGGGCATAACTAATCGTTGCACAACAAAACGGGGCCCGATGCATTCGCACCGGACCCCGTCCCAACTCTTTAGTTATCTAGCAACCAAGAGGCTACTCCTCCGAGCCGTCCTCCCCAGAATCTTTCTTCTGCTGATCGAGCTTATGCTTACCACTTACGATAGACGTAGCGCCCAGTGTGGCCAAGCTTGCACTGGCAAGGCTCGCCATAACGATAAGGTCGCCCGTCTTGGGCATGTTACCGCCAGATGACTTGGTCGTTGTAGTCGTCGTGGTTGTAGTGGTCACCGTCTTGGAGTCATTTTGCTCTTGGACCTGGTTGTCAGCACCGCTCTTGTCGTCGTCTTCGGGCTGCTTCTTTTCGCCCTCGGTCTTGCTCTCGTCCTTCTTCTGAGCGGACTTGTCGTCCTTCTCCTCAGAGCTAGAACCCTTATCGGATTCGGTCTTCTCGGAAGTCTCGTCCTTGGAGTCGCCCTTTGCGGCCTCGGCCTTTTCCGTGGAAACCTGATCAGAGTTGTCCTTGTTCTGGGTCGAGCCGTTATTGACACCAGCCATCAGCGAAGAGCCCAGCGTAGAACCAAGCTGCACGGAGAAAGAAGGCTTCTTGTCCGGCGAAGCAACGGGAGCGTCCGGCGCCTTATTCGAGTCGTCCTTGGAAGCATCGGAATCAGGGGTTGCGTCAGAGCCGGAGCCATTGTTAGAGCCGGTGCCAATAGACGAATCACTCGAGCCGGTAGATGAGTTAGAGGTGTCAGCGTCAGTCGAGCCAGAAGCGTCGCTGTCCGTATTGCCGGCAGAGCTTGAAGACGAATCGCCCGCAGCAGAGCCGTTCGAATCGGAGCCGTTCGAGGTGGAACCGTCGTTGATAGTGCCACCAGCAGAGCCATTACCGTCAGCATCGGTCGAGGGCGCATCCATCCTGTCATCGTTGGCATCGTCACTCGAGCCGTCATTCGAATCAGGTGTCGGCGAGGGCGCCGGCGTAGGCTCGGGCTGCACGGGCGTCGCAGCGGCAGCCTCGTCCTCGGCGATATAAACCAAGCAGTCCTTCAGCTCGTTGCGGTAACGGTTCTTCCAGCCCTCATGATACTGGGGCTGGCTCGAATACTTGGTCGCCACGTTATTGACCACGCTGTTGGAAAGCGCCGTCACAAACTCGCGGTCGGACATATCGTTGGAGAGATTCGCCCAACGGAAGAAGTCCCTGCAGCCACCGGTGCCGCACATGTTGGTGATGCTCCACACCATGCCCTTGACGCAATCGGCGCGGCCCGAAATATCAATGCCCAGGCCGCTCTTGAGCCACGCCTCGGTCACCGCATAGTACGAGTTGTACGCATACGCATCCTGCAGAGCCGAAAACTCAGCAGGGTCGGTGTTATAAGCGCCCTGGAAGGCCTCCTGCGCAATACGGCCCAGCTCAGTGAGCTGGCCGTTCTCGTACATGGAATTGCTCGTGTTGGAAATCTCGCTGCCGCGATCAATCGCATCCTTGAGCATGCTGTATTTTTCGGGGTTGTAGTTGTAGGCCTGCTTCATAAACGGAATGAGCGACCATCGACGGTCGAACTGGTAATAACCCAGCGCGTTATAGCCGTCGCCATACGAAAAGCCCTGGTTATAGTTGCCATGGCTCTCGTACTTGGTAAAGTACTTCATCTCGGGGGTCACGTTAACAAACGAAACGCCCTGGACCGACCTCAGCACGCCCGAGAAGGACTGCTGGGTATAGAGACCCTTATCGATATCGGTGGCATCCGAGGCAACGCCCGGCGTGGGCTCCTCGGCAGCGGCGGGTGCCGGCACGGAAACGGCGCCAAACGAAAGCGCCAGCGTCAGGCCCGCGACAATAGCAGAATGCTTGGGTTGCATAAGATCCTCCCTGCATTGGTGTAGTTAAAGTGCAGTTTGCAAAGATAAAAGTAAGTATTGCAGCTCGCCCGTTGTTGCACAACAACCCCTCGGTAAACGGCAACAACCCTCCGCGAAATCTTAAGGAATTGCGCTCAACCTACAGCTTAATGTCAAAGTTAATCTCGGGGACGGTAGCAAGGTCGGCCAACGTCACGCCGTCGACGTACTTTTCGATCACGTCGTCCAGACCGCGCCAGAATTTGACGGTCGAGCAAAGGTCACTGCGGGCGCAGCTGTTGTCGATGCCATCGCACGCCACCGGAGCCGTGCTGCCCTCGACAGCGCGCAGGATGTCGCCAGCACGCACTTCGGCCGGGTCCTTGGCCATCATGTAGCCGCCGCCCTTGCCGCGCACGCTCTTAAGTAGGCCCGCCTTCATGAGTGGACGGACCAGCTGCTCCAGATACTTTTGCGAGATACGCTCGCGGTCGGCGACCTCGCGCAGGGCGATCTTGCCCTCGGCGTCGCCCAGCGCCGCGATATAGATCATTAGCCGGAGGGCATAGCGCCCCTTGGAAGAAATGAGCATACCTACCCTCCCATCGCATCTGGGACAACATAACCAGGTTTGTTTGTCCCAAATCTTAAGTAAGTGGGACAAACACAACAGGTTATTTTGTCCCAGAATTTGAAAAGTCGAGTGGATTAGTCGGGTTTTCCCTTGACTAACGCCGAACCCATAGTAACTTTATTCCGAGAAGATTCCTAGGGTTTCGCACACCCATGAGTACACCATATACAGAGAGGGACAGCATGAGCGCAAATCCGCTGCTTTCCATCGAAGGTCTGACCGCCTCCGTGGACGAGAAGACCATCCTCCACAACGTCAACCTCAACGTCGCCGCCGGCGAGACCCACGTGCTGATGGGACCCAACGGCGCCGGCAAGTCCACCCTTGGCCACCTGGTCATGGGCGATCCCGTCTACACGGTCAACGACGGACGTATCGTCTTTGACGGCCAGGACATCACCGAGCTCACCACCGACAAGCGTTCGCGCGCCGGCCTGTTTCTGAGCTTCCAGGCCCCGGTCGAGATCCCGGGCGTGCCGCTGTCGAGCTTTTTGCGCGCCAGCATCGCCGGCCGCCCCGGCCTGGAGATGAAGGGCAAGGAGTTCCGCCGTCGCGTCAAGGAGCTCGCGGCCGAGCTTAACATGGATACCGCCTACCTCAACCGTGAGCTGGGCGTGGGCTTCTCGGGCGGCGAGAAAAAGAAGGTCGAGATGCTCCAGCTTCTGCTGCTGCAGCCCAAGCTCGCCATCTTGGACGAGACCGACTCCGGCCTGGACGTCGACGCCCTGTCCACCGTCAGCCACGGTATGGACGCCTACCGCAAGAGCTGCGACGGTTCCATGCTCATCATCACGCATAACACGCGCATCCTGGAGCACCTGGATGTCGACCGCGTACATGTTATGGTCAAGGGCCACATCGTGCGCGAGGACGATGCCTCGCTGATCCCTTGGATCGACAAGAACGGCTTTGAGACCTTCGAGCGCGAGGCAGCCGAGCAGCGCGCCCTGGCCGAGGCCGCCGCTGCCGAGCAGCAGGCGTAAAGGGGCGACGCTATGACCAAGAACCGCACCGAGGTCGCGGACATCGACCGCAGCCTCTACGACTTCACCTATGGCGAGGAGGGATTCGAGCGCCTCGACGCCGGCATCACGCCCGACATCGTGCGCGAGATCAGCGCCAAGAAGGACGAGCCGCAGTGGATGCTCGACCTGCGCCTCAAGTCCCTCGAGATCTTCAACCGCTTCCCCGACCCGACGTGGGGCCCCTCCATCGAGGGCCTGGACATGGACAACATCGTCACCTACGTCAAGCCCAACACCGACCAAAAGCACGACTGGGAGTCGGTGCCCGACGACATCAAGAACACCTTTGAGCGCCTGGGCATCCCCGAGGCCGAGCGTAGCTACCTGGCGGGCGTCGGCGCGCAGTACGACTCCGAGTTGGTCTACCACAACATGCAGGACACCGCGTCCAAGATGGGTATCGTCTATTCCGGCATCGAGGAGGCCCTGCACGATCCGCAGTGGGAGCCGCTCATCCACGAGAAGTTTATGACGCTCATCCCGCCCACCGACCACAAGTTTGCGGCCCTGCACGGCGCCGTGTGGTCGGGCGGCTCGTTTGTCTACGTGCCCAAGGGCACCAAGTTGGACTTCCCGCTGCAGAGCTACTTCCGCCTCAACGCCAAGGGTGCCGGCCAGTTTGAGCACACGCTCATCATCGTCGAGGACGATGCCGACCTGCACTTTATCGAGGGTTGCTCCGCGCCCAAGTACAACGTGGCCAACCTCCACGCCGGCGCCGTCGAGCTCTTTGTGGGCAAGCGTGCGCACCTGCGCTACTCGACCATCGAGAACTGGTCCAAGAACATGTACAACCTCAACACCAAGCGTGCGCGCGTGGACGAGGACGGCGACATCGAGTGGATCAGCGGCTCCTTCGGCAGCCACGTGGGCTACCTCTACCCCATGAGCGTGCTCAACGGCCGCCGCGCCCGCTCGAGCTTTACCGGCATCACCTTTGCCGGTGCCGGCCAGAACCTCGACACCGGCTGCAAGGTCG
>JAJWXI010000020.1 GCA_021641225.1 Collinsella aerofaciens | reverse complement strand
CCCTCGGGCAGCTCGTCACCGGCAAAGCGGGGACGATAGTGATCGCGAATAGCATGAGCGACCTCGTCGTTCTCCCCCATCGCGGTGGCGTAGTAACCGCCCATCACGCCCTGCTGGCTCGTGAACTCGACGACGGCGTTGGACACCAGGTCGGCCTTGCACAGGTGCGCAGCGCGGCCGGCATCGGCGGCCAGGTGAGCACCGAGATGGGCCTCGCGGGCAATGGCAAGCGCGAGCTGCTCGATGCGCTCGGACTTGGCGAGCACGCTGCCGAGCTTCTCCTGGAAGGCGACCTTGGCCAGACGCTCACGGAACTCGTCGAGGGAGATCTTCAGATCCTCCTCGTAGAAGAACTTGGCGTCGTCCAGGCGGGCGCGCACGACGCGCTCGTTACCATCGATCACACGCTCGGCGTTCTCGGGCTTGCTGTTGGACACGATCACGAACTCACGCGTCAGCTTGCCCTCACCGTCATAGATCGGGAAGTAGCGCTGGTTGGTGAGCATGGACTCGCAGATGATCTCGTGCGGGACCTTGAGGAACTCCTCGTCGAAGGTTCCGACGAGGACCGTCGGCCACTCGCAGAGGTTGATGACCTCCTCAAAGACCTTCTTGGGCGTATCGACATGGCAGCCGGGACGGGCAGCCTCGACCTCGGCGATACCGGCTAGAATCGCCTCGCGACGGCGCTCGGCAGAAAGCACGCCGGCGTCCTCGAGCACCTGCTCGTAGGCGGCGGGGCTAGCGACAACGTGGTCACCGGGGCCAAGCACGCGATGGCCGCGCGTAGTGTTGCCGCTCGTCACGTCGGCAAACGACACGGGCACAACATCCTCGCCCAGAAGGCAGCAGATCCAGCGGACCGGGCGCACGAAGGTGGCGTGCTCGTGGCCCCAGCGCTGACTACGGTAGTTGGGCCACTGCAGGCCGGCGATGGTCTTCTCGCACAGGGCCGTCAGGATCGGAGTAGCCGGAGCGGAAGGAATGTTCTTCTCGGCAAAAACGTACTCACGGCCGTCGGTGTCCTCGCGACGGACCAGGTCCTCGGCAGCCACACCGCACTTGCGGGCGAAGCCCTGGGCGGCCTTGGTGGCGTTACCGTCAGCGTCGAAGGCGATGCTGGCCGCAGGGCCACGCTTGACCTCGTGAACCTCATCGGTCGCGGTGGCGACGTCGGCAACGAGCGCGGCCAGGCGACGCGGGCTCGAGATCACGCGGACCTCGCCGTGGGCCAGACCGGCCTCGTCGAGACCCTTGGCGATCATAGTGCCAAGCTGCTTGACAGCATTGTTCAGCGGTGCGGAGGGCATTTCCTCCGTACCGATCTCAAACAGGAAATCCTTAGCGTCTGCCATGGCTTACGCCACCTCGCCTTCCTGGTCGGCATTCTCGTTGACTCCGGCGACCTCGGCCATATAGGCCTCGCAGCACGCCTTGGCGACGGCGCGGACGCGCAGGATGTAGTTGGCACGTTCGACCGCGGACAGAGCGCCGCGGGCATCGAGCAGGTTGAAAGCGTGGCTGCACTTCATGACACAGTCGTATGCGGGCAGCGGCAGCTTGCGCTCCAGGCAGGAATGGCACTCGGCCTCGTAGTCGTCAAACTTCTGACGCATCATCTCGACGTTGGCGACCTCAAAGTTATAGGCACTGAACTCGCGCTCGTTCTCCAAGAACACGTCGCCGTAGGTCATGGGCGTGCCGTCGGGCAGATAGCTCCACACCAGGTCGTAGACGGAGTTGACGCCCTGGGCATACATGGCGATACGCTCCAGGCCGTAGGTGATCTCGACGGGCACGGGGTCGACCTCGATGCCGCCCACCTGCTGGAAGTACGTAAACTGCGTGACCTCCATGCCGTTGAGCCAGACCTCCCAGCCAAGGCCCCAGGCGCCCAGGGTCGGGCTCTCCCAGTCGTCCTCGACAAAGCGGACGTCATGGTCGTTGGGGTCCAGACCGATAGCGGCAAGAGACCCCAGGTAAAGCTCCTGGGCGTTGACCGGCGACGGCTTGATGAGCACCTGGAACTGATAGTAGTGCTGCATGCGGTTGGGGTTCTCGCCGTAGCGACCGTCGGCGGGACGGCGGCAGGGCTGCGCATAGCAGGTGCGCCATTCGGCAGGACCGAGCGAGCGCAGCGTGGTCGCGGTATGGAAGGTACCGGCACCGACCTCGGAGTCATAGGGCTGCATAATGACGCAGCCCTGCTCGCCCCAGTACTGCTGGAGGCGCAGGATGATGTCTTGGAAGGAAAGCGATGAAGCGTTCATGCCTCTAATATCCCCTCGTCGAAACGATTACACGGTTAGGTACTGTACTATAGCGGTTTTTAGTCGATAGCGCCGATGCGGTTGAGCGGCCAGTAACGCACAAGCGCCACAGCGATCAAATCAGAGCGATCGACGGGACCAAAGTAGCGTGAGTCGGCAGAGTTCTCTCGATTGTCGCCCATCACCCACACACACCCGTCGGGAACGGTGTAGGGATAGCTCACCTGGGCGGCGGGCGCCTGGACCGAAAGCGGCCAGCTCATGCCGGTCGTATAGTCCTCATCGAGCGCCTGGCCGTCGACGACGACCTTGCCGTCCTGAAGGTCGACCGTCTGACCGGCCGTGGCGATGACGCGCTTTACCAGCACGTCATGCTCGGACGTGGCATCGGGGTTGTGGAACACCACGATATCGCCCTGCTTGACGGGATGACCGAGCTCGAGGCTCACCTTTTGTGCCAGGATCTGGTCGCCGATCTCGATCGTGTCCTCCATGGAGCCAGTAGGCACCACAAAGGGCTCGACCACAAAGGTGCGGATCAGGAAGGTGGCCACGAACGCGATTGCGATCACCGCGATCCACTCAAAGGCGCCCTTCAACGCGGAATGCTGCGATGGAACCATTCTCACTCCTCGCCCTGCGAATACGAAGCGTCCAGAATCTCCTGCGCGTATGCGCGCTCCTGGGGCGTAAGCCGCGCCGTCTCGATCAGGTCGGGACGCCAGCGGCAGGTGCGCTCGATGGCATTCTTACGGCGCCAGGCGTCAACCTTGGCATGGTCACCGCTCACGAGCACCGGCGGCACGCCCTCGCCGTTGAATTCGGCAGGGCGGGTGTACTGCGCATACTCGAGCAGGCCTCCGTCCTCGGCGGTCGAGAACGACTCGTCGACGTTGCTCATCTCGTCACCAAGGGCGCCGGGAATCAGGCGTACGACGGCATCGGCAACGACCATAGCGGGAAGCTCGCCGCCCGTGAGCACGTAATCGCCGATCGACAGGCGCTCGTCGGCATACGCATAGGCACGCTCGTCGACACCTTCGTAACGGCTGCACACAAACAGCAGGCGCTCGCTTTTGAGCAGGCGCTCGGCCACATACTGCGTAAAGGGCTCGCCGCACGGGGTGAAGAACACCACCGTCGGCTTGGGGCCCTCCGCGCTAATGGCCTCGATGGCCTCGGCGATAGGCTCGACCTTCATGAGCATGCCCTGCCCGCCGCCGTACGGCTCGTCATCGACGGTACGATGGCGGTCGTGAGTCCAGTCGCGCAGGTTATACGCCTTAAAATCAAAAAGGCCGGCCTTGCGGGCGCGGCCCAAAATCGATGTGGACATGACGGGCTCAAACATCTCGGGAAAGACCGAAAGGGTCTCAATCAGCATGTTGTCCTCCCTACTTGTCCATATCGATCAGGCCGTCCATAACGTGGACGGAAATTGTTCCTGTGTCGGGAAGATCGAGCACAACCTGCTCGATCACGGGAATCAGTACCTCGCCGTACCGATCGCCCTCGACAACCCAAACATCGTTAGCGGGCGTCGACATGATCTCGACGATCGTGCCGAGCGAACCGAAGCGCTCGTCGACCACCTCGCGACCCATCAGGTCAGTATAGGCAGCGTCGAGCGAATCGAGCTCAAAGTCGTCACGATTTGCCAGCACGTAGCATCCCGTGATGCCCTCAGCGGCCGTCAAGTCGTCAATGCCCTCAAACGAGACCAGATCACCATCGCCCGTATCGGTGACGGACACGACCGTGCAAAAGCGGTCGCGCTTGAGCGCCGGCGGCGTCAGGGCGACACGCATACCCGGCTCTAATACAGAAGGAAGCCCCCGCAGCGGCTGCGCGAGGACCTCCCCCTTCCTTCCGTGCGGCTTGACCACACGGGCGATGTTTTTGTACTGGGACCTCAAGGTCCTAGCCCAGAACCTCTACCTCGACAGCAGTGTCGAGGCGAGCGGCCAGTGCACGGGCGAGCGTGCGAATGGCCTTGATGGTACGGCCACGACGGCCGATGACCTTAGCGACGTCATCCTCGGCGACAGAAACCTCAATCGTAGAGGCGTCGTCACCATCGATGACCTCAAGGCTCACGGAATCCGGGTCGTCGACGATCTGAACAACGAGATATTCGACGAGATCGGCGATGCGATCTGAGAGCATTGCCTCACCCTCGAGCTGTGCAGCGTCAACCTCAGGCACGATTTACTCCTCGGCGCCCTCAGCGGCCTCAGCGGCAGCCTTAGCGGCCTCGGCCTCTTTGGCGAGCTGCTTCTTGGACTTCTTGACGACGGTCTCGGTCTTCTCGCCCTCGTTGGCGGCCTTGACCAGAGCGGCGACGGCGTCGGTGAGCTGAGCGCCCTTGGACTGCCAGTCGGCGATCTTCTCGAGGTCGAGGTTGATGGTCTTGGGGGCGGTCATCGGGTTGTAGCGGCCAACCTCCTCGATGATACGACCGTCACGCGGGGCGCGGGAATCGGCGACGACGACACGGTAGTACGGACGCTTCTTAGCGCCGTGACGAGCAAGGCGAATCTTGACTGCCAAAGGAAACTCCTCCAACCAAGCAGCTTTAGGCTGCAACTACAAACAAACAGTTGAACATAATACGCCATCGACGCGGGCAGGTGAAGTCCGTGAGACCAACTTCTTCGGTGTAGTCGAGGGCAAATCCATATCTTAGACAAGAATTCGGGATTTGCAAGCACATACACGCACCCCACATGAGCTGCGCGGTATACTCATGACATGGAAAGACGCGAACATACATACGGTTATGAGGATGCCATGGGCGTCACGCCGCCTCCCTGGACGGGTCCGGCGGTGGGCCTCATGGACCTCGATGCGTTTTTTGCGAGCGTGGAGATGCTCGATCATCCCGAATGGCGCGGAAAGCCGCTCATCGTGGGCGGGGACGCCGATTCTCGTGGCGTTGTGTCCACCTGTTCTTACGAGGCGCGTCGCTTTGGCGTACACTCCGCCATGCCCTCAGCCGAGGCACGGCGCCTGTGTCCGCAGGCCATTTGGACGCACGGGCATTTCGATCGCTACCGCGAGGTCAGCGCGCAGGTCATGGCGATTCTTGCCGAGGAGACGCCGCGCGTGGAGCGCGTATCCATCGACGAGGCATTTATCGATATCACACCGGGTCGCTTTGCGCCCGAGGACCCGCTGCTGGTTGCACGGCGTATAAGCGACCGTGTGGCAGCGCTGGGAGTAACGTGCTCCATTGGCGTGGGCTGCAACAAGACGGTCGCAAAGATCGCAAGTGAGCGGGATAAGCCGTTTGGGCTGACCATCGTGCGACCCGGAACCGAGCAGCGCTTTTTGGCCGCGCTGCCGGTATCTGCCATGAGCGGCATCGGGCGCTCGGCCGAGGAGCGACTGCGCCGTATGCGCATCTACACCCTCGGCGAGCTATCACGTGCACCGGAATCCACCTTGGCCTCTATTTTTGGCGTCAACGGCGAACGCATGCGCCAGCGTGCGCTGGGACTCGAAATCTCCGAAGTCACAAGTCTCGATGAAGAGCGTGAGGTTAAATCGGTGAGCAATGAGCGCACCTTTGCGAAAGATTTGACTGAGCGCGGGGACATCGAAGCGGCGATTGCGCTGTTGGGCGAGTCAGTGGGACGCCGCCTGCGACGTCAGGGACTGACGGGCGCCACGGTGACGCTCAAGCTTAAGTATTCGTATGGAAGCGGTCGCTCGGCACAGCGCCGGCTGCCTCATCCGACCGACGATGAGAACATCTTCGTGGCAGTTGCGCTCGAACTGCTCGACAACATCTGGCAGGAAGGCATGCATGTTCGCTTAGCAGGCATCGGCATGAGTGACTTTGACCATCAGGGCGGCATCCAGACCGACCTGTTCTGCGAAGTCGACGACCGCGGAGCCCAATCCAGCGACCGACGCGACCTCTCCGTCGCCATCGACGCCGTCCGAGACAAATTCGGCGACACCGCCCTATCTTACGGCCGCCAATCCCGCTTCAACGATTAACCGCCTTTAGGCAAAAAGAAAGCCGGGCAGGTACGGAAAACCGCAACTGCCCGGCGAAATGCGAGAAGCTAGCTAAAAAAGCCCGTCCCAAATGAGCTGCTAGAGGAGGTCGAGGGGAAGCTGAGGAGCGTCACCCCAGAGCTTTTCTAGGCGGTAGAAGTCGCGGGCTTCGGGAGTGAAGACGTGGACGACGACCGAGCCGTAGTCCATGAGCATCCAGGTCTTCTGCTCACGGCCCTCGATGGAGAACGGATGCTCGCCGCAAGCCTCGGCGACCTTCTCCTCGATCTCGTCGACGATAGAATCGACCTGGCGGTTGTTGGTACCGGTGGCAAGCACAAAGTAGTCGCATACGTCGGAAAGCTCGGTCAGGTCGAGCACCTGAACGTCCTCGCCCTTCTTGTCGTAGGCGGCCTGCGCGGCGGCGCGGGCGACATCCTCGGCGGCGACACCGCTCGCGGACAGCGAGGCGGCAGTGCGGTCGGACGTGGCGGCGAAGCTCTTGTGCTCCACACCTTCAAGAATCTGCTCGTCGGTCATGGTCTCGTCGGCCATGGAATACCTCTTTCTAGACAGCCCGAGCTAGCGCAGCTGGGCGTAATGGTTGTAAATCGTAATAGCCGTGGGATAAAGATAGCGCCCGGACTGGATCACATAGACCAGACCCTGCGCAAAACAGGAGAAGAACAACTCATCGAGCGTCGACTCCCCCACCATCTTGCGCAGCGCATGCGCATAGTCGCCGTGGCGGTTGGGCTCGATGGCATCGGCCACAAAGACCACCATATCGAGCGGCGTCATGTCGCAGGCACCCACGGTGTGACGGTCGACAGCCTGGAAAACGGCCGGCGACAACTCGGGGAAAAGCTGCGGAAGCTCATAGGCGGCAACTGGGCCGTGTAAAAGCGGCGTCGCGGCAGACGGAGAGCCGGCAATCTTAATGCCGTAATGCAGAGCGCGCGTGACCAGCTCGTCGTCGGAGAGCACTTTGTCCCAGTCATGGATCAGGCCAGCGGCAGCGGCATCAAAGCGGTCGACACCGTATACCTCGGCTAGGTGCAGCGCAGTCTCAGCAACACCCAGCGAATGCACATAGCGCTTGCGCTTATCCTTCATGCGAACATCGAGCAGCTCTTGAATGCGCTTGAGCAGCGCGCGCTCATCGCCCTCAAACTGATCCTCTACCGACAACGTAGACCCCCATCACTCAAAATCTTCTTGGCCCAAATCGGCATATAGCCTGCGTTTGCGAATGTAGCCGAGCACAGACTCGCTCGTAAGATAGCGCACGCTCATGCCGCGGGCAACTCGCTTACGAATGTTCGTCGAGCTGATCGCCAGCGCCGGAATCTGAATATAGCGCACATCGAACGGCAGCCCCGACTCTTTGATTCGGGCACGCGCCGTATCGATATCAAAACCCGGTCGCGTCGCCGCAATAAAGGTAGCAAGCTCAGCGATTCGCTCGGCATCATGCCAGGTCACAATATCGATAATCGCGTCGGCGCCCGTAATAAAGTAGAGCTTTACCTGCGGCGGGTAAAAGTCGCGAAGGGCGTGAAGCGTATCGGCCGTATAGGTTACGCCCGGACGGTCAATCTCGAACCGGCTCGCCAAAAAGGCCGGGTTCGCGGCGGTGGCGAGGACCGTCATGGCATAACGGTCCTCGGCAGGCGTCACCGGCTTGTCAAGCTTAAAGGCGGGAGAGCCCGCCGGCATAAAGAGCACAGCGTCCAAGTCGAGCGACTCGCGCGCCTGCTCGGCAGTCACCAGGTGCCCGTAATGAATCGGGTCGAATGTGCCACCCATAATGCCAAGCCGAAACTCTTTGCCCTCTTTTATGGGCAGCTCGGGCAAACCGATTCCACCGCGCAGCGACATGGCTTACTCGCCCTCCGAGGTCTCGGCATCGTCCGCGGCATCCGCCGCATCGACAACCTCGACGCCCTCATCCGCAGCATCGGCCACGTCAATGGCCTCAACGGCAACGTCCTCGCCAGCGTCCTCGAGCTCCTCATACTCCGAGAAGTCCTCAGCGCCCTCAAAGTCAAAGGCACGCTGGCAAATGCGGACCTCGTCGCCCGCACGGCAACCGGCCTTCTCGAGCGCGTCGTCAACACCCATACGCGCAAACTTGTGCTGCAGGTAGATGACGGCTTCCTCGTTTTCCCAGTCGGTCTGGATGACCATGCGCTCAATCGCGCGACCAACCACACGGAAGGCACCGGGCTCTTCCTGGACAATGCGGAACCGCTTCTCGCGCTGCAGACGGCGGCGCTCCCACTCCTCGTCGCGAAGATCGACCGGCTCATCAGAGACCGCCAGCTCAGCGCGCAGCTTAGCCACCTGCTCGCCCACGGCAAGCATCAGCGTGTTGAGGCCGGCGCCCGTCACGGCGGACACGGCAAAGAACATATGCCCATCGTCGAGCGCGGCGCGCTTGAGGTCGGCAATCTTGTCGGCCGTGCCCGGCGCATCGCACTTGTTGGCGACGACGATCTGCGGACGCTCCGAAAGCTCGGCGCCATACTGCTCGAGCTCACGGTTGATGATGCGGTAATCCTCGACCGGATCGCGATCCTCAAACCCGCCCGTCATGTCGACGACATGCATGATGAGCGCCGTACGCTCGATGTGGCGCAGGAACTGGTGGCCCAGGCCCTTGCCCTCGCTCGCGCCCTCGATCAAACCAGGAACGTCGGCAACGACGTAAGAATACTCACCGGCACGCACCATGCCGAGGTTCGGCACGAGCGTGGTAAACGGATAGTCGGCGATCTTGGGACGGGCGGCACTCATGCGCGCGATAAGCGAGGACTTACCCACCGAGGGAAAGCCCACGAGCGCGGCATCGGCCATAAGCTTCATCTCGAGCTCAATCCAGTGCTCCTCGGCCGGTTCGCCCAGCTGAGCGAACGCGGGCGCGCGACGCACCGACGTCACAAAGTGGGTATTGCCCAGACCGCCGGCGCCACCGGGCGCCACGACAACGCGCTCGCCATCGTGCACCAGGTCGGCAATCTCGAACATCGGGGTCTGCGTCTCGGGATCGAGCTCGCGGACCACGGTGCCCATGGGGACCTTCAAAATGAGGTCCTCGCCGCTCTTGCCGTTGCGGCGGGCGCCCTGACCGTGCGTTCCGCGCTCGGCACGAAAGTGATGCTTAAAGCGGTAATCGATCAGCGAAGACAGCTGAGCGTCGGCCTGGATGACGACATTGCCGCCACGACCGCCGTCGCCGCCATCGGGGCCGCCCTTGGGAACAAATGCCTCGCGCCTAAACGACATGCAGCCGGCTCCGCCGTCGCCGCCGCAAACGTTGATGCGGCTGATATCAGTGAACTGTGACAACAGAATCGCCTCCTACAAAAAAGAGGGAGACCCTTGAATCCTAAAACTCAAGTGCCTCCCACATATGTGCTCTATGAAGGGTGAATTACGCGTTCGCGAGCGGGCGTACGCTGACCCTGTGCTTGATACCCTTGTGGAACTCAACGGTACCGTCGACCAGCGCGAACAGCGTGTCGTCCTTGCCACGGCCAACGTTCTCACCCGGGTGGATGTGAGTGCCGTGCTGACGGACGAGAATCGTGCCCGTGGTTACCGTCTGGCCGGCATAGCGCTTCGTGCCAAGGCGCTGACCGCGGGAGTCACGGCCATTACGGGAGGAACCGAGTCCTTTTTTGTGTGCCATTGTGTATACCTACTCTTTCGTTACGAGTGTAATCTACTCGGCGACGGGAGCCTCGGCAACAGCCTCAGCCTCTGCCTTGACAGCCTTCTTGGCGCGGGAGGTAGCCTGAACCTTCACGATCTTCAGCTTGGTGAGCTGCTGACGGTGACCCTTCAGACGACGATAGCGCTTACGCTTGTGGAACTTGAAGACCAGCTGCTTCTCGCCCTTGAACTGCTCAACGATCTGAGCGGTAACCTTGGCCTTGGCCAGCTTGTCGGGATCGGTGACGATCTTCTTACCATCGTTGAGGAAGATGACCGGCAGGGTGACCTTGTCGCCCTCATTGCCCTCGATCTTCTCGACGGTGATGACATCGTCGGTGGCGACCTTGTACTGCTTGCCGCCCGTGTTAACGATTGCGTACATGTTTACTTGCCCTTCATGCATCAGTTAGTGCAACAGCCGAATATAGTAGCAGGCGAAAATACCCCCGTCAACGAGTATGTGGAGCAAATCCACAAGTTCGCACAGGTATGGGGCTGACGAGTCGGCCCTCGTCGTCCTCGCATGCTTGATTCTGACGCTCGACATCGTAGGAGCAGATGGTCACGAGGTCTTGCATACCGGTGGAAACAATAGGTGCATCCACGCCCGGGGTCAAGCCCTGCAACAAAACATCAGCTGCAGAAAGCAAAATTTCCGGACGCATGGAGCCCTCGTTATCGGCATGGGTGTCGAGCATGAGCACTAAATGGTCCGGGCGCTCCCCCGCCGTGAGCTCATAGCCCACGAGCGTGTGATCCAAATCCAAGCGCTTGCTCTTTTTTCCGCGCGCGTAGTCGATGCCATGGTCCGCGCGCAGCGTGTCGATCGCACGACGCACCTCGTCGGCGCTTACGGGCGCCTCGGGATCCAAGTGCAAATCAATGCGATACGACAAGCGCGTGAGCTGCGCCGTCAACGCCGGCGTGCGCACGTCGATGTACGCTGCCTCAATGGGTGCCAGATCGGCCGGAGACGCCGCAGCCAGACGCCCAAACGCCTCGTCGAGCGCCACAAACTCGGTCATAAACAGGTCATACCACTCGCAGGTCGACGACGTACCCACCGGTAGTGCCGAAGAGAAGCCCACGCGCATGTGCGGAGAGAAGCCCTGCGTGACGGCATAGGGAAGCCCCGCACGGCGCACGATGCGCTCAATGGTATGGATTACTTCGAGATGGCCCAGGTACTTAAGGCGATCGCGCTTGCCATAGCGAACACGAAGCCTAAAGAGCGTGGGGTTGTCAGTCAGGCGCTCACTCATGCGCGATCACCCATCAATACATTCTTGGCGTGGAGCGTGGGGCAGATTCCGCAGCCGGTGCACGACGTGCGGGTGCAGTCGGGAGTCGTGACACCCTCGAGCGAGCGACGGTACTCGCGCTCGAGGAAGCCACGCGTGCAGCCGGGGCTCACATGCTCCCACGGCAGGCGCCAGTCCAACTCGTAGGGCAGGTGCACGAGCTCATTGAGGTCGATGCCGTTTTTGGCAGCAGCCTCCTTCCAGTTATCGAGCGAGAAATGCTCTACCCAGGCGTCAAAGCGAGAGCCCGCGCGCCAAGCATCGATGATGACGGGCGTCATGTCACGACCGGCGCGGGAGAGCGCGGCCTCGATGAGCGAGGTCTCGGCATCGTGGTAATGCACGCGGACGGCACGGTTGCGAACGCTCGTGATAAGCAGCTTCTGGCGACGCTTGACGTCGTCGTAGTCGAGCTGCGGGCACCACTGGAACGGCGTGGCAGCCTTGGGGATAAACACCGAAACCGAGATGGACACCGAGATCGAGCCGCGACGAGCCTTGGGCACCACGGAACGACCGAGCTCCAGCACGTGATCGGCCAGATTGGCGATGGCCACGATGTCCTCGTCGCGCTCGCCGGGAAGGCCCATCATGAAGTAGAGCTTCATGCGGTTCCAGCCGGCCTCGAAGGCCGCCTTGGCCGCACGGTCCAGGTCCTCCTCGGTCACGTTCTTGTTAATAATGTCGCGCATGCGCTGGCTGCCGGCCTCGGGTGCGAACGTCAGGCCGCCCTTCTTTTCGCCGGCGACCGACTCGGCCATATCCACGCCAAACGAATCCAGGCGCTGCGACGGAATAGACACGCGAATACCCGTATCCTCCAGGCGACGGTTGAGCCTGCCGAGCACGTCGCGAATGCAGGAGTGGTCGGTCGTGGAAAGCGAGGTCAGCGACACCTCGTCATAGCCGGTCTTTTCCAGACCCTGAATCACCGACGAGACGATCTGATCGGCCGAACGCTCGCGCACCGGGCGATACGTCATGCCGGCCTGGCAAAAACGACAGCCGCGAGCGCAGCCGCGCAGAATCTCGATAGACAGGCGGTCGTGAACCAGCTGCGCATAGGGCACGCACGACTGCGACAGCGGATTCGTGGCGCCGAAATCCTCGACGACGCGCTTGTAGACCACGGCCGGAGCATCCTTGCCCTCGCGCGGCACGGTGTAGCCATGCGGCGAGCAGGGCTCGTCGTGACGAACCTCATAGAGCGACGGCACGTAGTTGCCGGCAATGGATGCAAGCTGCTCAACAATCTGCGCGCGCGGGACTCCTTCGTCGCGCAGGCGGCGATGCAGCTGGCAGGTCTCGAGCAGCGATTCCTCGCCCTCGCCGATGAGGATGGCATCGAAGAAGGCCGCGTACGGCTCGGGGTTGTACACCGAGGGGCCGCCGGCGATGATGATGGGGTCGTCTTCACCTCGGTCGGCCGCTAACAGCGGAATGCCAGCGAGGTCGAGAGCCTCGAGGAAGTTCGTCACCGCCATCTCGTGCGGCACATGCAGGCCGACGATATCAAACGAAGCGACCGGCGCTGCACCCTCGAGCGAGAGCAGCGGAATGCCTGCCTTGCGCATAGCGTCACCCATATCGGGCCACGGCACATAGCCACGCTCGCAGGAGATGCCCTCGGCCTGGTTAAGGATGTTGTAGAGGATGGCGATACCCTGGTTGGGCAGACCAACCTCGTACACATCCGGGTAGATCAGGCAGCAACGGTAGTCGGCATCGGCCTTGGAAAGCGTGCCCCACTCGTGATCGATATAGCGGCTCGGCTTTTCGACCTTGGCGAGCAGCGGCTCAATTAAATGAAAGCAGTCTTGATACGGAACGCGCAACGGAAAACCCCTAAGCAGCGAGATCGGATGCGTCTTGGTAGGACGCCATAGGACGGGTAGCGCCCGCGACCGTGGTCACCAGATCGCGAACGCGGGAGAACGTGGCAGTGACCACCTCGTTGGCACGGCTGTAGTCGACATCGCGCTCGTAGAGCGAAACGAGCGCACGGCCCATGCCATAGGTGCCCGCGGCAGCAGTGAGCGCCTTGACGGCAAAGCCGATGTGCGGCGTCTGCTTGACGAGCGCACGGGTGACCGCGCGGATCACAAGACCGCCGGCAAGCACGCCCGCGACCTCGTAGCCGCGCTCAGGCTTAATGCCGCGTCCAAAGACGGCAGCGAGCTCAAAGAGCATGCCCACCTGAGCCAGCGCCATAACGGGATAATCGGCGCCCGGCAAAAACACCAGCGCACCGGTCGCCATATTGGTGAGCGCGCACGAGGTAATGATACGATTGGCCGCCGCGATGCGCATGAAGGCAAAGTTCGCCGCAAAAGCCGTCTCCTTTTCGGTGCGATCGAGAATCCAGCGGGCAAGCGTCTCGAGCAGATACGTCTTATCGGTTGCCGCCACCACGCCGAGCATGGGCGTGGACTCCTCGATAAACGGCACCTCCACAGCAGACTCGGCAAGCACGCACACGGGCGCGCCAGCGATCACGAGCTCCTGCACGGCACTCTCCAAGCGGTCGGAACCGCACGAGAGCACCAGCACCACATCGGTATCGGTCTTTGGAGCAATTCGCTCCTCCCCCAGACGCTCGACGCGCACAATGCCCGAGGTCGTCTGCGGCACAAAGGCGTCACGCACCGTCTCGGCCAGAAAGCGCGAGGCGGACGAATCCAGATAGACCGAGACGCGCACCGGCGTATCGGAATCCTTCTTAACGGACGCGCCCATCTTAAAAGCGCGGGTCAGCTTATCTACGGGAATTTTCATAGCAAACCCCTCCAGCGGTTACGCGGCGCCCGAACGATGCCGCCATATGGATTGTACGATACCCACCGTCAGCAGCTGAATCATCATCGAAGACGAACCGAAGCTAATAAACGGTAGCGGAATACCGGTAATCGGCATCATGCCAATGCACATGCCGATGTTTTCGAAGGTCTGGAACGCCCACATGCCAACGATGCCCACACACGATAGGCGCAAGAACAGCGACTCACACTTAAAGGCAACGCGAATCGTCGAAAAGATCAGCAGCACGTAGAGGCATAGGAGCAAAAAGGAACCGCAAAAGCCAAAGGTCTCGGACAGGAAGGCGAAGACGAAGTCGGTGTGGAACTCAGGCAGAAAGCCGCCGGCCGACTGCGTCGCATGGCCCAAACCCTTACCAAAGAAGCCACCCGAGCCAACGGCGATAAGCGACTGCTGCAGGTTGTAGGCATCGTCCGAATCGGCATTATCGGGGTCGATAAAGACCGTCAGGCGGTTCATCTGATACTGCTTGATGAGCACATCGTGGCCGAGCAACGAATCAAAGACCGAATCGAGCGCCAGGACGAGGGCCACCAGGCCCACGAGTAGGGCCAGGGTCGACAGCACCCATTCGCGGCGCGCACCGCTCATGCAGATGACGATGGCGCCCGAGACCAGCACGACCAGGCCCGAGCCCAGGTCGCCCATGGCGACGACGGCCAAAAACGGGATGGACAGCATGCCGCAGAGCTTGACGTAGTCGCGAACGGTATCGATGCGACCGTTATACTGCGAGCCAAGCGTGGCAATAAAGAAGATGGTGATGAGCTTGGCAAGCTCAACCGGCTGGAATGTCAAGCCGATACCGGGAATCTTGATCCAGCCCGTCATGCCCAGACCGCCTGTATAGGACAGACCCGGAATCTTGGGCGAGAAGACCACGATCAGGTCGATGACGAGCAACGCCGTCGAGAAATTGGAAATACCGCGCAGGTCGGTACGCCAGACCAGCACCGCCAGCACCGCCCCGATGCCAATTCCCAGAAGATGACGTGAGAACGAGGCATCGGCCTTAAACTGCGAAGCCGACCAGATAATGATGGCACCGTAGGCGACGAGCGCCACAGTGGCCACGAGCACACCGATATGCACCTTTTGGCGAAACGTGCCGCGCGAGGCCGAAAGTTGCTTGTTGACGCGGTCCAGGCTGCTGCGAGAGCCGGTCTTGGTTGAACGGAACAGATCCGCCGGAGAAAAATCCATCGCAACCTCCTATCGAACCGAAGAATCGCCCGAGGCCGAAGAGGTATCGGGCTCGTCATAAATCACGCCGAGCACGTCGCGCACGACATGCATCGCGGTATCTGAGCCACCGCCGCCCTGCTCCAGGACAGTAGCGATGACATACTTGGGATCATCGGCCGGTGCATAGGCGCAGAACCACGCGTATTCGTCCTCGCCGCTTTTCTCGCCCGTGCCCGACTTGCCGTATACCTGCGGCGTCAGGGTGCCAAAGTGAGCCGCCAGGGACGTCGATGCCGTGTAAATCACGTCGTGCATGCCGTTGCGAACAAGAGTCAAATCCGAATCGCTGTTGATCTTGGCCTCCAGGCGCTTCTTCTTGCCCTTGCCGTTGTATTTATAGGCATCGCCGTCGCCATCGCGCGACACGGCAGACAAAAACACGTGAGGCACGTACTGTTTGCCGCCGTTGGCAAGACCCATATAGGCGCACGCCATCTGCAGGGGCGTCACCAGGATGTCGCCCTGGCCGATAGCAATGTTGGTCATATCGCCGGCATTCCACTTGCGGTCCTCGGCAGAGGCGTCGGTAAAGTACGACTCTTTCCACTCGGCATCGGGAATACGGCCCGCGCCCTCACTCGGCAGATCAATACCGCAGGTCTTGCCGAGGCCCCAGCGACGAAAGACCTCCTGCAGGCCCTCGGAATGTTGCTCGTCATAAAAGAACGCCTTGCCCATGTCGTAGAAGACGGGGTCGCACGAGTTGGCGATACCCGACTGCAGCGTCATGGTGCCGTGTCCAGACGTCAGCCAGCAGCGCTTGCCCCAAGCCTTGCCCAGGCCAGTCCAATAGCCCGTGCAGTTGGTTGTCTGCGTTGAAGTGTAGGTTCCGAACTCAAGACCGGCCAGTGCCGAGAGCGGCTTGATGGTCGAGGCCGACATGTACTGTCCGCTAATGGCGCGGTTGAGCAGCGGGTGCGAGCCCTTGTCATCATTGAGCTCGGTCCACACGTCATTTGAGACGCCGCCGATAAAGACGGAAGGATCGAACTTGGGCTGGCTCGCCATGCCCAGGATCTCGCCATTGTTGGGATCGAGACACACCACAGCGCCGTTGCCGGCATTGCTGTAGCCAGTCGTCTTGGCAAGCTCGATGGCGCTCGCCAGCGCCGTCTCACAGGCCTGTTGGATCTTAAGGTCGAGCGTGAGCTTAATGTCGGAGCCGGCCTTGGCGGGCACGGCGCCGGCCTGACCGGTCACATTGCCCGAGGCATCGACCTTGACGGTCTGCTCGCCACGAATACCCTGCAGCAGGTTTTCGTAGTAGCTCTCAACACCAGCCTGACCCACGATATCACCCGACTGGTACGTAATCCGGCCAGCAGAAGCATCATCATCGCCAGAGGTTTTCTTATTCTGGGCCTCGAGCTGCTCGGAGGTAATGGTGCCGGTATAGCCCAAAATGTGACAGGCCGTCTCGCCATATGGATACTGGCGCTCGGTACGCTCGGCAATCTTGACGCCCGGGAACTCGCCGGCGTGCTCCTGAATATAAGCAACCGTGGAGCGACGGACGTCCGTCGCGATGGTATGCAGGCTCTGGGCGCCCTCTGTATTGTCCTGAATATTGCGAAGGACCGCCACGTAAGGCATTCCAAGCACGTTGGCAAGATGGCGAACCAGAACCTCATCCTCGGCAAGGTCGCGGTAGGCCACGACAGCAAGTGAGGGACGGTTCTGGACAAGCGCGACGCCATTGCGGTCGAGGATGCGGCCGCGCACAGCGGGTGTGGTAACGGTGCGCGTCTGATTGCTATTAGCCTGCTTTTCGTAATAGTCCGACGAGACCATCTGCATGCCCCACAGCTTGACGGCAAGCGCCGCGAACATCGCGCCCACACCCGTGGTGAGGATGGAGAAGCGGCCCTTAAAGGCGGTCGCCGCGGTATTGCCCTCGCCCTCGGTGGCGCGCGGGGCCGTTCCATGCTGCGTATCGTAGGTAAAACGGGAATCGCCGCGACGCATGATGACCAGTGCGACCACGATGGCCACAACCAGCACGATACCGGCGATAATAACCGTCATCTGGGAAGACATCTACGGGCCTCCCCTATTTGAGCTTGCGGGTCTTGGGCTTAAAGCGCATACCCGTCTGGCGTCCGCCACGCGCGGAGAATCCATAGCCGGACTGCGGCACGACGCCGGACATCAAAAACGGAATGGCAACCAGACCCGTCAGGATCGAGGACGGCAGTGCATGGCCGAAGATCGCCACGACAAAGCTCGTCTCCAAACCCATAAACAGCAAGATGATGCTGTAAATCACATTTATGACGAGCGCGAAGGCACCCACCGTGATGCCGCGCGCACTCGGGGTACCGCCCGTCTGACCGGCGGCGCTATGCACCAGGGCAAAAGAACCCACGTTCAGCAGGAGCGACATAACGCCCACCGGCACGGCAGCGGAAAGGTCATAGAACAAGCCGCTGCAAAAACCGCACACGACGGCACGGGTCGGGTCGCCCGAGAACACGCTTAGGCACACCAGGATAATCATAAAG
>JAJWXI010000172.1 GCA_021641225.1 Collinsella aerofaciens | reverse complement strand
CGCTCGACGATGGCTGAGTCGGTGTTTACCGAGCTCGTGCGCCGCGCTGGGCGCGAGGCGGAGTTTGTCATCGATTCCGCAGCGACCTCAACCGAGGAGATCGGCAACCCGCCGCATCATGGCACGGTCGCCAAGCTGCGCGAGGTCGGGATTCCCGTCGTTGCCCACCGCGCGCGACAGGCGCGTCGCGCGGAGTATGGCGACTGGGATCACATTGTCTATATGGATGCTGAGAACGCGCGTGGCCTGCGTCGCATCTTTGGCGACGACCCCGACGGCAAGATTACGCGCTTGCTCGATTGGACCGAGCGCCCCGGCGACGTGGCCGATCCCTGGTACACCGGTAATTTCGACGCCACCTACCGCGATGTACTCGCCGGATGCACCGCTATGCTCGAGCAACTGTAGGCGCTCGGGCGGCGCGGACACACGGGCCACGCCATCGGCATAAAATGAGCGTGGATTTCCTCCCGTATACAGATCGAGCGTGGAAAATCTCCCACTTTGAGCGTTCAAGTGCGCTCTAAACGGGAGAAAATCCACGCTCATTTTCTCGGTGGGAGAAAATCCACGTTCAACTACTCGTCGACGATCTCGGCGAGCCAGACGTTGAGGGTGTCGACCTCGGGGCAGCAGAACTTTGCCGTACCAGGCTCGTTGCCAGGCACGGTTCCGCCATAGCGCAAGATATCGATATAGGGAAAGCCCACGTGGCAGGCCATGGAGCACATCTTGCCGCGGTCTCGGTCGAAGTCAAAGACGTCGCCCGGCTTGTGCCCGTGATGGCAGCGGCATGTGCCCAGCTGGTCCACGCAGCTAATGCGAATACGTGGGCGCTTGCCGCGCGGGGCACCAAGCGGTTTGTTCTCGCCCGTGGCCTTGACGCCGCCCTCGCCAGCGTTACTCATGGTCGATCACGTCCAGGCAGGCCTCGATGGGCAGACCGGCCGACTTGTCCTCTTGGTCGGCATTGCGCTCGATAAGCTCAGCCACCACACGCATGGCATCGGACGTCGCGCGCTGCAGACTCCAACCTGCCATAACGCGGCCGACGAGCACCGCCGAGAACGTGTCGCCCGTGCCCGGGAAATAGACCGGAATGAGCTCAAAGGGAATCGTGAAGTACTCCCCCGCTACATGGTCGTAACCGATAACCGCGTTCGTGCCATTGACCACGGCGCTCGTAATGACCACCGACTTGGCACCCAGCTCACGCACGGCGTCCACAAGGGCGCGGGCCTCATCGGGCGTGATCTGCTCTGCAATAGGCGTATCGGCGAGCAGACAGGCCTCGGTGTAGTTGGGCACCGCGTAGTCTGCGCACTCCAGCAGGTGCCGCATGAGGCCAATCGTGGACTCGGGCACGCCGGCATAGAGCTTGCCGTTGTCGCCCATGATGGGATCGACGAACACCTTGGTGCCCTTTTGCGCACGGCGGTGGCAAAAGTCCGAGATGATGCGCGTCTCTTCCTCGGTCACGATAAAGCCGGTCGAGATGGCGTCGAACTCAAAGCCGAGCTCCTCCCAGATAGCGAGGCTTTGACGCACGTACTCGGTGGTGTCGTGGATGTAGAACTTGGGGTAGTTGAGCGTGTCGGAAACGAGCGCCGTCGGCAAGTTATGGATACGGTAGCCCATGTGCGACAGCACCGGCAGCATGGCGGAAAGCGCGACCTTGCCGTAACCGCACATATCGTTAACCAGCAGCAGCTGAGTATTCTTCATGAGGGTCTCCCTTGTTTCGGGCGCGGCGCGGCAGCGCCACAGTGCGACTAAGTGTAGCGCAGGAGGCGTTGTGGGCGGAGGCGAGCGGTACGAAGGGCAAATTGTTGCGGAAAGGTTTCGGAAATGGGGGCTGTTTGCTCCATGGCGGCCTAGTTGATGCTACTCATACAGCGTCATTTCAAAACTATGCCTATTTACTACGTTTAACCGCCCGCCTCTAACCACAATGAATTTCTCTCCAACAAAACCGCAGGTAGATAGCTTGCGTTTTTAGAAACAGCTGTTGTGGTCAGCGATGCTGGATTCATCGTAGTAATTAGGCATAGTTTTTGGCAAGGCCGCTTCGAAAGGCATCATCGCAGCCCAAAACGATACCTTTTCCTCCGTCCCCCAGGGATCAAATTGCCGCTTAGGAGCGTTTGCAGCGTCGAGCGGTTACGGCGTTTGGTAAAACGCCGTAACTTAATAAGTTTGGTACCTTGACATTCATTTCTTATGCTCCTAGATTAGTTAGGCACAAAACAATTGCACTACCTAACTAAAGAAAGGAGCGACACCATGTGCGATGACCACATCGACATCTGCCCCCACACGCCGGGCGGCGACCCCCATGACCCCGCAGATGCGCCCGCGGCACAGTCCCAATCAGACGCGCTTGCCAAGCACATCCTGAACGGACTGGGCTTCTGCGGCCACTTTCTGCATTTTCACGGCGGCGGCGCCTCGGGAAAGGCGCCCATCGTCTGCCTGCTCGCCAAGCAGCCAAACGGCGAGATGTCACAGCAGGAACTGGGCCTGCACTTTGATCTTAAGCCCGGTTCGCTTTCCGAAATTCTCTCCAAGATCGAATGCGCCGGCCTTATCGAGCGCAGCCGCAATCCCAAAGACCGGCGGCAGCTCACCATTCGCCTGACCGAAGCGGGATGGGAAAAGGCCCACGTAGAGCAGGCTGCCCGCCTGCGCTTTAGGGAACAGGCCTTTAGCGCGCTCACCCACGACGAGCGCGAGGACCTCGCCGAAATGCTCGATAAAATCCGCGTAACCTGGGAGGAACTGGATGATTAAAACCCTTATGGGCAGCATCCGCGATTACATGAAGGTCACGATCGCCACACCGCTGCTGGTGCTTGGCGAGGTAATCTGCCAGATGATGATCCCGTTTATCACCGCCGACATGATCGACGCCATCAAGGACGGCACCGCCGTTACCGAGATGCTGCCCACCGCGGGCCTTTTGGTGCTCATCGCGCTGACATCGCTTGCTTTTGGCGCCGCGGCAGGCGTCACCTGCAGCCATGCGAGTTGCGGCTTCGCCAAGAACCTGCGTCACGACCTGTTCTACAAAATCCAGACGTTCAGCTTTGCCAACATCGATGAGTTCTCGAGCTCCTCGCTCGTCACGCGCCTGACCACCGACATCAACAACGTGCAGCAGGCCTTTATGATGATCATCCGTATCGCCGTGCGCGCGCCGCTGGTATTGATCTTCGCCTTTACCATGGCATTTATCATGGGCGGCAGCGTTGCCATGGTCTACCTGGTCATCATTCCGCTGCTGGGCTTTGGGCTGTTCTTTATCATCTTTAAGGTGCGCCCCATCTTCTCGCGCGTGTTCCACAAGTACGATGCCCTTAACGAGTCCGTCGAGGAAAACGTCACCGGCATGCGCGTGGTCAAGAGCTATGTGCGCGAAGACTTTGAGAAGGAGAAGTTCGCGACCGCCGCGCGCGACGTCCAGATGGACTTCACCCGCGCCGAGAAGCTGCTCGCCTTTAACAACCCCATGATGAACATCTGCGTCAACGGCGCGTTTGTCGTCATCATCTACCTGGGCTCCAAGCTCATCATCACGAGCCAGGGCACGCTGTTCGACGTTGGCCAGCTCTCCTCGACCTTTACCTATGGTTTCCAGATTCTCATGAGCCTGATGCAGCTGTCGATGATCTTTGTCATGGTGACCATGGCCGACGAATCGGCACACCGCATTACCGAGGTGCTGGCCGCCGAGCCCACGA
>JAJWXI010000171.1 GCA_021641225.1 Collinsella aerofaciens | reverse complement strand
GTTCCGGGCCTGACCATCGCCTGCGCTTTTACCGGGCACGGATTTGGCATCTCGCCGATCGTGGGCTTGCTGCTGTCCGAGCTGGTGTGCGACGAGCCCACGACGCTCGATGTCTCGGCGTTTCGCTACGACCGCTTTAAGGCGTGGTTGTGATGGAGGATTTCTCGTACCGCCTGCCCACACACTTTGTGTTCGGTCATGGTTCCGAGCGCGAGGCGGGCCGGCTTGTCGCGCACTACGGCGGCACCAAGGTGCTCGTGCTGTTTGGCGGCGGCTCGGTCGAGCGGTCGGGCCTGCTGGCGCGCGTGCTCAACTCGCTCGATCGGGCGCTGCTCGATCACGTTGAGCTTAAGGGCGTCAAACCTAACCCGCTGCTGAGCACGGTCTACGAGGGCATATCGCTTGTGCGCGATGAGCACATGGACTTTATTCTCGCGCTTGGCGGCGGCAGCGTTATCGATACCGCGAAGGCCATTGCTGCCGGCGCGCGTTATCCGGGTGACGTGTGGGGCTTTTACGGCGGCGACCATACGCCCGATCGTGCCTTGCCGGTCGGCTGTGTGCTTACCATCGCGGCTTCCGGTTCCGAGGCCTCGCCCGATTCGGTGATCACGCAGGATGGCTCGATGCTCAAGCGCGAGACATCCTCGTCGGTGCTGCTGCCGACGTTTAGCATCTTAAATCCCGAGCTGACCGAAACTCTGCCGGCATATCAGACGGCATGCGGTATCACCGATATGTATTCGCATCTGCTGGAGCGATACATGAGCAGAAGCACCGCCGTCGGGGTGTCCGACCGCATGATCGAGGGCTTGATGCTATCGATCGTCGACGAGGCGGCGCCCGTTGCGGAAGATCCGCGGGACTACGACGCGCGCGCCAACCTTATGTGGGCGGCCACGATGGCGCACTGCGGCATCGCCGGCGCCGATCGCAAGCACGACTGGGCGAGTCACGATATCGAGTACGCCCTGTCGTCGCGCTACGGCGTGGCGCACGGCGCGGGACTTGCCGTGGTGATTCCGGCGGTGCTCACGTATTACCTGGATGTCGAGGTTGCCGCGGTGCCGCGCTTGGCTCAGTTGGCGCGCCGTGTGTGGGGCGTGGACGAGACCGACGATATGGCTGCTGCTCGTGCCGGCGTTGAGGCCCAGCGTTCGTTCTTTGCTTCACTGGGTATGCCGACGACGCTCGAGGAGGTGGGCGGCAAGCTCGAGGATATTCCCTCGCTGGCGAGCGAGACGTGCTTTGCCGGCGGTCGCGCCGGTACCGTGGGAGGCTATCTCCCGCTCGATGAGCATGCTGTCGCACGCATCTTCAGCCTGATGCTTGCCTAATACCTGCCAGGAAGGGACAGGTTTATTTTGCTAGGTAAAGCGTTTGACCTGCCAAAATAAACCTGTCCCTTTTTGGTCGGTCGCCGTCTGTGGGCAGATTGGCAACGCTCGCTGATTACGGTCTTGACCTGCGTTAGAATAAGGGCATCTGATTATCCGGGCGCATGGAGGAGTGCGCCCGTATGCTGAGGAGGACTTTATGGCAACTGTTGCCGCACCTATCGACGCTACGTCGACCGCCGCTTGGAAGGCGCTCGAGGCCCATCAGGAGAAGCTCGAGGCCGAGGGCATCGATCTTAAGGCCTGGTTCGCTGCTGACGCCGACCGCGTGAACAAGCTGAGCTTTGACGCCGGTGACCTGCACTTCGACCTGTCCAAGAACCTGGTGACCGATGAGACCGTCAAGCTGCTGTGCGATCTTGCCCGCGAGGTGAAGCTCGAGGAGCGCCGCGACGCCATGTTCTCCGGCGAGCACATCAACACCACCGAGGACCGTGCCGTCCTGCACACCGCGCTTCGCCGTCCGGCAAGCGAGAAGGGCCAGCTCATCGTTGACGGCCAGGACGTCGTCGCCGACGTGCACGAGGTCCTCGACCGCATGTATGCCTTCGCCGAGCGCGTGCGCTCCGGTGAGTGGAAGGGCGTTACCGGCAAGAAGATCGAGCACCTGGTGTCCATCGGCATCGGCGGCTCCGACCTGGGCCCGGTCATGGCCTACGAGGCCCTGCGTCCCTATGCCGACGCCGGTATCGACTGCCGCTACATCTCCAACATCGACCCCAACGATCAGGCCGAGAAGCTCAAGGGTCTGGACCCCGAGACCACGCTCGTGATCATCGTCTCCAAGACCTTCACCACGCTCGAGACCCTCACCAATGCCCGCGAGGTCAAGACCTGGATGCTCGAGCAGCTCAAGGCGCAGGGCGCCATCGACGGCTCCGATGAGCAGAATGCCGAGGCTGTGGCCAAGCACTTCGTTGCCGTTTCCACCGCTCTCGACAAGGTCGAGGCCTTCGGTATCGACCCTGCCAACGCCTTTGGTTTCTGGAACTGGGTCGGCGGCCGCTACTCCGTCGACTCCGCCGTGGGCCTGTCGCTGATCGTCGTGCTCGGCCCCGAGCGCTTCCAGCAGTTCCTCGAGGGCTTCCACGCCATCGACGAGTACTTCTGCAACACGCCGCTCGAGAACAACGCCGTCGCGCTGATGGGCCTGCTCAACGTCTGGTACGTCAACTTCTTTGGTTCCAAGAGCCACGCCGTGCTTCCGTACTGCCAGTACCTGCACCGTTTCCCGGCCTACCTGCAGCAGCTCACCATGGAGTCCAACGGCAAGCACGTCCGCTGGGACGGCAGCGCTGTGACCTCCGATACCGGCGAGATCTTCTGGGGCGAGCCCGGCACCAACGGCCAACATGCCTTCTATCAGCTGCTGCACCAGGGCACCGTGGTGGTTCCGGCCGACTTCATCGCTTTCGCCAACACCGCCAACCCCGCTACCGATAACGGCCAGGACGTCCACGAGCTGTTCCTGGGCAACTTCCTGGCTCAGACCAAGGCGCTCGCCTTTGGTAAGACGGCCGATGAGGTGCGCGCCGAGGGCACGCCCGAGCAGATCGTCCCGGCCCGCTGCTTTGAGGGCAACCGTCCGACGACCTCTATCTTCGGTGACACGCTGAGCCCGTTTGCGCTCGGCGAGCTCATCGCCCTGTACGAGCACATCGTGTTTGTCGAGGGTACGGTTTGGGGCATCGACTCCTACGACCAGTGGGGCGTCGAGCTGGGCAAGCAGCTTGCCAAGCAGATCACCCCTGCTTTCCACGACGACGCCGCCAAGGCCGAGCAGGACGCTTCGACCCAGGCGCTCATCGAGTTCTATCGCGCTCACCGCAAGTAGTTTTTCGGCTGACTTGGCTTATGACGAAAGGGGCCCGTATCCTATCGGATGCGGGCCCCTTTGCTTTGCCGTGGTCCCGGGGCGCACGGCCTTTGTGGAACATCGCCCGGGCGTCGCGCGCTGCGAGAACCCTGCGCCTAGATCTCGGCCTCCGCATGGCCTCGCTGCGCCTCGGGCAGCTCCCCGTAGAGCGGATGGTCTTCGAGCCTAAAGCGCTCGACCTGTTCGGGAGTGCGACCGCGTACAAAGAGCCACGAGCGATCGATCGGCGTTGCCATGAGCGTGCTGGGCAGCGCGTCGGCGCGGTCGGAAAACACCCGGGCACTCTCGGGATCCTGGAACGCCAGCACCAGATGCGTGTCGCAGTTGCCCATGATGGAGCGTGCGCGTGCCTCGCCATAGAGCGCATCGAGCTGGTTGGTCGACTGCAGCAGCAGCGTTGCCCAGATCTCGCGGCTGCGGATGATGGAGAGCACGTTGTCGATTTGCGGCATTTGCAGGTTGGCGAAGTCATCGAGCATA
>JAJWXI010000019.1:16341-17962 GCA_021641225.1 Collinsella aerofaciens | reverse complement strand
TAATCGAGCGTGCAGGACTCGGGAAGCATTCCGAGCGCACGGATGGCATCCGAACCAAAGCGGATGTTGCCGGCGGCATTGCGATAGAGCTTGGGCTCGGGCTCGGCCGCGACAGGCTCCTCCGCCGGCTCGGCAGCGGGAACCTCGTCATTGAACTCTTCGGCCTGGACAGCCTGATTCTGATCCTCGGGCACGATGGCGCCAATCAGCGTCTCGTCGGCAGACGCACCCTCAAAGCCCTCGATCTGCTCGTCGAAAGCCTCGCCCTGTTCGGGCTCGGTCTGAGCGTCGGGAGCAATCGGCTGACCGAACTCGTCCTCGGCGTAGGTAGGCTCTTCATACTCGATGGTGTTGCCGTAGTCGTTTTGCTGTTGGGCCGCGGCATACTCCGCCGCTGCGCGCGCCATCTCCTCGGCACGACGCTTCTGCTCCCCAAAATAGGTATCGAACGGAACATCGTCGGGAAACTCGTTTTCGCCCTGGAAGGGAGCAACGTTGTCCATAACGCCGAGCATAGCGGCGACAGAAGACTTGTTGCACACCGCGCCGGACGTATAGGGAAGAATGTAGCGGTTAGAAATGATGTTTGCCGCGTTGGCGAGCGCAACGAGGGAAGCGAGGATCGCGACAATCCACAGCAGAACCTTGAGCGCGCCGGGGAGCGGCAGGATACGCAAGATGGCAACGGCAGCAGGGGCAACCGTGGCAACGGGCAACAGCTTGGCGATGAGCGCACGATAAGAAGCATAGGGCTCGCGGGCGAGCAGCTCAGCACGGGGAGAGTCGTAGTGTGCGACAACGACCACCGGGCGGTTGCGCGGAGACGCGAGCGGGCCCGAGGCCTTGTGGTAGGCGATGACATTTTGGCTCACGCCCGTCTTGCCCAGGCGCGAAACCACGGGGTGGCCCGTGCGTTCGAGCACGTAAAGAACGGCGCCGGCAATGGCCAGCAAGGTGCCGACCAAGCCGATGCCGCCGCCGATGCCCATCAGTAGGGCGCCGGCAAACGCAAGAATACCGGTAACGGCAAATGCCAACCTACTGGGCGCCGGGGCATTGAACTCCTGAACCTCGGGATCAAAGCCGTGGTTGCGGAAGATCTGAGCGATATCCTCGGCAGCCAAGCGCTCTTCTTCGCTGCATGCCGGCGTGATGCCGGTGTTCTGCAGCAGGTGGTTAATATAGTTCTGGGTGTTCGCCATGTGCGCTCCACATCCATAATCCGACAAATAGGCCCAATGCATGCACATTAGAACCGTATATAGTCGAAAGTATACCCCGAGCGAGCGCAAACGACCGAATTCGGGCCATCTTAACGCCCCGAGCGGACAAGGATATAGCCTAATCTCCATATCGGACTAAAATCATGGCAGCAAACCACCTTCTCATGCGAGGACTCTATGACGGCAAGCGACGCGACCGCGACAATTAAAAAGGGAAATTCGGAGCCCAGTTTCGATAAAACGGCTCAGCGCATCCTCAATCTTTTCTTTGTGCTCAACAGCTCCCCCGAACCGCTGACGACCGAGCAGATCGTCTTGGATTCTGACCTGGGATATGGCTCGGGCAATATCGACTCGGATAAGCGCAAGTTTCGGCGCGATCGTGACAAACTGCTCGA
>JAJWXI010000019.1:0-16241 GCA_021641225.1 Collinsella aerofaciens | reverse complement strand
GCCGCTCTCCCACCGTCGATGCGGTTTGGAGCGCCTTTGCCGAGCGATGCGCGCTGCGATTTTTATATCAGAACGGACGCGGTGAGCAAAAAGAGCGTACCGTCTGCGTCTACGGCATGTTCGAGCGCGAGGGCGTGGCGTACTTCTGCGGCCTCGACAATGCCACCGACGACATCAGGACATTCCGCTGTGACCGCATCGTTCGCGCTTGGCGTCCTTCGAAGACCTACACCATCCCTGCGGACTTCAACCTCAACGACTACCTGTTCTTTGAATTCGATTTTGCAGACCGACCGCCCGTTGCAGCTACGTTCTCATTCGCCCCTCAGACGCAGATCGATATGATCAACGGTCTCACGCGCGGGCGAGGTAAGCTCGCACACACCGATGCGGAATGGATCTGGACCGTTGACGTGCGCGACCTTGAAGCCGCCGCTTCATTTTGCATGGCCCACGCCATGGACGGCATGAGGCCCATGGCCCCCAAATCGCTCAAACAGGCGTGGAACCACCTCATCGAAAGGACGGTGCACGAGCATGCCCGTGCGTAAACTCACCAGCGAGCAGAGGCTCTCGCGCGCCATCGACATCATGGAGGCCCTCTACGCCGCCGGCGAGAACGGCATGACTCGAAACGAGATTTGCAGTCGCTTTGACATCACGGGGGCGTCGCTCGACGAGATTCTCGAGATCGTCTCGACGCTCGCGGACCGAGAATCGGGTGCGCGTATCATCTGCGAATGCCACGGCGAGCGTGTGGTCCTCACCGGTGACGCCGGACGTGTGCTACCGTTGCGCTTGAGTGCCGCCGAGGGCGCCGTGCTCAACCACGAACTTGAATCGTTGGGGATCGAGCCGCAGACGGCAGCTCGGATTCGACACGCTCTTCTACCCGAAGAGCTCGGCTATAACCAGCGCGTCTTTGACACCGTCAACCACGGGTCGCACTGGCAGCAGCTGAGCTGCGCCATTCAGGACGGCGTTCGCTGCCTCATCTCGTATCGTTCGATGGACGATGCACGGCCACGCGAGCGTCTGGTCGACCCCTTGCGCATTACGGCAAACGGCGACCAAACATACCTGATTGCCTGGGACATCGCAGTCGATGAGCAGCGCACCTATCGCATGGATAAAATCGAGGGACTCACCTTGACGGAAGACTCCGTCGTGCCTCACGCACCGGACGTTGCATCCCTCCACGATTCCCTTGCCCGGACGCAGCGTAGCGCAAAGCTCTTGATGCCATTCGATATGGCGGAGCATCTGGACTGGGCCGGCATCACCCTCATCGAGCGCAGCGGGGCAGACATGGCAACGGTAACCGTGCATTACGGCTCCGAGCGTTGGCTACTGAGCCAGATAATCGCAGCGGGCGGAGCCATCCGCATCTTGGATGACCCCACCCTGTCAAAGCGTCTGTGCGATATGGCAAAAACCCTCGTCTGTCCGCTTTAGCGCCGCCGCTCGTGGCGTGCGCGCCACAGTTGCAGATAGTGACCGATCTGCGCCGATTCGATGCGCTGGTAGGAGCTCGTGGGCAGCGACGTTAAGAACTTCTTTCCGTAGCCCTTCGTCACCAGGCGCGGGTCGGCCAGAATCAGCACGCCGCAGTCGGTCGACGAGCGGATAAGGCGGCCGGCCGCCTGCTTGACCTCGAGCACCGCCTCGGGCAGCGAATAGCGCGCCCAAGCGCGGTCTTCGCGCAGGTTGCGCTCGCACGAGAGCGGGTCCGTGGGGCTCGAGAACGGCAGCTTGGGAATGATGACGCAGCGCAGCGTCTCGCCGTTGGCGTCAAACCCCTCCCAGAAGGCCTTAAGCGCAAAAAGCGACGAGGTTGGCTCGTTGATAAACCGGTCGCGTAGGCGACGAGGAGATGAGTTGCGCTGCTGGCAGTTGAGCTCCAGACCCGCACGGGCCATCTTGGGCTCAACGCGGGCGTACAGGTCTTCCATGTCGCGCCGATTGGTGAACAACGTGAGCACCGATCCGCCCATGGCAAGATGGGCGTCGACCAGCACGCGCTCGAGCGCCGCAAGATAGCTCTCACGATCGCGCGGATCGGGGATATCGCCCGCAACGACTACAGCCATGTTCGAATCGAAGTCGTAGCTCGAGTCCAAGTGCAGTGATGAGGATGTCGAAGCACCGATGCGATCGAGGCCGACCGCATGGTTAAAGTGTTCAAAGCTTTTGGACACCGTCATGGTCGCCGAGGCAAAGATAGCCGTGTGAACCTCGGGCAGCCACTCGGTTGCCAAGGCCTCGCCAATGTCGATGCGCTCTGCGGTCATTGACTCTCCGCCGGCACGCAGCCTGCGATTGACCTGCAGCGAATACACGTAGTGTTCATCGGTACCATCAATGATGAGTTTGAGGTTCTCGGCCAGCTCGTGCAGGCGGCGCGAGATATCACCCAGGTCGACAACAACCTCGGGCTTGTCGGCGGCGACGGCTTGCACCAGCGCGTCGACGCTCTTGTCAGCTTGTTCCAATGCGTCGATGGCAGCGTAGGCCGACGGTAAGAAATCATGCCAGTCGTCAGATTCGCGCAGCTCGGGGCCAATCCATAGATTGGCATTGTCATAACCCCCACGCGCACGGCGGCCGAGCTCGCGAACGCCATCGAACACGTCGGCGATTGCCATGCTCGCGCGCGCAACCGTCGACGTCGCCTTGGCAGTAAGGCCCAGATAGAGCGTAGAGCCCTCGGAGGTTGCCAAATCACGGGAAACCTGGCTTAGCGCGCCGGTGCTCGAGCCACCCAGGCGCTCAAACAGAACGCGCGATTCATCCGCCGACACCACGCGCGCCCACTGACGGCGCGCCTCGCGCTCGATGGAATGGGCCTCGTCGATTACCCAATGACGAATCGGAGGCAAAATCCTGCCCTCGGCCGCGACGTTGCGGAACAGCAGAGAATGGTTGGTGACCACCACATCGGCATGCGCCGCACGACGGCGAGCGCCGTGGACCAAACATTTATCAGGGAAAAACGGGCAGAGGCGACGAGCGCACTCGCGCGAGGCCGTCGTAAAGTCGGGACGGTTGACGCTGCGCCACCGAATGCCGAGCGAGTCGAGGTCGCCATCGGCTGATTGGCAGACGTACGCCATAATGACCGCGACCGCCGTGAGCGTGTCCGCCGGATCGCGCTTGGTGGTAATCTCGACCTGGCCGCGGCTCATGCGCTCGAGCTTGCGCAGGCACGGATAGTGGTCATACCCCTTGAGCGCGCAAAACGACAGACCACCATCCAGTTGCTCGGCAAGTTTTGGCAGCTCATGATACATGAGCTGGTCGGCAAGATTGTTCGATTTGGTCGCAATACCAACCGTGATGTTGTTACGGCGTGCCGCCTCGGCAAAAGGCACCAGATAGGCCATCGATTTGCCGACGCCTGTGCCTGCCTCAATTACTCGATGAGTGCCCGTGACCAGCGCATCGCGGACCTCGAGCGCCATCGCGATCTGCTCATCACGCGGCTCGTAGGTGGGATACATGCGATTGACCAGGCCACCTGGCGCATAGTCTGCCTCAATCTCCTCACGACTCGGCATCTTGAGAACCGGCAGTTCATCGGCGTCCACCCGATCGTCGGCGCGATCGGCCTTGAGAACGTCAGCACGAGCGGCGCTGAGAGAGAAGATAGAACCAGGGTTCTGCCCTGCCAAGAATGAGAAGATAGGACGATAGGACCAAGGCACGTCCGGATGCATGTCGGCCAGGCGCGCCATGAGGCCCTGGGGCAAGTCGGTGAGCGCCACGAGCAACACGCGCCATACGCCACACAGGGCGTCGACGTCGGCATTGGCACGGTGTGATACCGAGTCGCAGCCAAACAGATCGGCCATAAAAGACAGCTTGTGCGAGGCCAGGCGCGGAAGCGCGATGCGCGACAGCGCCAGCGAATCGATCCAAATATCGCTCACGTTGACGCCGCCTTTGACCGACTCGATAAACGAGCGGTCGAACGTGGCGTTGTGTGCGATCACCGGGCAGCCACCGACAAAATCGGCGAGAGCGGCGACGGCCTCAACCGCCGACGGGGCATCTGCCACATCGGCATTTGTAATGCTCGTGAGCTCGGTAATCTCGGCGGGAATCAGCTGCTTGGGATGCACGAAGGTATCGAAGCGGTCGATGACCTCGCGGCCCGAAAGACGGGCCGCCGAGATCTCGATCAGCTCGTTGTCCTGCACCGAAAGACCCGTGGTCTCGGTATCGAGGACAATCACATCTTCCTCGATAAGGCCGAAGGACTGCGTTTTGGCGCGGTCGGCAAGCGTGGCATAGGAGTCGATGACAAACTGCGGCGTTCCTGACGAAACCGCGTCCTCGATTAGCATGCAATGCCCGCTCGACGAAGGCCCATACGGATCAGGCTGTCACAGACCTGCGGGAACGTCATGTCGTCGGTGTGGCGGATCTCATCCGGATACAGCGACGTATCGGTCATGCCGGGAATGGTATTGGTCTCGAGGATAACGGGGCCGTCCTCGCTCACAATAAAGTCGCTGCGCGAGATACCCAGGCAACCGAGGGCCTTGTGAGCGGCACAGGCAAGTTCCTGAGCGCGAGCGTAATTCTCGGGTGAAATCTTCGCCGGAATGCGATGGATATCCGTAGGGTCGACATACTTCACGTCCAGATCGTAGAACTCGCAGTCCTCGGGCTTACGAATCTCGACGATCGGCAGGGCGCGCACGTCATCTTCGCCGTATACGCCGACGGTGATCTCGGTACCCTCGATGCACTTCTCGACCAGCACTTTGTCGCCGTACTCAAACGCCTTGGCGATTGCCGCGGGCAGCTCGGAGGGCTCATGGACCAGGGAAATGCCATAGCTGGAACCGTTGACGGCCGGCTTCACAAAGCAGCGCTCGCCACAAACCTCGACGATATGATCGATATCGACTTCATCGCCCACCTCGAGCGCGAGGCCGGGGGCAATGGGAATGCCCGCCTTGGCGTACAGGAGCTTAGAGACCTCCTTGTCGGCACCGCAGGCGCTGGCAAGCACGCCCGAGGCCGTGTAGGGGATACCCAGGGTCTCCATGGCGCCCTGCATGGCGCCATCCTCGCCGCCGGCACCGTGCATGGCGATAAACGCCACGTCAAAGCCGCCGGTCGCCATGGTTACCATAAAATCATCGGCAGCCGTGTCGAGCAGCTCCACCGAAGTGTAGCCGGCCTCCTTCAAGGCAGCCACGACGTTCTTTCCCGAATTGAGCGAGATCTCGCGCTCAGCGGAATGACCGCCCGCCAAGACCGCTACGTGCATGTTCTCTAGGCTTTTACCCGGCATGGGCAGACTCCTCCTCTATAATTTCTGCAGCTGATACCATATTGTAGCGATACCCTCTACGTTTCCCCAAAATCGAAAGGCTTCCATGAATCCCAGGACTAAATCTCAGGACATTCGCGACTTGAGCCAAAACGATATTCGCGAGCTCGTGGCCGAACTTGGCCAGCCCGCCTTCCGCGCCAAGCAGCTTATCGAATGGGTCTTTGAGAAGAACGTTTGTTCGTTTGACGATATGACCAACCTTCCCAAGGCTTTCCGTGAGCAGCTTAAAGAGGCTTTTGCCTTTGATACGCCGACTGAACTCACCAAGCAGGTTTCCAAAGATGGCTCGCGCAAGTATCTGCTCGAGTACCACGATGGCATTTCCGTCGAGACTGTCGGCATGCCCCGTCGTAACAAGCTTTCCGTCTGCGTTTCCACCCAGGCAGGCTGCGGCATGGGCTGCGCCTTTTGCGCTACCGGCCTCAACGGCCTCAAGCGCTCTCTGACCGCTCAAGAGATCGTCGACCAGGTGCTTCATGTATCCAACGACTTTGACGAGCGTGCCACAAGCGTTGTCTTCATGGGCCAGGGCGAGCCGTTTGCCAACTACGACGAGGTTCTCAAGGCGCTGCGTATCCTCAACGACCCCGATGGCATCGGTATCGGCGCTCGTCACCTCACCGTCTCTACCAGCGGCGTTATTCCCGGTATTCGCAAGTTCGCCGACATTCCAGAGCAGTTTACGCTTGCCGTCTCGTTGCACTCCGCCATCCAATCTACGCGCAACAAGCTTATGCCCGGCGTTAAGAAATACACGCTGCTGCGCCTTCACGAGGCTCTGCAGCTTTATACCGAGAAGACCGGACGCCGCCCGACTTACGAATACGCAATGATCGAAGGTGTCAACGACACCAATCCCGAGATGCAAGCACTTTGCGACTTCTGCGAGGGAACGCTGTGCCATGTCAATCTGATTCAGCTCAACGACATTGAGGGCAGCCCGCTCAAGCCGTCTCCGATCCACAAGGTCGAAGATCTTCAGCGCCGCCTTGAGTCCCGTGGCATTGAGACCACGATTCGTAATTCTCGTGGCAACGACATTGACGCTGCCTGCGGTCAGTTGAAGCAACGCTTCAAGGTTCAGAAGAACGCATAGGGGAGTCTCGCCCTATAACGTTTCATGTGAAACAAAGGACAGCCCCGGTTGCAATAATGCAACCGGGGCTGTTTCATTTATATCCTAAGTTCTTAATTCACTAGTACTAATTGAACATTTTTAGAGCCAATATAAGGGGTCCTTGTCTCATAAACCAGACAAGGACCCCTTTAAAAAAGGCAGGTAATTGTTAGGTACCTAAAAACCAACATTCTGCCACTGATGATTAACCCAATCTTGGTTAATCTTGGGATTCTTAGTTACCTGAGCAGTGCGCATTGCGACATCTTCGGTCATCACATCCATTTTCTTCTTAGATGTGTCGACAATATCCTGAGCTCCGCGAAGCAGTCGACCTCGCAACTCCTCGTCTGTCGCGATCTTATATCCAGCAAAGGCACCAGCGGCGACAGTAGTTACCAAAGCAATGGCCGTGAGAAACTTATTCTTCATCTTGATCCTCCTGACCAAATTGAATCATTTCGCCAAGGATACGGGAGAGCTCTTCTTCGTCTTTGAACTCGATTTCAATCTTGTTCTTTCCACGCGAGCTTTTCACACGCACGTTGGTATTGAATACCTGACGAAGAACGCGAGCTGCCTTCTTAAACGACTGGGGTGTTGCGGGTCTAGGTGTCTTCGGCGTCTCTCCGGCAGAAAACAATGGAGCAAGATTTTCTGTCGCACGCACCGAAAGACCTTCTGCAACCACTTTCTCAGCAAGCCTGATACGAGCATCTTCGTAGGGAACGGCTAGAATCGCCCTTGCATGGCCAGCAGTAAGCTTTCCTTCGAAAATCATCTGCTGAACAACATCAGGAAGGTCTAGAAGGCGGAGCGAATTAGTGATCGCTGAGCGCGATTTACTGACAGCCTTAGACAAGGCCTCCTGTGTCATGCCACTTGCATCAATAAGTTGTCGATAGCCCTTTGCCTCTTCGACAGGATTCAGATCGGAACGCTGAAGATTCTCGATAAGCGCAAGAGCAAGCATCTCTTCATCATTAACATCTTTAATGATGACTGGCAATTCTTCCAGACCAGCGAGTTTCGATGCCTGATAACGGCGTTCACCAGCAATGATTTCATATCCGTTACCATGCTTGCGAACCAAAAGCGGCTGCAGAACACCGTGCTCCTGAATTGATTCACTTAACTCACGAAGTTCAGTTTCATTAAAGTGGATGCGAGGCTGATTTGGGTTTGGAACAATATCTTCAATTGGAAGCTTAGTCTCCGCTGCTGAATTTGAAGCAGAGGTTGCAGAACCACCGGTTTCATATTCGGCTTCAGACACAAGTGCGTTGAGTCCACGGCCCAATCCACCACGTTTTTTTGCACTAGGCACGCTTGATCACCTCTTTTGCAAGGTTCATATATGCTTTTGCACCCTTATTTTGAGGTGCATAGGTAATTACGGGCTCACCAAAAGACGGCGCTTCGGAGATTTTAACCGTACGTGGAATCAAAGTCTTAAACGCTTTGTCGCCAAAGTACAACTGAACCTCTTCAACTACCTGATTTGAAAGAGAAGTACGCGAGTCGTACATCGTCATAAGCACGCCATACGTATCAAGACCCTTATTTAAGCGCGATTTAACCATCTTCATTGACTCAAGGAGCTTGGTAACACCTTCAAGCGCGTAATACTCGCACTGAATTGGAATCAAAACGCTATCTGCAGCCGTCAACGCATTGATAGTTAGAAGTCCAAGCGAAGGCGGACAGTCAATGAAGATAAAGTCAAACTCATCCTGAATCGGCTCAAGTAGATCCTTTAAACGAGTTTCGCGTGCAATTGCACTCACAAGCTCAATTTCTGCACCTGCAAGCTGAATTGTAGCTGGAATTACGAATACCTTTTTGCAGTTCGTATCAAGAACGAGTGATTCTGCAGGCACGTCATTCAACAATGCATCGTAAATACAGTGATCAAGATCCTCTTTTTCGATTCCAAAACCACTGGTGCTGTTACCTTGCGGGTCAAAATCGACAATGAGCGTCTTTCGACCTTGCTCACCAAGTGCTGCGGCAAGATTTACAGCCGTCGTTGACTTACCAACGCCGCCTTTTTGGTTGATGATTGCAATGATACGCGTGTCTTTTGCGCTCTTAGAACGCTTAACGTCGCGAAATCCCACGGTCCCTCCTGGTGTGTATTAATGCTGTTAAACGGAGGATGTTTCACGTGAAACATTCCGATTCGATATCAACTACGATGTTCCACGTGAAACATTTCAAGTCGATACTAACCATTATGTTTCACGTGAAACATCTAGGCAAGCGGATTCTTCTTAGCCATGCCATTTGCACGCGGAAGAGAAACTGATGCAGGGCGCGACTTCTTAAGAATAATGAACTCGCGATGACCTAATCCATCAGGTAAATCTAAATCATCGGTAAGAAGCAATGTAAAGCCACAGATCTTGGCAGCAGCCTCGCCAGAATCAAGCTCTTCATCTGTGGGATTACCCTTTGTTATGACAAAGAGCCCGCCGTCTTTCAAATAAGGAGAAGCATATTCAACAAGAACCGGGAGCGGAGCAAGTGCGCGAGCAGTAACAACAGCAAATTGCTTCTTATGAGAACGTGCGTATTCTTCTAGACGATCATGAACAGCATGAACATGCTTCAGGCCAAGACTCTTTACAAAAGAGTTAACAGCATCGACCTTCTTACCAACTGAATCGATATAGGTTGCCTTACGACCACTGGCAATAGTCAAAGGAATGCCAGGGAAACCAGCACCCGTACCCATATCAAGCAGCGCACCTTCAGGAGCCTTATTGATATAAGGAAGTAATACCAATGAGTCCAGAATGTGAAGGACGGCAGCGTCTTCAATATTTAGGATACGTGTGAGATTGGTAGTCTTATTGGTCTCCAGAACAAGATCCAGATGCTGAATACAGGCACGAAGGTCATTCTCAGAAACCTTCAAAGAATAGTCTTTGCAATACGAAGTAAGACGGCTAAGCATCTGGTTTGCCTGCTCATCAGTCAATACAAACATAACGACTCCTTTCTGACAAAAATCAGTGTATCGAGAACTTTTGACAAAAAAAGGGGACGTGGAAACCACGTCCCCTTAGCATAAGCTCGAGTAGATTATCGAGCAACAATCACTACGTGACGATCGGGGTCAGATCCCTCGGAATGGGTATCGACCGCATCGTTGCCACGAAGTGCAATATGAACCAGTCGGCGCTCATAGGCGTTCATGGGCGGAAGCGAAACACTTTTGTGAGTGCGAATAGCACGCTCGGCAGCAGACTGAGCCATAGCGGCAACCTTGTCCTGACGGCGACTCTTATATCCCTCAACGTCCACCACAACCGGATACCTAAAGCCAAGCTTACGGCTTACCAGAAGCGAGAACATAACCTGAAGGGCATCAAGCGTACGACCGTGACGGCCGATGAGAACAGCAAGGTCAGGAGCCGTTACGTCAAGAATCAGCTCGCCCTCATCGCCCTCATACTCATCGATAGGAGAGTTGGCGGCATCGAAGTGCGAAAGGATGGAACGCAGGATGGAAATCGCGACATCGGCAATGGTGTCAAGCTCCTCGTCGGTCAGCTCTTCACCAGCCTTGTAGCGCTGTGCAATCTCGGGATAATCGCCCGCGACCTGCGGGGCAACCTCCTCAAGCATATCCTCGATGATCTCTTCAGACATAACGTACTCCAAAAGTTAGGTACCTAAATAAGATTGATATCCCACTACTTCTTCTTGTGCGGGCGCGGCTTCTTCTCGCGACGAGTGACCTCAACCTGAAGCGGCGCGTTCTTAAGGCGCTCCTCCTCATCGGCCTTCGCCTTGTCGATGACCTTCTGCGTCACAAAAATCTGCTGGATAACCTGCCAAGCAGACGAGACGTCGTAGTACAGCAGAACACCAACGGGAAGGCTCCAGCCCATCCAAAGCATCATGACCGTCATGACAACGGCCATCATACGCATGCTCTGGGCCTGCTGGCCGGTCTGGTTGCGCGACATATAGAGCTGCGGAATCAGGGTCAGGACAGCGAACAGGATCAGGCAGACCAGCGCAGGCAGCGCGACCATAAAGCCATCGGCAAAGGAGGCGCTCGGCGTGGTGGTCAGGTCGGGCAGAATATTAAAGAACGAGAACGTGCCGTCGTTAAAGTAGTCCGGCAGGTTACGCAGCAGCGTAAATAGGGCGAACAGGACAGGCATCTGGATCAACAGCGGCAGACAACCAGCCATCGGGTTGAACTTGTTCTCGCTGTAGAACTTCTGCATCTCCTCGGCCTGACGCTGGGGATCGTCGGCATAGCGCTCCTGGATCTCGAGCATCTTGGGCTGCAGCACCTGCATGCGTGCCGTCGACTTAGTCGACTTGAGCATAAGCGGCGTCAGCAGCAGACGGATGATGACCACCAGGATGATGATGGACAGGCCCCAGTCGACCGCAAAGGTCTGGATGAGCTTGAGCAGCTCGAAAAGGATGTTAACGATCCAATCCCACATGTAAGTTTTCCTCCGATAGCGAGTGCCCGCTAGGGCACAGGGTCATAACCGCCGACGTGCAGGGGATTGCAGCGAGCGATGCGCCTCACGGCAAGCCAGCAGCCTCTCAAAACACCGTACTTCTCAATCGCCTGGACGGCGTATTGCGAGCACGTTGGGTAATAAATGCAGGCGTCAGGCAATAAGGGCGAAATAACCTGTTGATATATGCGAATAGGAGCGATGGCAACACGTCGCAAAACGTGATTGCTCATCGCTCCTCCCCGGCAACGCCGGCGCGTTTCATAAGCGAACGCAATGCATTGTCCATCTCCTGCGGCGAGGAAACCCTCGTCTTGGGAGTTGCGAACAAGATGATGTCATAACCCGCAACGGGAAATCCACAGCTGCGGGCGGCCTCGCGCATCACACGCTTAGAACGGTTGCGCACGACAGCACAACCGAGCCGTTTAGCACCAACGAAGGCGACCCTTCCGGAGTCGCCTTCGCCAACCGATTCACATATGGTCATTCGAATCAGAGGGTGATTGAAACGACGCCCCTGACTGAACACATGCTCGAAATCTTGCCGAGACTTAATAGTCTTCATGCGAGATGTGTGTATCGCTGCTAGACAGTGAGACGCTTGCGGCCCTTGGCGCGACGACGGGCGAGCACGGCACGACCACCCTTAGTGGCCATACGGGCACGGAAGCCATGGGTCTTGGCACGCTTACGCTTATTAGGCTGATACGTACGCTTCATCTTAAGTTCCTCCTGCTGCATTTCGAGTGTCCGCGGGGACGCGGACGCAGATATAGACACGTGAGCTTGAAGATTGTAGGGAAATCAATGTTCAAATGTCAAGAAATCAAAGGTAAAAGGTTGCAAAGAGTACACGGTTCCCCCATAAGCAGAATCGGTATTTGAGGCAGCGGGCAACTTTTCACGATATTTCATCGAGTTTTCAACAGGTCATGTTGGCAATGTTGAGAACTTTTCGTCCGATTTCCAAAGTTTTCAACATGTTTTGAAAAGTTGTCGAAAGATGAGAAAGATTGCACGGTGAGCTACTATTTGTTCGAAACCTTTTGAAAGATTGCGAGCGGCATGTCTGACGACTTTTACACCATGGTCGACTCCGGAGATCCGGCACCCGACAACGAGCACATCACCGGCGTACGCGAAGAGCGCGACGAGGGTGAACAGACCGCAGTAAAAGCGCCGGCAGCGATGTATGCGGCGCGCATAGCGGTATACGACGACATGCTGTCGACCCCGCGCGTGATCGTCATCGAGCCGCAAGACGTCCGCACGTATCTGGAAGAGACGACCAACACCGTCTACCAATGCATGAAGGAACAGGGCGGCCATATCTCGCTCATGGTCATTCGCGAGATTGTCGAAAACTTTATCCACGCCCACTTTGCAGAGCCCATCATCTCGATCCTGGACGGCGGAGACACGATTCGCTTTGCCGACCAGGGGCCGGGCATCGATGACAAGGAGCGCGCCTTTGACTTTGGTGTGACCAGCGCAAACAGCAAGATGAAGCGGTATATCCGCGGAACTGGAGCGGGTTTTCCCATGGTGCAGGAGTACTTGGAAAACGCCGGCGGCGCCGTCTCCATCGAAGACAACATGGGCAACGGCACTGTGGTGACCGTGAGCCTGAACCCCAAGCGCGTGCAGGAAATCGAACGCGCCGGCGGGCGTGGCGCCGCCGTGCGCCCCGAGACCGAGCAGGCGGTCTACCCTCTGTCGGGAGCTTTTACACAGCAGCCCATGGCAGCACAGCAGACACAACCGCCCATGATGCAGATGCAGCAGCCCGGTATGCTCCCCATGCAGGGATCCCCGGCGGCGTCGATGCCGGCGCTTTCAAACACTCCAGAGGGCATGCCTCCGACAGACCAGGATGTCGCCGCCGCCCAACAATCGGCAGGCATGCCGGGCGGTCAGCAAATGGGTTATCAACCGTACCCGCAAGGGTATCCATACCAACAAGTACCGCAGCAGGGGTACGGGTACGCCCAGCAGTATCCACAACAGTACCCGCAGGGATATCAACAGACATACCAGCAGATGCCTCAGCAGCAGTACAACCCATGGGCACAGCAGGTACCGGCGCAGCCTTACCAGCAGTGGCCGCAAAGTTTTCAACAGCAAATGCCGCCGATGCAGAGTTCTCAACAATCAGCAGCTCAAATGATGTATCCTAATGCAGCAAATCAGTATGCGCAGCCACAGCCGGACGTGTTCGTAAGCGATCGCGGCAACGCCGCGCTGGGCTATCTGGCGCAAAATCAAGCGTGCGGTGCAACCGATCTGGCGAGGGCGTTTGGAAACTCGGCCCCCACTTGGTCACGCACGCTCAATGACTTGGCGCAGGCCGGCTTGGTCATCAAGCATGGCCAGAAATACCATCTGACCGAACTCGGCGCCGCTCGCGTGCGAGCTCAGAGCTAAAGAACGGGAGAGACAGTGGACGAGGAAGCAAGCATCATCCTGGGGGATGCCATCGCCTTTTGCCAGCGCGACGGCCAAGATGCACGCCTCATCAACATGCTGGGGCAATCGCGCGCCATAAGCCTGACCGAAGATACGCTCACGATCGAGGCCCCCTCGCGCTTTGCCATCGCGCAGCTCAAAAAGCATCAGCCGACTATTGAGGCCTATCTGGAAGAAATCGCCTTTGCACCGATCGCGCTCGACATCGTGGCACCGCAAGGCGCAACGGCCGAATCTGCTGCCGCGACGGCGCCCGCCACGGCTCCCGCTGCTTCCCCGGCGGTGCCGGCCTCCGCAGGCGACGTGCCGACAATCGAGCACCAGCACAGCGATGTTTCCCGTGAAACCATGGCACCGTTGCCGACCGCGGCGGCGACGTCAACGAACGCACCCGTCACGCACATGCCTATCGCTCACGACGCAGCGGCGGGCGTGGATTCGGGCATTGCAATCAAGAACACGCTCTCGGCCGATGATTTTCGTCGCATGATGAACCAGATGAAGGCCGGAGCGCCGACTAAGTCCACGCAAGCTGCGACCCCCGCTTCACCCATGCCAGCACCGACCGTACCGGCCGAGCAGAATACGGATGGAGCCCCGCTCGCCGCGAACTCAAAATTTACCTTTGAGAACTTTGTCTACGGCCCCGAGAACAGCCATGCCTATCGCTCGGCACTCAAGTTTGCCGCCCTCGCGGACGAGCGCGGCACGTGCACATCACTGTTCATCTACGGCAAATCGGGCCTGGGCAAGACGCACCTGCTGCTTGCCATCAAAAACGAGCTCGCCGAGAAGTCGCCCGAGATCAAGGTCAAGTATGCCAACTCCCAGGCATATCTGGACGATCTGATGACCGAGTTCGACCGCCAAAAGAAGAGCAACGCCCCCATCATGCAGGCGTACCACGGCGTGGACGTGCTCATCATCGATGACATCCAAAACATCATCGGCAAGCGCGCGAGCGTGGACTACTTTTTCCAGCTCATGGACGAGTTCATCCGCAACAACAAGAAGGTCGTCATCGCGGCAGACCGCGCCCCCAAGGACCTGAGCATGGACGAGCGTCTGACCAGCCGCTTCAACGCCGGCATGCTCTGCCTGGTCGCAGAGCCCAGCTACGAGATGAAATACAAGATCTTGCAGCGCTATTACGAGAACACCATCGTCGCCGCTCCCGAGGCAGGCGACGACTCGCTGCTAGCGGCCTATGGGGGCGACGGCGGGCACCTGACCGACGAGCACTTTAAACACATGGCCGAGGTCTCGGGCACCAACATCCGCGAACTCGAGAGCTTTTGCGAGCGCTGCGCCGGCGAGGCGGGCGACCGCGAGCGCGAGGGCAGAGAGCTCACCTTTGACGATATCGACGCCATCGCCAGTCAGTACTTCGACACATCGGCCAAAAAGATCAACGTCCAGACGGTTCAGTCCGTCATCGAAGAGCAGTACGGCGTGACGCACGAGGAGCTCATCGGCCCGCGTCGCAACGCCAATATCGCCAAAGCACGCCATATTGCCATCTATCTGGCCATCGAGATGTGCGAGATGACGACCACGGCGGTGGGCGCCGAATTTGGCAACCGCAACCACTCGACCGTCAGTACGAGCTACAAAAAGGTCCAGAAGATGATCCAGGAAGACCGCACCGTCACCGAAGACCTCAAGTCGCTGCGCGATAAAATTACACTGCGCTCGTAGGGAAATAGAGACACCTGTTGAAAACTTGTCGAAACCACGGGCATAAGGTGTCTAAAACCCAACCCGCGGTGATGAAAAGTTTTGCGCAGGTTTTGAACGTGGAAAACCACCCCTGTTGCACACAGGTTGCTGTCGATTCTCTTTCTGGGTCTGACCTGCGTCTTTGGGAGTAATCAACAGTTTCGTCAGTGCTATTACTATTATTAAGATATTTATATCTATAGAAAGGTATTAAAAGATGAAGTTCACCGTCAGCCAGAGCTCGCTTACACAAGCCATCGGCGTCGTTATGAAGGGTGTCGCTTCGGCATCCACCCTTCCCATTCTGTCGGGCGTGCTCGTTAAGGCCCAAGACGGCATCTTGGAATTCCAGACCTCTAACTACACCATCTCGATCCGTCATCGCATCGCGGCGCATGTCGAAGAAGAAGGCGAGATGGTTATCCCCTGTAAGATGCTCTCCAATATCACCAAGACCCTCCCCGATGCCCCGGTCACCTTTGAGCTGTCCGAGCGCCAGGTGCTGATTGGTTGCGAGAAGAGCTCTTTTCGCCTGAACACGCTCGATGCCAATGACTTCCCCGAGTTTCCGGCCTATGCCATCGAGAGTGCCGTGGAGCTGCCGACCGATGTCTTGTCCGAAATGGTCGGCCGCGTGTGGCGCGTCACCTCGACCGACAAGGCTCGCCCTATCCTGGGCGGCGTGCACATGAAGGTCGAGAACAACACCGTACGCCTGGTAGCGACCGATTCCTTCCGCTTGGCCGTGTGCGATACGCAGGTCGAGACCTCGACCCTCGAGGGCTCCTTTGAGCTCAACGTTCCGGCTGACGCCTTTAACGACGCGCTGAACATCATGGCCAGCCAAGCGACCATCATGATCGGGGCTACCGACACCCAGGTCGTCTTCGAGGCCGGCAACACCACCTACGTGTCGCGTCGCATCGAGGGCGTGTACCCCAACTACAAGCAGCTCATCCCCGATTCGTGCGTGACGAGCGTCAAGATCGACGTCGCCGCCTTTAACGCCGCCCTCAAGCGCGTGGCCGTTATCGCGAGCGCCAACCCCGCCGTCAAGTTCGAGATCGACGTCGAGAACGGCCAGATGGGTCTGTCC
>JAJWXI010000170.1 GCA_021641225.1 Collinsella aerofaciens | reverse complement strand
TCGGTCGCATAGTCAAACACATAGCCGGGCGACGGGACCGCCACGACTGTTACGCGCGACCCGATGCCATACAGGCCGGTGGAAAGGAACTGTCCGAGCGGCTGACCGTTCTCATCGACTCCGTCCACGCTCAGAACCACGCTGGCCTGTGGAGCACAGTAGCGCGGCGTGACCTCGATTTTTGGACCATATGCGTCGTAGTGCTCCGGCACGTCTTCCTCGTCCACCGTATAAGTAAAGTCGAGCTGGTCGCTCACGGCGTACGCATCATCGCTCTCGCCCAGGTACCAGCCCAGGAACAGGGCGTTATCCGTGGCGGCGGAAAGCTCAACCGTCTCGCCGGCGTTGCGATAGCAGTTTTGAGCAGTGACGCTCAGGTGCGTATAATCCTGCGACGAATCGGTCGCTTGCGCATCATTGATATGGATCGCGTAGTCCTTGAGCTTAAAACGCGCCTCCAGGAACAGATCCCTATCCGGCGTAAACGTGTAGACCGCTTCTTTGGAGATGTACCTTTCGGATTCGGTGTCATACCAGCCCTTAAAGGTCAGATTGTCGTTGAGCATTCCCAGAGCGCCGGCATCGAGCGTGACCTCGTCGCCCGCACTAATCGTCATCGCGCCGGAAACATCGGGCAGCTCAACGCCGTCCATCAACTTGCATCCGCGCCGATTGTTCGCCTGGACATAGGAGATGGTAAGCGGTGACGACGCGGGCTTCTTGAGGTGCAACGTGCCCTTGGTCTGGGTTTCGAAATGCGAATAGCCGTCGTCATACACGAGCTTGATGGGCTGTCCGTCCATCGATTCATCGAAGACGTCGCCGTCGCGGGGAGTCGCCGTAAGGTACTCGCCAAGTTCTTCCTTAATAAGAGCCTCGTAGTTCCAAATCGATACCGTATGCGGGTAATCGAGCTCGACGCTCATGCCCTCGAGCGAAATGGTGTCCCCCGGCGCATAGGTCATATTGTCGGGATCGCACGAGATCTCAACGTTCTTGAGTACCTTACCCACGGGGACGGGCAGGCAGCCGTTGCAGCTTTCCCAGACCTGCTTGGGCTCTCCCTTGCTGTACTTTGAAATCATCTTAGCGGGAACCATGACGGTCATGTTGTACTTGGGAAACGTGTCGGTATCAATGAGCACCACGTGGTTGCACCCCAAGAACACGGTCTCGAGGTTGGTGTCGTAAAACGCCTTTTTCGGCAACTCCTCGATTTTGGAGTTATAGGGAAGCGTCAGCCCACCGCCCAAGTCAGTGCCGTAGAAGCAGGTGTGGCCAAGCGTTTCGACCGTTGTATTGCTCTCGAGCCCTGTGGTAGCAAGGCTCGAACAGTGCCTGAACGCGCAAACGCCAATCGATGTAACGGAGGTGTTCTTGTCCAGACCGGTATCGGTCAGAGCCTTGCAGCCGTCGTAAGCTCTGTCGGGAATCGATGTGAGGCCAACAACCTTGTCGAGCCCCGTGGACTCCAGCCCACTCTCGGCAAACGCGGCATAGTCCATCGTGCCAATGGTAGTAGTCTCGCTGATGTTCAGGCTCGCAAGCGACTCGCAGCCATAGAATGCCTCTTTTCCGATGGTGCCGATGGTCATACCGGAAAGGCTGATATCGGTGAGATTCGGGCAGTTATAGAAGGCGTGCAATCCGATTTTGGAAATGGAGCTATTCTCAAAGCGCACTGAGCGCAGATTGGTAGAGTCGGCGCAGAGCTGTGCGTCGACTTCATCAACCCCGTAATCGACAATCAAATTCGTTACCATTCGACCATCGACAGAGTTCTCGCGCGGGTTGTTTCCATCGATTTCTACCGTAAGATTTCCGTTTGCATCGCACGGATACAGATAGTAGTTGGGCATGAGCTTGGCATACTCGTAGGCCGCCTGCTGCAGGTTGCCCTTGCTGTACGCGACAAGGCGCGTGTAGCCATCGTCATACACCAACTGTATGGGTTCTCCGTCCATCGACTCGTCGAAGACATCACCATCGCAGGGGGTCGCCGTAAGGTATTCGCCGAGTTCGTCCTTTATGAGCGCTTCGTAGTCGCTATCCATCGTCGAATGAGGATATTGAAACGTAACGCTCATGCCCTCGAGCGAAATGGTGTCGCCCTGCCGATAGGCCATCTTGTCGGGATCACGCGAGACCTTAATCTTCTGAAGCATCTTGCCCACGGGGACGGGCAGGCTGCCATTGCAACTCTCCCAAACCTCTTTGGGGCGACCGCTTGCGTATTGCGAAACCATCTTGGCAGGGACCATGACAGTCATGTTTTGCTTGGGGAACGTGGTGGAATTAATGAGCACCACATGGTCGCATCCAAAGTACACAGTTTCAAGCTTAGAGCCATAGAACGCACGGCTCGGCAGTTCCTCGATCTTGGAATAAAGGGGCAGCGTCAGCCCGCCGCTCATATTGGTCCCGGAGAAACAACCTTCGCGGAGCGTCTTGATCGTCGTATTGTTCTCGAGTCCCGTCGTCGCAAGGCGAGAGCAGTTTTTGAACGCATTAACGCCGATTGATGTGATGGATGTGTTCCCGCCCAGACCGGTATCGGTCAGAGCGCTGCAGGCATTATAAGCGTTCTCAGGAATCAAACTGAGACCAACGACCTTGTCGAGACCCGTAGACCGCAGCCCGCTCCAGGCAAACGCGGCATCGCCCATAGAGCCGATGGTAGCAACGTCATTAATGTTCAGGCTCGTAAGCGATCCGCACCCAGAAAACGCCTCTGTTCCGATGCCCCCAATGGTCATACCGGAAAAGCTGATATCGGCGAGATTGGAGCACCCAGAAAAGGCGTGTAGTCCAATTGAAGAAATAGAGCTATTCTCAAAACGCACCGAACGCAAATTGGAGGAATACTCACAAATATATCCGGGGACCCCATCCACTCCGTAATCAACGATCAGATTGGTTACCAATTTACCGTCGACAGAGCTCCCATACGGGTCGTTTCCATCGATCTCTACCGTAACGCTTCCGCTTGCATCGCACGGATACACATAGCCGTTCGGCATAAGCTTGGCATACTCGTAGACCGTTGGGTCCTCAAACACGAGGGGATCGACTTCGCTGTCATTGGACGAGGGTTCCGCCGTGGCAACCAAGCTCTTTGCTGCATCAGAATCGGTCGCGGAGCTCGAAAGGTCTTGGGCCAAGCTCGACGTGGAAGTGCTGGTATCCGAGCTGGACGATTCGTCCTGAGCGTTATTCGTTTGGTCGGAAGTTGTGGATGAGCTGCCCTCGCCCGAAGACGACGCGTTATCGACCGCATCGACATCAGCGTCAGAGCTCGAGTCGGCCTCTTGGGCCTCGCTCTCGACGGCGACCGCCCCGGCATCATCGGCATAGGCTGTGCTGGGAGCAAGGGGTATCGAGGTCACGCCCATCGCGACCGAAAGATAGACGACTAAAAACCTATAGAGGGCAGCAGTGATCCTGTTCATAGGAACCTTCCCGCAATTCGCAAAGATACCGAGACCCATGGAGGGCCATCATTTCACAGTACCCTATTTGGGCGACAATGCGGGACGGTTGCGTAAATGGTTTATCAAGGGGCGCAAATGGTTGCGTTAATTGCGGCTCAGGTCGCGCAGCGCCTCGATAGCCGTGTCGACCTCCTCGGTCGTGTTGAAATAGCCAAACGAGAATCGAACGACGCCCTGGCGCTCGGTCCCCAGCGCGCGGTGCATGAGCGGGGCGCAGTGGGCGCCAGGGCGCGTCGCAATCCCCCACCCTTGCATGAGCGCGTCCGAAATCTCGGCGGAATCGATATCGCCCACGTTGAGCGACACGATCGACGAGCGCGTCG
>JAJWXI010000169.1 GCA_021641225.1 Collinsella aerofaciens | reverse complement strand
TCGAGGGCCTTGCTGCCAAAGGGGCAGTCCAGGTCAAAGTAGAACATAAACTCAAAGTCGTGCCCGGGGATGGGGCGGCTCTCGAGCTTGATGAGGTTGATATTGAGCGCGTAGAAGCGCTCGAGTACGCGATAGAGTGCGCCCGGCTCGTTGGCCGTGGTAATCATGAGCGAGGTGCGGTTGGCGCCGGGGTAGACGCGTGGCTCGCGGCTGATGACGACAAAGCGCGTGTAGTTGTTGTCCGAGTCCTGGATGTTGGGCTCCAGTACCTCCAGGCCGTAGAGCGCCGCGCAGCTGCGCGATGCGATGGCGGCAACATCGGTGCGCTCGGAGCTGGCGACCATCTCGGCCGACATGGCCGTGTTGGGGTACTTGGTGGCGTGCAGGTCGTGCGCCTCGATAAAGCCGGCGCATTGGGCAATGGCCTGGCCGTGGCTGTAGACCTCGTGCACGTCAGCAAGCTTGGTGCCGGGCTTGACGAGCAGGTTGTGGTCGATTTTGAGGCGAAGCGAGCGCACGATGTGGAAGTCGAACTGGGCGAGCAGGTCGTAGACGGCGTTGACCGAGCCGGCGGTGGAGTTCTCGATGGGCAGCACGCCAAACTCGCAGAAGCCGTCGCGCACGGCGCACATGACGCCCTCGAAGGTCTCGAAAAACGCGATATCGGGCACGTCGAAGAGCTTGCACGCGGCGATTTGGCTGTAAGCGCCCTCGACGCCCTGGCAGGCGACGGTGGCCGTTTGAGGGAAGGGCGTGTCGGAGGCTGCAGCCGTGGCGTGGGCCTTTTGCGAGACGGTGATGCCCTTGAGCTCGTTGATGTAGCGCTGCTGCTCGGCCTTGCTCATGCTCATGAGGAGACGGAACAGGGTGATGGTCTGCGCCTCGTAGCGCTCGGGCGCGCGGCTGGCGAGGTTGTTGAGCTTGGAGCGCTCACGGGCGGGGTCGAAGACGGCCTTGTCCATCTCGATTTTTGACTTGGCGACCTCGGTGGCAATGTCCATTCGCTCGACAAAGCTGTTGAGGAGCGTGGTGTCGATGCCATCGATGGCCTGGCGGATGTCAGCAAGGTCCATGGAGACCCCTTTCACGTGTCGGGGGATGTTGAGGGGTGGGTAGTTAGCGCTGGGCGGCGTCTTCAAGGAGGGCGTCCCAGATGGCAAGGGCGGCGGCTGCCTCGGCTACGGGGACAGCTCGGGGGACGATGCAGGGATCGTGGCGGCCGTGGACCGAGAGCTCGGCATTTTCCATAGCGTCCATGTCCACCGTCTGCTGCTCGCGGCCAATGGAGGGCGTCGGCTTTACGGCCATGCGCCACATGACGGGCGCGCCGGTCGAAATACCGCCCAGGATGCCGCCGGCGTTGTTGGACTCGACCTCGATCTCGCCGGTCTCGGCATCGATGCGGTACGGATCATTGTTCTCGCTGCCGCGCATGGCGGCCACGGCAAAGCCCATGCCAAACTCCACGCCCTTTACGGCGGGAATGCCAAACGCGATTTGCGCGATGCGGTTCTCGATGCCGTCGAACATGGGGTCGCCGATGCCCGCGGGAAGCCCATAAATGCCACACTCCACGATGCCGCCGATGCTGTCGAGTTCGTCGCGTGCGGCTAGGATCTCCTCGCGCATGCGGTCGGCTGCGGCGGCGTCAATGCAAGGAAGATCGTTCGTTAGGATCGCTTTGCGGTCGGCCTCGCGATAGACCATATCGTCCATCGGCAGGTCGGAGATGCCGCCGATCTGCGCGACGTGCGCCATCACTTTAATGCCGCGGGCCTCGAGTGCCTGCAGCGCAATGCCGCCGGCGATGCACAGGGGTGCCGTTAGGCGGCCGGAGAAATGCCCGCCACCGGCGACATCGTGCATGTTGTGATACTTCACGCGCGCAGGGAAGTCCGCATGTCCGGGGCGGGGCTTGCGGCGCTGCTCGGAGTAATCCTTGGAGCGCGTGTTGGTGTTCTCGATAATCGCGGCGATGGGCGCGCCGGTGGTATGTCCATCGACCACACCGGCGATGATGTGGGCGGCGTCGGCCTCGCGGCGCTTGGTCGCGGTCTCGTCGCGACCGGGGGCACGACGGTCGAGGAAGGCCTGCAGCTGCTCCTGGTCAACAGCGATGCCCGCCGGAATGCCATCGAGGGAGCAGCCGATGGCGGGAGAGTGCGACTGGCCGAAGATGCTTAAGTGCAAGACGTTGCCAAAGGTCGAGGACATGCTATTCCTCCTCGAGTGTGACCTTGCCGCCCAGCAGGCGGTAGTGGTCGAAGAAATCGGGATAGGACTTGTTGACCGCCTCGGCGCCGTGGATCACGACCTCGCCGGTGGCGCGGCTCGCGGCGATAGCGGCCATCATGGCGATGCGATGGTCGTTGTGCGAATCGACCTCGCCGCCGGTGAAGGCATCGACACCCTTGATGATGAGGTCATCGCCGGCAATGCGCACCTGCGCGCCCAGCGCGGTGAGCTCGCGGGTGGTCGTGACCAGGCGGTCGGATTCCTTGATGCGCAGACGGGCGCAATCGCGGATAAAGGTGCGGCCCTGCGCCAGCGAGGCTACGGCCGAGATGACGGGCACCAGGTCGGGAATGTCGTGGGCGCTCATCTCAAAGCCGGCGAGCTTGTCGGACTGCACGGTGGCGGCGTTGGTGGAGCGCACGATGCGGGCGCCAAAGCGCGAAAGCGCGGCGAGCACGTTTCGGTCGCCCTGCGCGGAGCTCAGGGATACGCCCTCCACGGTGATGGGGTCGGCGCCGATAGCGCCGGCGCACAGCCAAAAGGCGGCGTTGGACCAGTCGCCCTCGACAGCAACGCTGCCGGGCGTGCGGTACGAGCCACTGCTCACGCGGAAGTTCGTGACCTCGGGCTGGCCGTCCTTGGCCGGAATACGCTCGACGTTGACCTCGACGCCAAAGGCCTTCATGGCCTGGATCGTCAGGTTGATGTAGGGACGGCTCTCAATGAGGCCGGTTACCCTCACGCAGGAGGGCTGGGCCAGCAGCGGGGCTGCCAGCAGCAGGCCGGAGATATACTGCGAGCTCACGTTGCCCGGAAGCACAAAGGTGCCCGGGCGCATGCGCCCGCTCGTCTTGAGCGGAAAACCGCCCAGACCCTGTAGGTCGCAGCCGGCGGCGATGATCTCGTCCGAGAGCGGGGAGAGCGGGCGGGCGCCCAAGCGTCCCTGACCCACAAAAGTTGCTTCTGCACCCAGCGCGCAGGCGACTGGCAGCATAAAGCGGAGCGTGGAGCCGCTTTCACCGCAGTCAAGCGTGCCGCCGGCAAGGGCCTTGAGCAGGCCAAATTCGATGCTCTTCATGGTGGGGTGGACCTGGAAGCCGTCCTCGACGGTCTCGATGCGAGCACCCAGTGCCGTAAGGCAGCGCACCGTGGCCTCGATGTCGGCGCAGGTGGTGTTGCAGGTGACGTGCGTCTCGCCGTTGGCAAGCGCGGCGCAGATGATGAGGCGATGCGCCATCGACTTGGACGCGATGGCGGGAACGGTGCCCTTGAGTGGGGACGGGGTGATGCGGGCTAGCATGCGGATGCGTCTCCCTTCTGGCCGAGGCCCTCGGCAATGAGTTCGTGGAAAGCGGAAAGCGGTGTGCGGTCGATGCTGCAGCGGCCAATGCCGTGCGGAATCACCAGGTCGATGGTGTCGCCCGCGCGCTTCTTGTCGTGGAGCGCCTCGGCAAAGACGGCATCGGCATCTAGGCCGCAGCGGGTCTTGAGGCCATGGCGGGCGCAGAGTTTCTCAATACGACCGGGCAGTGCGGCATCGCAAACGCCGTGCAGGGCCGCGGCGCGCGTGATGATGCCCATGCCGATC
>JAJWXI010000168.1 GCA_021641225.1 Collinsella aerofaciens | reverse complement strand
AGGATGGTCTCCAGAATCTTTTGCGGGTCGGTGGTGCACAGCACAAAAATCACGTGCGCCGGCGGCTCCTCGAGCGTCTTGAGCAGCGCGTTGAACGCCGCCGTCGTGAGCATGTGGACCTCGTCGATGATGTAGATCTTGTACTTGCCGCGCACCGGGGCAAAGTTGACGGAGTTGATGATCTCCTCGCGCACGTTGTCCACGCCGGTGCGGGAAGCGGCATCGAGCTCGTAGACATCGGGGTGGTTACCCTCGGCGATGAGCTCGCACTCCTCACAGGTGCCGTCGGGCATGCAGCCGCTCGCACCCTCGGCGCGCGCCGCCTCGGCATTGCGGCAGAGCAGCGCTTTGGCCAGGATGCGCGCCATGGTGGTCTTGCCCGTGCCGCGCGGACCGCAGAACAGGTAGGCGTGGGACAGGCGCCCCTCGGTGATGGCGTGCTCGAGCGTCGAGACGATATGCTGCTGGCCCACCACGGAGTCGAAGGTGAGCGGGCGATACTTTCGGTACAACGATTCCATGGGTGCTCCCCCGGGTATACTGAGTCTTGTTGCCGCGGTGGCCATGCGGTCGCACGGCATACTGCATCCATAATAACCCGTACGGCGAGCCCGCCGCGATAGGAGTCCAAAGAGCATGGCAGACGCAGAGAGCAACCTCGTTCCCTCCGAAGCAGCCGACCAGGTCGAGGTCGCGCTCGAGAGGCAGGCCGCAGCCGATGACGGCATTCTGTACCTCAACGAGTATCAGTACGAAAACGACCTCGTCACCGACTTCGCCCGCTTGGTTGCCTCGCCCAGGCGCCGCGGCTCCCTGTACGTCGCCGCCGCCATTGCCGCGCTCATCGGCATCGGCATGCTGGTGGCCGGCGGCAACTGGATTAAGTTCGGTATCGTCCTGATCGTGTTCGGCGCCTTTTTGGCCTGGTGGAGCAAGAACCTGCACCATACGCTCGCGCGCGACTTTATCGATGCCGTCGAGGCCGACGAGTCCATGGGCGGCCGCTACCGCCGTGTCGCCGCCAACGAGGACGGCCTGATGGTCTGGGGCAAGAGCGGCAAGTCGCAGTTCTTCCCGTTCGAGAAGCTCGACCACGTGCTCGACGGCGAGCGCATTTTTGTGGCCATGTTCGCCGACCAGGGCGTGACGATCCCCAAGGACACCTTTGTCCGTGGCGATGCCGAGCAGTTCGGCCCCTTCCTCAAGGCCCGCATCAACAAAAAGCTCCGCATCGAGACCAAAAAGAAAAAGATGAAGGCCGAGAAGGCCGCCGCCCAGGCCAAGCAGGGCGACAAGGCCGACAAGTCCAAGGACACCAAGAGCAAGCAGCGCAAGCAGAAGAAGAACAAGAAGAAGCGCTAAGGCGAAACTCTGACCCCAAGCCTCGGCTGCCCGCTTAGGCGAAACTTAGATTGACGGCGGAAACCGCATCCCATTTTGGAGCTCCAAAGTGGGATGCGGTTTCCTTTCACCCGAGCGTGCTACACTAGCAGCATCTATGCCACCGCGAACGCTGGAACGGGCCACGCCCCGCGCCCGCCGCTCGCAAACGAACTTTAAACGCACGAGGGTTGGCCATGCCGCTTTTCTCGCAACATACCGCCCGGTTCTCGCCGGACGTTCCCTTGGAGGGCACCAGCTCTCGCGAGCTGCTCAAGCGGTTTCAGCCGCTCGAGACGCTTGCAACCGGCGGTTTTGGCTCCATCGAGATCTGCCGCGACACGCACCTGCGCCGTCGCGTCGCCATTAAGCGCATCCCCCTCACGGGCGGTGCCGGCATGCCCGCCAGCGACATCATGGACGTCCTGCGCGAGGCCCACACCGCCGCCATGCTTCAACATCCCAATATCGTGCAGGTTATCGACTTTACGCACGACACCGCCTATGCCTACCTGGTCATGGAATATGTCGATGGCATGTCGCTGGCCGAGTTTTTGCATCGCGTGGACGGCCATTCGCTCACCTTTGACGAGGCCGCGGCAATTGCCGACGCGCTGGGCCAGGCGCTCACCTTCGCCCATAGCAACGGCGTGCTCCACCTGGATATTAAGCCCGCCAACGTGCTCATCGACCACTCGGGCAATGTAAAGCTCACCGACTTTGGCATGGCGCGGCTGTCGTCTGCCGGCGGCTTTGGCGGCTCGCGCGGCGGCACCATCGGCTACATGCCACCCGAACAGCTCGACATCGAGACTGGCACGGTTGACGAGCGCGCCGATGTCTTTGCCCTCGCCTGTGTGATCTACGAGGGCCTGTGCGGCAGCGCTCCCTTTATGGCCGCCACGCCCGGCGACTCGCTCGGCCGCATCATCGGCGGTGCCACCTACCCCAGCGAGCTCATCCCGCACTTTCCCCCGGGAGCCGAAGCTGCGCTCATGAGCGCCCTCTCCCCCATGCCGCAAGACCGCCCCGGCAGCATCGAGGCCTTTTGCGACCAGCTGCTCGCCGGCTTGGGCAGCGTGCGCGAGGGCCGTCGCAGCCTGGAGCAGATGGTGGGCGAGCTGTCGGATGACGAGCACGCGGCAGACGATATCGAATCGTTGCCCTATGAGGACGACACCATCGAGGTCGACCCCGCGCTTGGTTGGGCCGGCACGCGCTGGAGCCACGCGCGCGATTACACCATGCGTGCCATCTCGGCGCTAACGTGTGGTGCCTTTAGCTTTTTGCTCATGCAGACGGCTGGCGTCGCGGCGCTTCCCGGACTTATCGCCGCGGCCATCGCGATTGGGGCGGCCGCCGGCCTGGCCCCGCAAATTGGCTCGGCTATCTCGGCCGTGGGCTTTTTGGTACTTATGGCCAACACCACCATGCAGGCGCAGGGCATCCTGTCGATGCTGCCTGTCGCGGTGCTCTTTGCCGCCACCATGTCCGGTTGGTGGATCGCCTGGGGCCGCACCGAGGCCGCCGCGAGCGCCGCGCTCACCTGCGTCGTGGCACTTGGCTGTCTAACGGGCGACGTCCTCCTTGCCGCCGGGGTCGCCGCTGGCATCGCGGCCTTTTGGCTCGGCCCGGCAAGCGCCGCGGCCGCCACGGGAATGGGCGCGCTTTTTGGCCACCTGGCTACGGTTGCGCTTTCCGCCAGAGGCGTGCTGGGGCTCGGCAATGTTGCCGCGGCACTGGGAGACGTGCTCTTCTGGGCTGCCGTCGTGCTCGTCGCGGCGACAGCTGCACTGACATCTCTGCTGCTCAACGCCCATGCCAAGCGTGCCGAGCAGGGCTCGAACCTGGCTGCAATCGCTGCCATCGCCGGCTGCGGAATAGGCACCGCGGCGGCACTCTGTCTTGCACACCATATGGAAATTGCCAGCCTTGCGGCCGCGGTCGTCGTCAAGGCGGCGATTGCGGGAACCCTATCCTCTATAATCGTTGGGATATGCCTATATTTGCTCGGATACCAAAGAACCTATACGGAGAGTGATCTTTCGTGAACTTCCTGAACATCTTCGAGGACCACGTGGCCAGCATCTTCGGTGCCACCCGTGCCCCGTTCTCCTTTAAGAAGCTTGCCAAGCAGGCCGCTCGCGACATGGAGGATCAGACTCTGGTGATCAACGGCGTCAACACCGCGCCGGCACTCTATACCATCCTGATCGCCGCCGACGACGATCCCATGCTCGCCCCGTTCTACCCCGAGCTTTCGCGCGAAGTTCGCGAGTTTGTGAAGGCACAGGCCGAAAAGCGCCGCTATGTGTTTGTCGGCGAGCCCCTCGTTCGCTTTATGATCGACCCGCAGCTGCGCGCCGGCAAGTTCTCGGTCTTTGCCGAGAACGTCGATGCTCCCACGCTCGGCCGCCTGTACGAGGAAGAGCGCGCCTACCAAAATGGCC
>JAJWXI010000167.1 GCA_021641225.1 Collinsella aerofaciens | reverse complement strand
CCCGCGACCCCAACCTTGGCAAGGTTGTGCTCTACCAACTGAGCCATGTCCGCTTGCGGGTTATTAATTTACGCGAGTTGTCCAAAAGACGCAAGTACTTTTTTCAAAAAACTTGTCTGCCGCATGTTCTTAGTAGCTAAACGCGCTAAAGCGATTGGCTAGGCACACGATTCCAGCGCTCCGCTAAACAGCTTCACCATCTGCACGCGCGTGCCGGCGCCGTCCGTACGACGAGCAACCTCCACGTTATCGACGAGCATACGCATAAGCTTGATACCACGGCCGCGCTCCTCTGATGCGACCGGTTCGCTCGTTTCATCGATAGAATAGCCGACGCCTCGATCAAGCACCTCAACCACAACGCGATCGCCATAGGCCTGAACCGTCAGGACGCACCCAATACCGCCCGCATGGTCATAGGCATTACCCAGCGCCTCCCCCGACGCCAATGCGACATCGTACCGCTCGTCACGGCGCAACGGAAGCGATTCGAGGAGTTCGGCGATGCGATGTCGGTAGTATGGAAGATTCTCGATACCCTGACGGACCTCGACGCTCTTACTCCAGCGAGGCAGCTCCCCCACCGGAATGGCGGGAATAGACTCCCGTGCCGGCCCCGCGACATGAAGAATATCGACAAGACGAGCAATCTCCAAAAAGCGAACAACTTCACCTGATGCATTGACGAGCGAAAGCAGGCCTTCTCGCCTCATGAGCTCACGAGCGCGCGTAAGCAGGAATGCCAAGCCCGTCGAATCGATAAAGCTAACAGCCTGACAGTTGATGACGACACGACGCACGCCGCGGCCAATCAAAGCATCCAACCGCCGACGCAGCGCAGGCACCGTGGCGATGTCGATATCGCCTGGTGGCGTCAAAACCGCTATGTCATTCCACTCATTCATACGACCATGGTTCCCCAAAAAAGCCCACTCGATGCATTCGTTTCCCCAACCGTACGGATTCAGCCCGCCCAGCGTCGTCTATGAACGACCCCGTAAAAACTCAAGGGACACCAATGCAATGTCATCGTCCAGCGCCGATTCGGTAAATCGGTCGAGCTCGCCCAAGACCTTGCCGCAGATTCCCGATACGCCCTCACCCGAGACAGAGAGCAGAAGGTCACGAAGGCGCTGCTCGCCAAAGAAAGCACCCGAGCGGTCACGTGCTTCGATTGTTCCGTCGGTGTACATAAATAGCATGTCACCAGGAGCGAACGTAAACACGCCTGTCTCGTACACCATGCTCTCAAAGGCACCGATTACCCCCGATTGGCATCCAAGCAGCTCGACCTCTCCCCCACGAGCCTCGTCGCCACCCAGCGGCATCGACTCTGGCCTGATGACCATGGTCGGAGGATGGCCCGCCGAACAATACGTTGCGCGTCCGGCTTTAAGGTCAATCTTGGCGATAAAGGCCGTCACAAACGTCTCGACCCTCGAAAAGCCCATGAGCATGCTGTTAAGGGAGCGTGCCATGCGGGCCGGTCCAGCGCCCTCCCAGGCATATGCCGTCAGGGCCGTCTTGACGAGCGCGGACATCGATGCAGCCTCAATGCCTTTGCCAGACACATCGCCCAGAATCATGACGGCGCAATCGTCGGGAAGACGGATGAGCGTATAGAAGTCGCCGCCGACCAATGCAGAGTTCGTGGCCGACAGATACACCGAGTCGGTCGCGATGCCCGGAACATCGCCGAGCGAATTTCTCATGCCAATCTGAAGGGTCTGAGCGATATGGCGCTCCTCACGCTTTTGAGATTCGCCTTCATAGATCAGTTCAAAGTCATGAGCCAAGTGCACCAAGTAGTCATATTCAAGGTCATCAATCGGCTCTTGGCTACCATCACGAAGCAGCAGCGCGCGCGTCGTCGGGCCCTTCGCAACAGAAGCAGGAACGATCGCGTCGTTACTGTGCTTGCCATCGCCCTCAGAGCGCGGGCGCCCCGCCTCGATGCCGGCGTCGACGTAGAGACCCTGGCAAGGCAGGCCATGTGCCCTAAGCCAGCCTCCCATAGGCATCGATTCGTCAACACGAGTTATACGGACGTGTTTAAGGTCCTCGGCACTCGTGCCGCCCAAAACAGATGCCTCAAAGCCATCGGGGGCAGCCCCCAAACGTGCCGCTGGCGCCGTCGTGGAAAAGAAAAGCTTCTCGGGATCGTCCGGCAAAGCAACGCGACTGCCGCCTTCAAAATCTATGACGTAGGAATCCAGACTGGCGTCATACTCAATAGGGCAAAAATGGCAGTTGAGCATATTGCAGATCTCGAACGATACCGCCTGGGTAGCCGCGGCGGAATCGTCTAGAAAGGTAAACAACTCATCCCGCAAGACATTGAGCGAGCGGCCAAGCTCGGCCGTGCGACGGGAGCGAAGGCTCGATGCCATGCCGACCAGCTGGATAGACAGGTAATCGCAAATGACCTCGAGCACATTAACGTCATAGGCAAGCGGTGCCTGGGGGCGTTTCCAACCAACTTCCAGCACGCCAAGGATCTGCGTACCGTAAAAAACGGGAAGACAGATTTCACTGCGGTACGGAGGCATATCCTGCATGCGCAACAGGTGCTTAGAACGATTATCCAGGTCCATGAACATACCGGAGGCGGCCTTATCGCCCTCAAGGTCCTGTTGAATCGACAAGCGACAAGCACGCGACTCGCGAAGAACATACGTCGGAATGCCAGCGCCATACGGCAAAAACTCGGGCAGGTAGCTGTCGTACAGCTCCTTGGAAACACCGCGAAGCTTAAAGCCGCCGCTCTCAGAAAAATAGATAGCGGCACCCGAAGCATCGAGCGTTCCTACAAGCTGGTTCAAAACGGTATCAAGCAGGCTGGGTAACTCATCGGAGCCCACAGTGCTCATAATGACCGAGAGCGTGCCAGAGAGACGCTTGTTCGCCACTCTAAGCTCCGATAACGCACGCTTGAGTTGCCGGTCGTGAGAATACTGTTCCTCGATACTGTGAAGCGCCACCAGGACACGTGGTGCGCGGCGCCCAAAGATGCGTGGAGGCGTTACGGAGCCCGCACGAACCAAGACGGGAATAAAAGAGCCGTCACTCAGCTTGAGCATCAGTTCGTTCTCGGAGCCATCAGTTTCAAATGGCAGACGATGTTCCGTCGCACGTTCAAAAGCGGACGAGTACAGGACGTCTTTAACATCTCCACCGATGACGTCGGCGCGTTCCTCGCACATCAAACCAAGTAAGCGATTATTCACATGCAGAATGGTTCCGTCGAGCTCGCAGATGATGACAGCATCGCTCGTGATCTCGACTAGTTGGGCAACGTCTGCCCACTCGTTGCGTTCAAGCGTTTCCATCGTGGACCCCACCGTCTATCGGTAACAAAAAAGCCTCCGAAGAGGCTTCTCAAATGCGATGGTGTCGGAGGCGGGACTTGAACCCGCATGACCAAAAAGCGGTCACTAGCACCTCAAGCTAGCGCGTCTGCCAATTCCGCCACTCCGACATGCTATGTTGTTGATTCGCGCTTCGTTTTGTTGGACCCGCGCGTTCAACGAGGAAGATAATAACCTATGATTCGAGAACTATGCAAGCACTTTTCTCAAAAAAGTTTACGAATTTGTAAATGCGCAGGTAAACTGATCTGTTCGGGCAGGAATGAGGTTGCTTTCCAACGCGTCCTCGGGCATGCGGCATTATTTTGATCCGCGCTTCGCGCTACAAAATAATGCCGCCCCCTGCGGAATGCGTTGGAAAGCAACCTCATTCCTGCCCTAGGAGTATGTACTCCGGGCACAGTTCTCAAATATGTTCTGGGGCTGATACAAAATTCAGTGGCTCGGCTTTGCCGAGCCCTTATATAAGG
>JAJWXI010000166.1 GCA_021641225.1 Collinsella aerofaciens | reverse complement strand
CCGGGCACACCACGCATACCCCAGCAGCGCCCTCACGCCCCTGGCGCCCGGGCCGCGACAAGTTCCTCCCCGTCAGCCGCGCCGACATGGACGCGCGCGGCTGGGACCAGTGCGACTTCATCTATATCTGCGGCGATGCCTATGTTGATCATCCCAGCTTTGGCATGGCCATCATCAGCCGCGTACTCGACGCGCACGGCTACAAAGTGGGCATCATCTGCCAACCCGACTGGACCGATCCCGCCAGCATCACGGTGCTCGGCGAGCCGCGCCTGGGCTTTCTCGTCAGCGCCGGCAACATGGACTCCATGGTCAACCACTATTCGGTGACCAAGCACCGCCGCCACACCGACGCCTATACCCCCGGTGGCGAGGAGGGGCACCGTCCCAACCGAGCCGTCACGGTCTACGGCAACCTCATCCGCCAGACGTTTAAGGACGCTCCCATCATCATCGGCGGCATCGAGGCAAGCCTGCGCCGCCTGGCCCACTACGACTACTGGCAGGACAAGCTCAAGCGCTCGGTACTGCTCGACTCGGGCGCCGACATCCTCATCTACGGCATGGGCGAGCACGCGATCGTCGAGATCGCCGACGCGCTCGACGCGGGACTGCCCGTCGACCAGATCACCTATATCAACGGCACCGTCTACCGCACCAGCTCGCTCGACGAGGTCTACGACTACGACTTGCTGCCCAGCTGGGACGACCTTGCCGCCGACAAGCTCAATTACGCGCGCAGCTTTAACGTACAGCAGCAGAACATGGACCCCATCACCGGGCATCGTCTGGTAGAGCCCTACCCCAACAGCGTCTATGTGGTGCAGAACCCACCGTCGGCCACGCTCACCACCGACGAGATGGACGAGGTGGCCGAACTCCCCTACGCACGCGATTGGCATCCCGATTACGACGCGGCGGGCGGCGTGCCGGCCTTTGCCGAGATCAAGTTTTCCATTAGCTCCAACCGCGGCTGTTTTGGTGAGTGCTCGTTTTGCGCGCTGACCTTCCACCAGGGCCGCGTGCTGCAGATGCGCAGCCACGACTCGATCATGCGCGAGGCCGAGCTGCTCACGCGCGATCCCGAGTTTAAGGGCTACATCAACGACGTGGGCGGACCGACGGCAAACTTTAGCCGCCCGGCCTGCGACAAGCAGCTCAAGCACGGCGTGTGCAAGAACAAGCGCTGCCTGTGGCCGAACGTGTGCAAGAACATGGTGGTCGACGAGAGCGGCTACACGCAGCTGCTACGCGACCTGCGCCAGCTGCCGGGCGTCAAGAAGGTCTTCGTGCGCAGCGGCATCCGTTTTGACTACACCATGGCCGATGCCTCGGACGAGTTTTTGCGCGAGCTGCTGGAACACCATGTCTCGGGCCAGCTGCGCGTAGCGCCTGAGCACGTGAGCGACGCGGTACTGTCCGTGATGGGCAAGCCAAGCCGCGCCGTCTACGACGCGTTCTGCCGTAAATTTGAACGCTTGAACCGCGAATACGGACTCAAACAGTACGTAGTGCCGTATCTGATTTCGAGCCATCCCGGCTCGACGATGAAGGAAGCCGTGGACCTTGCCGAGGCCGTGCGCGACATGGGCTACATGCCCGAGCAGGTGCAGGACTTCTACCCCACGCCGTCCACCATGTCGACCTGCATGTACTACACCGGCGTGGATCCGCGCACTATGCAGCCGATCTACGTGGCACGCGACCAGCACGAAAAGGCCATGCAGCGTGCGCTCATCCAATACCGCAAGCCCGAGAACTACAAGCTTGTGCGTGAGGCGCTGGAAAAGGCTGGCCGCCGCGACCTGATCGGCTACACCAAGCATTGCCTGATTCGCCCCGTGCCGCCGCGCCCGGGCGAGACATCTGCCGGCGGTGGACATGGCACCGGCAAGAAGGGCGGCAAGGCCCACGGTGGCGCCGCCGGCAAGGGGCCCAAGGGCAGCAAGGGCCACGGCGGCATGTCGCGTGCGCAGAACACCGCAGGCCGCAACCGCGCGGCCCAGGGACGACAGGGCGCCAACGGAGGCGGGCGTCGCAACTAGGGCAGCGGCGCGCTCGCTGCGTCCATCCCACACGCGTGGCGCAGCGAGCGCATTGACTCAACGAGGATGACGCCGGCGATAGCGACCGTAATTGCCGCGTCGAGCGGCGTGTTCACAAACCATAGCAGGCCCATGAGGTACGAGCCGGCATTAAAGGCAAAGTGCAACAGGATCGTGTAGCGGAGCTTTCCGGTCGTCACGAGCACCCAGCCAAAAATGAGGCCGGCAGCGCCCGCATAGCAGCCCTGCACCCAGTTCATGTGCATAAAGCCGAAGACCGCCGCCTGCAGTACGATTGCCGCGGCGACGCCCCAGGTACTCGGGGCCGCCCAGGGCACTATGGCGCTGTCTTGCGGTCGCACGAGACGTCGGCGCTTCCAAAGTGGGCGGCACTGCGGGTTAAACGCTCGGAGCGAAAACTCAAAAATGATGCCGCGCACCAGCAGCTCCTCGCAAAACGGAGCGCCGAGCACCGTAGTCAGGACGGCGAGATAGCTGGTGTCGCCCATGCCTGTTTCCTCGACAAGTTCACTGTAATCGGCCGCGACCTCGGGCAACAATGACAGTACGGCGTCGGTCACGTAGCCAACGACCACCTGCAGTGCCAAGCCGATCACGATAACGCAGGCAATGCGCTTCCACGCGCTACGCACTCCCCCGCCAAGCGGACGCTCACCTTGCCAGCGCGCGATAAACGACCGCGGCCACAAATAACGCCACCATAGCAGCGCCATCAAAAACGACGCCGTCTGAGCGACGGCTTGAAACCATTGAATATCGAGGTTGTCGATCGGGAAACCCGTCAGCGCCGACACGATGTCCAGCACGGAGAACAAAACCATGCTCAGGACAATATCGGCAGCGACGACGCCAAAACAGGCAAGCGCCCAAACCAGCGCATTGAGCATGCCGACCTCCTCCCAACGACTAGTCATTGGGGACGTTCTTCAACGACTAGCTGTTGGGGACAGTCTTTGCCAAAGGCCCCGTTGGGCGAAATGTCGAACGGAAAGGTGCCGCAGCGATTGAAGGCGGCGATGAACATGCGGATGGCGTTGGACGGCGTGGTACCCACGAGCTGGGTTGCCGCCGCGAAGGCCGCCTTTTCCTCGGGCAAGACCTTCGCGACAACCGGGGTCATATGTTCTGCCATGGCGCTTCCTTTTTGAAACGACGGTGGTGCGGATAGATGCGGGCCACGCGGCTGGGCGACGGGCTGTGAAGGCAACCCGATTGGCCCGCATCCGGAGTTTGTTTCTGCGGCGTTGGTATTACTTGGTATTCCTAAGTATTACCCCGCAGATAGAATACCATACCCAACCCTATGGGGACGGAGAAAAAACGGATCATTTTGTTGCTGAGTAAGTATTTAGAGCGTGATGATGTCCGAGATATCGAGGGCCCGAGCGTCGACGGCATCGTGCGTAGCAAGCAACAGCATGCGGCCGTCGAGCAAGTCGAGCACAACCTCGGCGCATGCGTCGCGCGCAGCGGTATCTAGGCCGGTAAAGGGCTCGTCCAGAATCACTGCGCCGCCCGGACACAGCAGGGCTCGGGCAATCTCGACGCGACGGCGCTGCCCGCCCGAGAGCTCGGCCACACGAGCATGCACATCGACCCCCGGCACCAGCAGGCGCAACAGGGCCGCGGCACTCGAGGCGTCCACGCGCGCGTCGGCGCACACCAGCACGTTATCCAAAGCCGAGGCGCCCTCTACCAGGCGCACATCCTGAAACACCATGGAGCACGGCGCGCACTCCCCCGCCGCCAGCGCAAGCAGCGTCGACTTGCCCACGCCCGAGGTGCCCATCACACAGATACGCCCACCCGCAGGCACTTTGAGCACCAGACCATCCAGCGCCGG
>JAJWXI010000018.1:3499-19055 GCA_021641225.1 Collinsella aerofaciens | reverse complement strand
TTGGGGGCTGTCAACGAAAACCTCTAGATACACGGTGCCGGGCGTATCTATATACCTTTGACCTGCTGTTTTGCCGGGTTTGGATATGAAGGACGCTGAATTTGCATGTAGCGGTGACATTTCCCAAGGGAACACTTTGGCATAGTGGAGTACACCTTCAGGATCGAACTTCGATAACAGCCTATTTGCACCTATATATAGGTCGAGATCGGGCTTCCGCGGCAAATTCGAGCGTGGATTTTCTCCCGTTTGAAATCGAGCGTGGATAATCTCCCACTTTTGGCTAGCTACCAAGCCCAAAGCGGGAGATTATCCTCGCTCGTTCACCAAGCGGGAGATTTTACACCCTCGTACGTCCAATAATCCACGCTCGATCCTGGCAGCCCAGCACCTCCTGGCTTTTGTCTCGATCTGTAACAGTAAGAGGGCCATTCCGTCCCTAACTGTTACAGATCAAGACAATTCACTACCAGCCAAACTCTTTATCTCAATCTATAACAGTAAGAACGGTTTTCCTCCCCTTCCTGTTACAGATTGAGACATTCCCCAGCCGGTTTCGCCTTTATCTCAATCTATAACAGTTGAAAGTTTATTACGGTCCTTGCCGCTACAGGACAAAACGAGCAACGATTCCTCACACCTATTTTGAGTAGGATTGACATCTATACAGCCGCAATCACTCGCGCCATGTCAGTGTAGCCCCATAGAGCGGTTCGCCTTTTGTGCAGGGATAGCGGCTTATGTAACACGATGAAAGCAAATCGAAGAAATACGTCATGGCGTACTTTGAGTAAACGCCGAGCCGATCAATTCCGTTGCCAGCGCTACCAAGTCGATACACCCGATCAAAAGACCTCGCACTTTCATCACTACTAAATGCAGTAATCAAGATTTTCCTACCTGCACGGCAATCAAGATATTCGCGCGCTTGCGCCGCAAATAGCCCAGATACAGAGACGAGAATTATTAACGTCTGCGAAGCATCCTCGATATTCTTTGAGTCCGCAACATTGGTCCCGGCAACTATGCGGACTATCTTGCCGGCATAGAACATCTCCTGCTGAAACCGCACGAGATTGGCGCTTACATTATTGGTGCACCAGATCTCAACGTTTTTGTGGCCCTCTATTTCATCGGCAAGATGCTTAATGACAACATCGGATACGCCGCTTTCGACCTCGGCAAACATCTCGATCATGCGCACGTCGAGCTCCGCCCTGTACTCCTCGTAGCCATATCCCTCATCTCTATGACTTAAATCACTCGGAAAGACTGACTGGGAAAATGACTCTTTCAAATCGCTGAGAGATTGATAGCCCAAGCGATTGCAAAAACGGCGCACGGCGGAGCGAGTCACAAACGCATCGCGGGTAATTGCGGCGACATTGATCTCACTTGAGCGCCTAAGGTGGGCGATGAGATATCGAGCGATGGCGGCATCGTTTGATCCAGACTCGCTGTTGATGATGGAGCTAATACGATTGAGGACATCGAAATCATTGATATTCACGTGTTCCCTCTTTCCGCTCTCCTCGAAATCATGATTCATTTATTGAATCAATCAGCTTCGGTCGTTTTCCTATGATTCAAATCAGTTGACGTCATCTTAATCGTAAATCCACCGCACGTATCCACCGCGTTGAATGATGGAAAGGGGATTCATGGGCAACGAGAACAACATGCCGTTTCTGTGGGGTTCCGCCACGGCGTCTTATCAGTGTGAGGGAGCCTGGAACGAAGACGGCAAAGGCCTTGGAGAATGGGATTTCTTTAGCCACACGAGCAATAAGAACATCAACCATGTTGACGGCGATGTGTCCTGCGACTTTTACCATCGCTACGAAGAAGATATCCGCCTGATGAAAGAAGGCGGACAGAACACCTATCGTTTCTCCCTTTCGTGGAGCCGAATCATCCCCACAGGGATTGGTGAAGTGAATGAAGCGGGCATCGATTTTTACAATCGCGTCATTGATTGCTGCCTCGAAAATGGTATAGAGCCCAACGTCACGTTGTTCCACTACGATCTGCCCTACACGCTCGCATGTAAAGGTGGATGGTTGAATAACGACATGGCAGAGTGGTTCTGCAACTATGCAAAGATTTGTTTTGAACGTTTTGCGGACCGTGTCAAAATCTGGGCAACCGTTAACGAGCCGCATTTTTACAGCTATTGCGTAAACATGTTGGGCAATTATCCCCCCAATCGATCACTCGACGTTCAGGCGTACATGCAATTTCAGTACAACCTAATGCGCGCAAGCGCACTCGCAGTCCGAGCGTATCGTCAAATGGGCTACGACGGCAGCATTGGCGCCGTCCACGATGGCGGCGTTGTCGAGCTAGACCCGGCGACCAAGCACCCCGAAGATGTTTTTCGTTATGCAGACTTTTTTGCCAATCGCATGATTCTGGCACCAGCACTTCAAGGTCAGTTGCCGCCAGAAATGGATGAAGTTCTTGAAAAACTTGGCGTCACGCTCTATCGATCTCAAAATGACGTAGAAGAATTCAAAGACGGTAAGGTCGATTTTATTGGTCTCAACGTTTATTGCCGAGAGTATGTAACCGACTGGCACGGCGGAGAGCTTGCCGTTTCGGCGAACAACAAGGGCAGTTCGAGCAAAAAGGTCGAAGGAAAATGCATAGCACCCTTGTTTGAAAGCGCACGCGACAACAATGTCCCCCGCAATAAATGGGGCCGCGAAATACTCCCGAGCTGCATGTATTCAACCATCATGGATATCCACGAGCGTTATGGCGCGCCCCGTATCTTCATTACGGAAAACGGCCATGGCGCCTACGAGCAACCAGATGAAGACGGAATGATCCACGATGATGACCGTATCGAGCTTTTGGGGCAGTTCATTGAGCACATGATGAGGGCCAAACACGACGGTGCGCGCGTTGAAGGCTACTACCTCTGGTCAACGATGGATCTGTACAGCTGGATTAACGGATACGAAAAGCGATACGGACTTGTCCATATCGACTTTGAGCACAATCTGGAGCGTACCCCCAAAAAGAGCTGGTATTGGTACCGAGACCTTATATCGAAGTATCAAGAGCAGGAAGGTTAGGAGAAAGAGATGAAATACCAGGCAATGTCCGAAACAGTCCTAAAGGCCGTTGGTGGCAAAGAGAACATTACAGCGGTAACTCATTGTGCGACGCGCCTTCGCATCGACGCACGAGACACCTCGATTATCGACCTCCAGCTTGCCAAATCGGCCGACCAGGCACTCGGGGCAGTGGTCAGCGGAGGACAGCTCCAGGTAATCATCGGTCCCAACGTCACCGAGGCTTACAACGACTTCCTCGACTTCACGGGAATCGATGTTGGCGGCGGCACGGTCGCCGACGACGCCCAAACCGCTAAAGACCTTGCAGAGAGTATCAAAAGCGGTAACACCGCTATGGGCTTGATTGAAAAATTCGGAAACATCTCCGCACAGGTATTCATGCCCATTGTTCCGGCGCTCATCGTTGGCGGACTTATTCTTTCAATTAAGAATCTCCTGGTCAATTATTGCGGACTGAGCACCGATAGCGGAACCGCCCAGGTTCTGCTGGCGATCTTCAGCGCTTCATTTAGCTTCCTGCCCGTTTATCTTGGCTATCAGCTCGCCGCCGTCATGAAGATGCAGCCCATCATGGGCGCATTGCTGGGCGCAATCATGATCAGCTCGTCCATTAGCGGCGCCGAGGGCCTCGACTTTCTTGGTATCCCCATTCCGACAAATGACTACTCAAGCACGGTAGTACCCATCGTGCTGGGCGTCGTGTTCATGTACTTTGTCGATCGCGGCCTTCAGAAGATCATTCCCGACGTTACCAAACTGTTCCTGAAGCCCCTGCTCACCATGGTCATCGTCGTGCCTGTTGAGCTGATCATCCTTGGCCCCGCCGGCAGCATGATGGGTTATGCGCTGAGCGATGCCGTCACGTGGCTCATGGATAACGTGGCATTTATCGCCACCCCGATTCTTGCAGCTCTTAACCCCTATTTCGTTATGCTCGGACTTGATAAGGCCTATATCGCAATCGAAGTTACGAGCCTGGCGCAGCTCGGCTGGGCACCCATCATCTTTGGATTCATCTCGAACCTCTGCATCGGCGGCACAAGCCTCGCCTTGGCAACCGCCATTAAGGGGAACAAAGAGAAGAGGGGCATGGTCACCACGGTTGCCGTCACCGCGCTCTGTGGCGTAACTGAGCCCGCGTTCTACGGCTGCCTCATCGAACGTCCCCGTCTTCTTGTCGGTACGGCAATCGGCGCGCTCTGCGCGGGACTCCCTGCAGGCATCTTTGTCCTGAAGGAGTATGTCGCAGGAGCATGCCCCGGTCTTCTTTCGGCACTCATCTTTATCGCTCCTGACGGATCCATGGGCAACTTCGTGCTGGCATGCGTTGTCGCCGTCATTGCCATCGTCGTCTCGTTTATCGCCGCACGCGTGATTATCAAGAAGAACCCCAGCTATATTGAGTAAATCCTGCTGCTCGCACTGAAGGCCCTTGGTTATCCACTAGCAAGACCCAGAGAAATCTCTTGCGAATTCGATCCCTCCGTTCGAATTCGCAAGACACAAGCGACCTCCCGATTTCGCTCGGAAATCGGGAGGTCATCCTCATGGAATCATCGTGCAAGGATTTCCGAACGCACGAGCGTGGATAATTTCCCACTTTTGGACAGTCATGAAGCCCAATGTGTGAGATTATCCACGCTCGTTGCTCATGCGGGAGATTTTCCTCCCTCGTCCGTCCAGAAATCCACGCTCAATCCAGGTCGCCCAGCACCTCCTGGCTTTTGTCTCAATCTGTAACAGTTAGATGCCAAATGTCGGCCCTGGTGTTACAGATTGAGGCAAAACTAGAGCACCAAACAATCTCCCCACCCGAGACTCAACCTAATAAGAAACGGGTCCTGTCCCACGAGGGAACAGAGCCCGAAACTCTCATGGAGCCAGTGACAGGAATCGAACCTGCAACCCACTGATTACAAATCAGTTGCGCTACCGTTGCGCCACACTGGCACACTTGGCGCTTTCGCGCGAAGCCTGTTAAGAATAAAGGAATTGCGGACGGGGCGCAACAGGACTGCATACCGTTATGCATTTACGCCACAGTAACGGCCACTCCCCTAACGGCCGCGCAGGGCTTTGAGTTTTGCCAGTGCCTCGGGGCTTAGGCGGCTGCCCAGAGTCATCTTGATCTGGGGCGCTTCCTCGGCCTCGTGCACATCGTTGTCGATCTGCTTGAGTTCGTCCACCAGCATGCGGCTCGAAATGCGCGTAACGCCCTTGCCCATGACGACGGCCTGAATGGTGCCATCGCTCGACACCACGGAGCACGCACGGCCTTCCTCGCGCGCTTCGATGCAGAGTTTCTGCACCACGGTGTCTGCGGAAACGCCCGTCGGCGAGAACTCGATGCGCACGCCGCGGGCCGGCAGGTTGGGGCGCTCGCTGGAGATGTTGCCTGCACCGTCAAAGACGATTACGGCCTCGTAGCGTCCCTGGGCAAACGCCGCAACATCGTTGATGAGCGCGGTGCGCGCCATGTCGTGGACGTCGCTGGAATACGGATCATCGGAATGGTCGTACACGAGCTTTTCATAGCGCGGCGTGCAGTGGATCACGTTGTAGCCGTCGACCACCAGCAGCTCGGGCTTATTGGAATGCACCGTCGAAACCGGATCGGCGATGGCCTGCGCAAACGCATTGCCGCCCACGCCATAGGTCGCGGCCGAAACGATCGGCTTGGCCGAGCCCTCGCCAAAGCGCTTGGCCTTGGACTTGGCGCGGTTTTTCTTGGACATGCGCTACTCCTCCCCCATGAGCTCGCCGGCGTTGCGGCGCAGCCACTCAAAGCACAGCGCCGTGGTGGCCTGGGCCACATTGAGACTCTCGGTCATGCCACGCTGGGGAAGTTTGGTCAAAAAGTCACATTTCTCGAGCACCAGGCGCGAAATGCCGTCGCCCTCAGAACCCATGACGAGCGCCACGCGACCCTCGAAGGGAGCACCCCAGCAGCTGCCCTCGGCATGCTCGGAAGCGCCGCCCACCCAAAAGCCGGCGGCCTTAAGGTCGTCGAGCGCGCGGGCAATGTTGGGAACCTGAGCGATGGGCAGGTGCATGACAGCACCGGCGGAAGTCTTGTAGCTGCCCACGGTCACGCCAGCAGCGCGCTTGTTGGCGATGATGACACCGGCAGCCCCCACAACCTCGGCAGAACGCACAATGGCACCAAAGTTACCGTCGTCGGTTACGTGATCGAGTACGACAACGAGCGCCGGGCCGTCGCCCGCGCGATCGAGGATATCGGCAACGTCCGCATAGGGGAAGTTGCCCACCTCGAGCGCAATGCCCTGGTGAGCGCCATGGCTCGACAGCGCATCGAGCTGGGCGCGCGGCACACACTTAATGCGGACGCCCGCAGCGTTGAGGTCATCGACCAGACGCGACAGAGCGGCATCGCGCTCCCCGCCCTCGGCAATCAGTGCGCACTTGATGGGGAAGCCAGTACGCAGGGCCTCGGCAGCGGCACGGCGGCCCTCGATAAACTCGCCCTTGGGAGTCTGCACGCTATCGCGGCCACGCTCGCGCTGCGGACGTGCAGTCTGGGTGCGCTCGCGCTGCCCCTTAGGGGCAGCGGCACGGTCGTTACGACGAATCGGACGCGAGCCAGAGGCGGCCTGCTTGCCACCACGCGGAGCACGCTTGCGGTTGTCGGCCATAGGACGGTCTCCTTTTAAACACTAATCAAATGAAACAAAAGAAACGACCGCCCGTTGACATTAATTCGGGCGGTCGGTACGGGTTTTCCAAGTGCCCGAGATTGCCGTGAAAGAGGAGCGACGCGTACTTGGGTACGCGAGCGACGGTTTGAACGGCAAGGTCGGGTGCTTGGGAAACCCGCGGGGATTAAATGGTCTTGATACGAGTGCCCGCGGCCGTATCCTCGATGGTCAAGCCCAGGTCCTTGAGCTGGTCGCGGATGGCATCGGCCAGATCCCAGTTCTTGGCGGCACGGGCCTCGGCGCGGGCCTCGAGAATCTTGGCAGCGGCCTCGTCCACATCGTCGCCCGTATAGGCAACCAGACCGGCGGCGACACCCAGCAGGCCCAGCGGCAGCTCGACCTTGGGCTCGGGAAGCTCGACGCCAAACGTGTCGAGCAGCTCGACCAGCGTATCGGCGGCGGCAAGGGCTGCGGCCTTGTCGGCAGCGTCGCCCGCCTGCTCCAAGTACTGGTTGCACTCGGTCACAAAGCCAAAGACGGCACCCATGGCGCCGGCGGTGTTAAAGTCGTCGTCCATGCACTCCTTAAAGGTGGCACGGGTCTCGGCGGCCTTGGCGGCAAAGGCTTCGGCAGCAGCCTCGTCGGCATCGGCAGTCGCATGGTTCGCAGCCCAGCGCAGGTTCTCGACCGTACCGGCGATACGCGTGAGCGAGTTCTCGGCACCCTCCAGGCGCTCCCAGGAAAAATCGAGCGGCGAGCGATAACTCGTCTGCAGCATCAGCAGGCGCAGCGCGGCGGCGGAGTGCTGTTCGAGCACCTCGGCCAGCGTAAAGAAGTTGCCGAGCGACTTGGACATCTTCTCGCCGTCGACCAGCAGCATGCCCGTGTGCATCCAGGTGTTGGAGAAGCCCTGGTGCCAGGCGCAGGTGGCCTGGGCGCACTCGTTCTCGTGATGCGGGAAGGCAAGGTCGGAGCCGCCGCCGTGGATGTCGATCGGAGTGCCCAGGTAGCGATGCACCATGGCGGCGCACTCGGTGTGCCAACCGGGACGGCCCTCGCCCCAGGGGCTCGGCCAGCTGGGCTCGCCGGGCTTGGCGGCCTTCCACAGGGCAAAGTCGAGCGGGTCGTTCTTGTCCTCGTTCTCCTCGATGCGCGCGCCCACCATCAGGTCGTCGATGTTGCGGCCCGAGACCTGACCGTAATTGGAATCGCTGCGCACGGCAAAGTACACGTCGCCGTTATCGGCAGCATAGGCATGGCCCTGCTCGATGAGCGTCTTGATCATGGCGATCATGGGGCCGATCTCCTTGGTGGCGCGGGGGCGCACATCGGGATCGAGCACGTTGGCGGCACGCATGACGCCAATGAACTTGTCGGAGAACTCCGTCGCGACCTCGGCGGCAGTGCGGCCCTGCTCGTTGGCGCGCTTGATGATCTTGTCATCGACGTCGGTGAGGTTCTGGGCAAACGTGACCTCATAGCCGCTCGCGATGAGCCAGCGGCGAATCACGTCGAAGCTGATGAACGTGCGGGCGTTGCCAATGTGGATGTTGTCGTAGACCGTGGGGCCGCACACGTACATGCGGACCTTGCCGGACTCGATGGGCTGGAACTCTTCCTTTTTATGGGTAGCGCTGTTGTAGATACGCATTCGTTACTCCTTAACGGTTTTCTGTAGCAGGCAGACGGCCCAGGCGCCAATTCCCTCGCCCTGGCCTTCCCAACCGAGCTTTTCGGTCGTGGTGGCGGCGACGCCCACGTTTTCGACGTCAACGCCCAGGGCATGGGCGAGATTCGCGCGCATGGCATCGCGGTGCGGCGTGATCTTGGGCTGCTGGCAGGCAATGGTGCAATCGGCATCAACAAACTCAAAGCCCAGCTCACGTGCGTAGTCCATTACGCGGGCAAGCAGAACCATCGAATCGGCACCCTCGTAGGCGGGGTCGGTATCGGGGAACAGCTTACCGATGTCTCCCCCACGGCAGGCGCCCAAGATGGCGTCGGCCAGCGCATGCGCGAGCACATCGGCATCCGAGTGGCCCAGCAGGCCGCGCTCGTAGGGAATATCGACCCCGCCGATGATACATCGACGCCCCTCCACCAGACGGTGGACGTCGTAGCCGTGGCCAATGCGCAGGTTACTGAACATGGGGAAGGTCCTCTCCCTCGGCCATACGGCCGAGCAGAATCGCGGTTACGGGGCGCAGGTCCTCGGGCACCGTCACCTTAAGGTTATCGCGCGGGCTCTGGACACAGCGGACGCGCCCGCCCATGCGCTCGACCAGCGACGAATCGTCGGTACCGATAAAGCCCTCGGCGATAGCGGCGGCATGGGCACGCTTCATGGCGTCGACGCTAAAGATCTGCGGTGTCTGCGCGGCCCAGTAGAGCTCGCGCGGCGGCGTTTCGACGATGTTATCGCCGTCGACGATCTTGAGCGTGTCGATTGCAGGCTGGCCGCACACGACACCGTCGAGTGAGCGGTCGCCCACAAGCACGTCAATCGCATGGTCGATGGCCTCGGTCGTGATGAGCGGACGGGCGCCGTCGTGGATGGCGACGTATTCAAAGCCCGCCGGCACCGCATGCACGCCGGCACGGGTGGAATCCTGGCGGATATCGCCGGCATCGGCAAAGCTGATGGGCGTGTCGTAGTCAAACGGACTGATGGCCAGGCGGCGCATCTCGGCGCGGCGCTCGGCAGGGCAAACCACAACGATGTGGCCGACCTTGTCGCTACGGTCGAACGCGCGAATGGACCAGCTCATAAGCGGACGGCCCGCCACGTTGACGAGCTGCTTGCCGCCGGGGTTGCCAAAGCGCTGGCCGCTGCCGCCGGCAACGACCACGGCGCATACGGGCGCCATTATGCGTTCCCCTGTTTGGTGCCCTTCATGCGGTACAGCGAGTCCGCAAGAATGGCAGGGTTGTTGACGCCAAAGTCGCCCAGGCGCTCCGGATCCTCGCTGATGTCGTCCATGAGCTCCTGCAGCGAGCCGTACTCGTCGACGATCTTCTCGGCAACGCCATCGCGCACGACGGACACGCGCGAGAGCGTGCGCAGGCCCAGCGGCGTCATGACGGAGTCCTCGTCCAGATCGTCGTAACCCAGAACCGCCGCCACGTGCTGCGGGTCGGACAGGTCCTTAGGCGTCATACGGGCGAGCTCGGCGCGGATCTTCTCGGCGTTAGCCTCGGAGGAATCGCTCGCGTAGTCGCGGATCATCAGGTCGTACTCGGTATCCATGCTGGAGCCCGCGAGCTGCTCGAGCTGCATCTGCACGAGCTTGCCCTGGTTGCCCAGCTTGACAATGCAATCCTTAAGCTCGGTCTTTGCCTGCTGCATGATCTCGAAGCTCGAGAAGATGCCGGTGATGTCGGCGAGCGTAACGTAGTCGTCGAGCTCGAGGGCCGTCAGGCGCAGCAAGGAGCGATCGAGCGACTGGCGGGTGGTCTGGAGCGTGGCGACGAGCTGGTTGACCGAGCTCATGATGGTGGTGACGGGCTGGATCTCGTAGCTCTTGCCGTGGACGTACACGTTGACGACGGCGCGACGAGCCGAGACCGAGATCACGATGGCGTCGGTGAGCACCGACATGCGAGCGGCGGTGCGGTGGCGCATACCCGTCTCGCTCGTAGCGAGCGAGGGATCGGGGTTGAGGTGGAAGTTGGCGCGCAGAATCTGGGTAAGGTCGCCATCGATGACGATGGCGCCGTCCATCTTGGAAAGCTCGAACAGGCGGTTCGAGGTGAACGAAATGTTGAGCGGGAAACCGTCGTTGCCGGCGGCGAGCACGTTTTCGGTGTCGCCGACGCAGATAAGGGCGCCCAGGTGACCGGCGATGATCATGTCGAGGGCGGTGCGGATCGGCTGGCCAGGTGCCGTCAGGCGAATGGCCTGTTCCATACGCTTTTGCAGCTCGTTCTTATCCAAGGCATCGCTCCCATCGTATACGCTCCATAAACGTCAATAAGTTTCTCACGGTTTGCCCCTGTGGCGCCCGCAAAATCCGATGCTTACAGAATGAGCGAACACATCCGAGAGCCCCGTCCCAAATGAGCTGCTTATGTGGTAGCATCGGGATTCACATAAATGAGGGAGTAGTCGCGTGACCGGTTTCGCCTCCGGTAGCGCGGCAAGTCAACATACTGGCCGAAACGGTCTGGCTTGCCTTAATGAACGAGACTCGTGGTTGTGCGCGCAACGCGTACGCCACGGGTCTTTTTTGTTGCTCCCCCACTAGAGGTACACGCGGGTTCGCCCGCAAGGAGGGAGCCAAACCATGGGACTCGCAGAGCTTGTGCTGCTCGCCATCGGGCTTTCGATGGACGCCTTTGCCGTATCCATCTGCAAGGGCCTCGGCATGAAGAAAATCAACCTTAAGGTCGCCGTGGTGCTCGGCCTGTTCTTTGGCGGCTTCCAGGCCGGCATGCCCGTGATCGGTTGGGCGCTCGGCAGTCAGTTCTTGGGGATTCTCGGTCCCATCGACCACTGGATCGCCTTTATCCTGCTCGCCTTCATCGGCGGCAAGATGCTGTGGGAGGCATTTACCGAGGACGATGACGAAGGCGACGGCAAGGACGCCGAGAAGATCGACCTAGGCGAATACCTGATCCTGGCCATCGCCACCTCGATTGACGCTCTGGCCGTGGGCATCTCGTTTGCCGCGCTCTCGGTCGATATCGTCCCCGCCGTGTCGCTCATCGGCGTCACAACCTTTATCTTCTCCGTCGCCGGTGTGGCGATCGGCCACACCTTCGGCGCGCGCTACGAAAAACCCGCCACCATCGTGGGCGGCGTCGTGCTCATCCTCATCGGCCTCAAGATTCTGCTGGAACACCTGGGGGTCTTGGTGCTGTAACGCCCAAACCCTATTGCTCAAAACCCAATGTCGAACAGGGCCTCATGCAGAGTTTTGCATGAGGCCTTTTCATGTAAAAGAACGCCTACTCAACAAGGCTGGGATATCCAGTCCTTCATCGTCATTCCATTCGTTTTCTGGGCAAAGATTCATTCGTTTTTATGTGACTCTATTATTCGTTTTTCGGGTATGATTTCATTCGTATTTAGGGAAATGCGAGGTAAACAGTATGGCAACGATGACGAAAGACACGTATATCCCCCGGCTCATTGACCGCAAGATTGATCAATATCTCAATCTGTTCGGTGCCGTTGAAATCTCAGGCACTAAATGGTGTGGAAAGACTTGGTCCGCGCTTGCTCATGCAAATAGTGCCATATACGTCGATCGTGGTTCGAACCAATTGCTCATCGAGTCCGACCCCCAGTATGCACTAGTTGGCGCTACCCCTCACGTTATTGACGAGTGGCAGCGTGTCCCTCAGGTTTGGGACTGCGTGCGCCATGCTGTCGATGACACCACAGAAAAGGGCCAGTGGATCCTAACAGGCTCTTCTACGCCGGCAAAAGACAAGGTGAACCACAGCGGAGCCGGACGAATCGGTCGGCTGAGCATGCATCCCATGAGTCTTCAGGAGAGTGGAGATTCAACAGGTAAGGTAAGCCTAGCTGCCCTGTTTAAAGGCGAGTTTGCCCCATGCCCTTGCGCGTCGGGAATCGATTCTCTTACCGAGCTCATTTGTCGCGGCGGATGGCCCGACGCGCTTGCACTAACTTCTGACACAATTCGACCTGTACTGATGGGCTATCTAGAAGCTGTGCATAGTAAGAGCGTTCCTGACCTTGGCGGACGCGAGCTCATTAGTTCACGCGTGGCAGAGTCTCTTGCGCGAAATCTTGGACAGTCCAGCACAAATGTCACACTCGCCCGTGATGTATTTGCCCTGGATGGCGCATTAGCACCAACTGATACCCAAAAACGAGAGGTTTCCCAACATCTTGAATACCTCGTGCAACTCTATTTAATTGACGAGTTGCCTGGATGGGTTCCGGCATCACGCTCCCCCAATCGCATGAGGACTAAGCCCAAACGCTACTTTGCGGACCCCTCCTTAGCCGTTGCCACACTAGGTCTCAACAAACAAAGCCTTCTCGAAGACTATCAAACGCTTGGTCTTGCGTTTGAAAACCTCTGCATACGTGATCTGCAGGTATATGCCTCATCGCTCGATGCCGCAGGTTTTCACCCTGTCCGTTACTACCGCGATGATTCAGATCTAGAAATCGATGCCGTTATTGAGCTTGCGGATGGAACATGGGGGGCATTCGAGATCAAGCTCAGCGAGGCTAAAGTCGAACAAGGCGCTCGCAGTCTGCTGCGCATGAGGGATAAATTGCTTGGCGATAAAATGGGGCGAACGAAGCCTCCAGCGTTTCTTGCCGTCCTCACGGGAATGGGAGAAATCGCATATAAACGTCCTGACGGCGTATACGTTATTCCCATTCGGGCGTTTGGGGCTTAAAAAGCCATACGCCCGCACAAGGCCTCATGCAGAGTTTTGCATGAGGCCTTTTCGTGCAGACTTTTGCATGTCATACTAATATGCAAAAGTCTGCACGTTAGGATATCGCCATGGATACTCTTCCCATCGCAACAGCGCGCCAAGCCGGAATCTACGTGCGCCAGGCGCGCGAGGCGCAGGGGATCACCCGTGCCGCTCTCGCTAAAAAAGCCGGTGTTTCGGAGCGCCTGCTCGCATCGCTCGAGCTGGGAGACGCCACCGGCATTCGGCTCGACAAGCTGTTGGCTGTCTTTAACGCACTCGGCATAGGACTCTTTGTTCAGAGCGATAACGACTCCATCACATCGCCCGCCAAACAGCCAGCGACGGAAGCGAACCTCCGTATCGCGAACTCAAATGCCCCGTCAAAGCCGAGCGCAGGCAGACGGCCCCCTCGACAAGGAACGCCATCTTCCTACGGTGCCTTGCTGGCCCAAATTGCAGCCGAACAAGGCCTTTCCGGCACTTCGGACCTCTCCTTTGGCTGTAAGGTTGTGAAATAAATGGCGGCGATGGAACTTACAGCCCTCATTTGTGGCGAAATCGCCGGCACACTCCGGCAAGACAAGCAAGGACTCTGCAGCTTCGTGTACGCCCCAACCTACTGTGGAGTACCGCTATCGCTAACAATGCCGCTTTCCAATCGCACGTATGGCCACAACATCGTCCGCCCGTTCCTATTTGGCCTTTTGCCCGACAGCCAAGAGCAGCGTCGCGCTATTGCCGCTGAGTATGACGTTGCATCCAACAACCCCGTCACTCTCTTGTGTCATATCGGTCTTGACTGCGCGGGCGCCGTTCAGTTTTGTCAAACCGATCAATTAGACGCCGCCCGCGACAGGGTCTCGGCATACCGCCCGCTTACCAATTCTCAAATCGCCCATAAGCTCAAAGCAATTCGCGACGACGAAAGAGCGACATGGATGGGCTCCAACGAAAGCTGGTCCCTGGGCGGCAACCAAGGCAAATTTGCGCTAGCGTGGCATGATGGCCAATGGTGCGAATGTCTAGGGTCATCCCCCACTACTCATATCTTCAAAAATGGTGTCGTAGGGTTTAAGCATCAAGCCTTAAACGAATTCGTCTGCATGAAAACAGCTCAGCGTGTTGGCATTCCAACTGCCAACGTCTCCTATTGCACCTTCGAAGACGAGGACGCACTCGTCGTTGAACGCTACGACAGAACGGTCGATGCCAGGGGAAACATCGAAAGGCTGCATCAGGAGGACTTTTGCCAGGCGCTCGGTGTATTGCCAAGCCAGAAATACACCGCCGATGGAGGACCAACAACGCGAGACATTCAAGAACGGCTGATTAGCACGGTCCCCCATCACATGAATCTTGTGCTCTTTACTTATATGTTGTTCTATAACGCCATTATCGGAGCACCCGATGCGCACGCTAAAAATTACTCGCTCATCCTAGGCAAAGGCACAAACGCGGCGCTCGCACCCATGTACGACGTCGCGTCGGGTCTGGCGTATGAGCGCATGCGGCGAAAAGCGCGCCTTGCCATGAGCGTTGGCGGCGAGAATCGCGTGGGACGCATCGGACCTAACGCGATTCGCCGCTATCACGGTATGGGCGATCCCACGCTGGAAGCGGCACTTACCGATGCCGGGCTGACCGAGAAGTTTTGTTTTGCGACCATGATGGACCTCGCCTACGAGGTGCCCATTTGCATGGAAGAGGTCATGGACGAATACGCCGATCTGCCTGGCATGACGGACCTGCGCGAGCATATGCTCGGCCCTGTCCGCGAAAACTGCCAGCGTACCCTCGACCTCATCAGGGCAGAAATGGACTAGACGCCCGCAATTTCCCATTTCTCAAACAAAAGAGAGGGGGCACCCGTCGCAAAAGACCGGGTGCCCCCTCTCGTAATGTCATTTGCAATCCAACAGCATAGGTTTTGGATCGCCGTTAGCGTGTCCTTTACGCAGCGAGGCGCTTGAGGACGTCGATGAGCAGCTCGTAGAAGCGCTCGGAAGAGGCGAGCTCCATGCTCTCGTCCGGGGTGTGGACATCGGAGAGCGTCGGACCCACGGCGATGGCGTCCAGGCCGTGCAGGGCCTCGGCGAACAGACCGCACTCAAGGCCAGCGTGGATGGACTCGATGCGCAGCTCGGAACCAAAGAGCTCACGATAGCTTTCGACAAAGATGTCGCGGATCGGCGAATGCTCGGCATAGCTCCAGCCGGGATACTCGAACTCGAACTTGGCGTCAAAGCCCAGAACATCGGCCAGCGTCTGCAGACGGTCCTTGAACTCGTTCTGCAGCGAGGTGATCGAGGAGCGCGGGGACAGCATGATCTTGACCTCGTTATCGGAGGTGGCGACCACGCCGATGTTGGAGGAAACCTCGACGGAGCCGTCGGTGGCGACGTTGCGGCG